>PLOC01000114.1 GCA_003141955.1 Chloroflexota bacterium
CTCAACGAGGAGTTATGTCAGCGCGAAACGAGCCGGCGGCGCGCGTGCCGGCGGGCGCAACGGTAAACGGCGCGCGCGGGCAGCTCGCAGGCGGGTATTCTGGTTCGCGGCCGTCCTGCCGGTCCACGGGGAACGCGTGGCCGCGCCGGCGGCATCAGGGGAGGTCGAGGGCATCGATGAGTACAGCGGGAAACCGGATCGCTGCGATCGCCGAGCTCGGCCTGTGGGTGACCGCGGCCGCCCTCATCGCCAGTGCCGCCGGAATGCGCCTACCGGCCGGAATCCTGGCCTACTCCACGCCGACGCCCGCAGCCGTGGCTGTGCCGAGTGGCAGTCCTGGCGCCACCGCGACTTCCACGCCCACGCCCTCGCCGACGCCCAGCCCGTCGGCGGCGCCCACCCTCTCGCCCCTGGTCAGCGAGTTCCAGGCCTACCTAGCCAGGAAGGGCTTCCAGTTCCAGGCCACCGGGACCGGGACGCAGTCTGCCGTGGGAACCAACCTGTCGATGGACGTCACGCTCTCCGGATCGATGAGCTACAGAGCCGGCGACGAGTCCGACTCGACGAACATGACCTCACAGGGCAAGACCATCGCCGACGATACGGTCTACGCCGGCAGCTACGCGTACGAGCGCAGCAACGGCGGCCCCTGGATCAGGAAGCCGCGCAAGGCGTCTGACGACAACGCGGAGTCGGGGGTGTTCTTCTCGCCCTCCCGTCTATTCGTCGACGCCGGCGTCGAGACTAAGGACGGCGCCGCGCTTCACCGGCTCGAGGTCGCGGATCCGGACGCTCTCGGCGCCGAGCTGGACGCGATCGGGATTGTCAGCAACGCGCACGTGACGCTCACCTTCTGGACCAAAGACGATGGCACGCCCGTCGTCTTCCGCGTGGAGGGTACCTGGGACGAGCCAGTAGACGGCGTCCAGGCCCACGTCACGACCGCCCAGGAGTTCGTTCTCACCAAGCTTTCCGGGGTGACGATCACGCCGCCCAAGAACCCGTGGCAGTGGATCGCCGATGACACCGACGGGATCGCCTTCGGTGCGCCGTCGAACTGGTCCAAGAGCGACGTCAACAAGTCCATAAGTGGCACAACCTACCTTGGCCCCACAGGGGAGATCGTCTGCGTGAATGGCGACGCCGGCAGCGAGACTCTCGCCCAGGCGGTCGACGGTGCGATAGCCGGCTTCGCAGATCCTGCCGAGGATCGAACGGCAACCACCGTTGGCGGTGAGCCGGCCACCCATTTCGGAGTCCACCGCTCCAAGCAGAAGGACTACGCGAGCGTGGCTGTCGTCCTTCATGGCGAGAGGGGCTACGAGTTCCTGGTCTTCGGGGCCAAAGGCCAGGATGCCGCCACGGACGCGATGGCCGCGCAGATCCTGGCTACGCTCGAGTTCACGAGCTAGCCGGGGCGCTCGATCCGGACGGTGCGGGGGAGGCGAGCGCGGCGTCGATGGCGGCCTTGATCAGGTCGTAGGTGGGCCATTGCTCGGAAGTCGCCCCGGCCACGAACTTGCCGTTCACGAGGATGGAGGGCGTCGCGGTCACCTGTGCCGGCGTTGCCGCCTGTTCGGCGGCGATCGCGGCGTCGTGAGTGCCCTGGTCCAGGCACGGCTGGTACGTCGACATGTCGAGGCCGGCCGCCCTCCCGATGTCGGAGAGCCTGATCATGGCGAACGCCGACGCGTCCTCGGTGGGGGACTGGTTGGCGTACAGCCAGTCGTGCATGACCCAGAACTTGCCCTGGTCGGCCGCGCACCAGGCGGCGTTCGCGGCATCGCGCGAGGCGGTAGAGCCGTCGCTGTCGTCGATCGTTAGATAGTCGTGCCAGACCAGCCTGGCCTTGCCCGTGGCGACGTAGTTGTCCACGAGATTCTTCTGTGTCCCTCCGGTGGTGAAGACGAAGCAGGCGGAACAACGGAAGTCGCCGTAGATGTCGATGGTGACCGGCGCATTCGGATCGCCCAGAGTCCGGTCGTTCGACGGGATGTTCGCCGGCGTGATCGCGCTGGGAGGGATCGGTGTGCCGGTGGGAATTCCGCTGTGGGACCTCGTCATGAGCAACGCGGCGCCGACGATAACGATGGCGACGACAGCGAAGATCAGGCTCCAGACCAGGAGCGAGCCGAGGTCGCTGCTGGTGGGCCCCTGGGCTCCGGCTCTGGCTCCGGCAAGGGCCCGGCCGGCCTCCTTGTTCGCCGGAGGCTGCCTGTCCGACTGGCGAGCTGCGGGCGGTACGTTGCCGCTCGAAGATGGGCGCTTGGGCGCGCGCTTCCGTTTCATCGAGCTACCCCCGTTCAGTCGGCTTCGACGTGACGTGTTGACACGTGAGCCGGTCGGATGGGTCGGTCAGCGGGCAGTCGAGCTCCAGCTCGTCACGGATGGAGATCCCGTGGTCCCCGACGAGCGGGATCTCGGGCTTGAGCAACTTGCGGGCCTGGGTCACCGCGTCGGGCCACAGGCGCACCAGGCGCAAGCCGCGGCGCTGGTAGAAGCGCAGGGCATCGACGTTGTCGTTCGTGGTCACGAGCCACAGGCGGCGAGCGCCCGCGGCACGGGCCTGCTCCACTACCGCGTCCAGAAGCGCCGTCCCCGTTCCGTGGCCCCGCTCGAACGCCTCGAGCAGGACGAGCTCGCAGGCGCCCGCGGCCAGGCGGTAAACGGCCACGCCCAACCAGCGATCGCCGTCCGTGGCCAGAAGGCACGGCAGCTCCGAGACGCGATGAAGCGAACCGCGGCTGACCGTGTAGGGCGACCCCCATCTCTTCACGATCACGCGGTCGAGCTCGCCGCGCTCCTCGAGCCGAATCGGGCGGATCGCCCGGGCGACCATCGTGGCTTCAGGCGTGGCGTTGGGCATGGCTGACGGAGGCTCCGGGCGATATCAGTCGAGCTTGACGTGCTCGTGCCAGTGTGGCGCCGAGGCCGGCAGTCCCAGGGCCGCGATCTTGGGTTGGATCGCCTGCTGGGCCTCCGGGTCGCCGTGGACGATGAAGACCTGCCGCGGCACGCCCGGGTCGCCGGCCTTTCGGCCCTCGATGAAGTGGCCTAGCCAGGCCAGGATTTGCGGCTCGTCGGCGTGGGCGGAGAATCCGGTGATGGAGCGCACGGCGCAGCGGACCTGGTACTCCTGGCCGTCCAGGCGCGCCGTCTTGACGCCGGCTTGCAGGTGCGCCCCGAGCGTGCCCTCGCCCTGATAGCCCACGAACAGGATCATCGCCTTCGTGTCGCCGATCAGCGTGCGGAGGTGGCCCAGGACGCGGCCGCCGGTGAGCATGCCGTTCGAGGCGACCAGGATGTACGGCCGGCGCGAGCGGTCGATCTTCTCGGAGTCGGCCGCCAGCGGTGTCTCCTGCTCGTTCGGGAAGTTGATCGGGCCTTCGCCCTTCGCCAGCAGGGCCAGCGTATCGGCGTCGTAGTAGTCGCGGTGCTCGCGGTAGATCGTCGACGCCTTCGACGCCATCGGCGAATCGAGGTAGAGCTTGATGTTCGGGATCCGGCCGGCATCGAGGAGGTGCTGAAGGGCCCAGACGACCTCCTGCGTTCGGCCGATCGCGAACGACGGGATCAGGAGCACGCCGCTCTGCGCGATGACGTCCTTGACGGCCTGCGCGAGCTGATCGAGAGACTCATCTTCCGGCTCGTGGGTGCGGCCGCCGTAGGTCGACTCGACGAAGACGTAGTCGGCGGCCTTGATGACGGTGGGGTCTCGCAGGATCGGGGCGGCGGTGCGGCCCAGGTCGCCTGAGAAGACGAGCGTCCGGGCCGGGGTGCTCCCCTGCGCCTCGACG
Source organism: Chloroflexota bacterium (assembly GCA_003141955.1). Classification (GTDB taxonomy): domain Bacteria; phylum Chloroflexota; class Limnocylindria; order Limnocylindrales; family CSP1-4; genus Fen-1039. The sequence goes on from PLOC01000114.1 coordinate 3,798, forward strand.
CGCAGCTCCACGATCGAAGAGCCGAGGATGTGGCCCGCGTCGTGGAAGACGGCGGTGATGCCGGGCGCGACGGCGACCGTTGTCTCGTACGCCACGGCCTTGAACCGCGCCAGCGAACTCTGGGCCTGCGCAGTTTCGTAGAGCGGCTCCTCGACGACGAGGTTCGGCTGGGCTGGATTGCCGGCCATGGCAGCCGCGTAGTTCGCGTGGCCGACGGGCGGGTAGCCCATGCGAGTGCCCAGGGCCTGCTCGTCGTGCAGGGCCAGCTCGTCAATCCCCGACGCCACGACGTGGCCGTCCGGCGTCAGGTCGCCCGGGTGCAGGCTTGCGATCGCGGTCGCCTCGTCCTCCTGCTCGGCGACCTGTTCCTGTGCCCGGATGTCGGCCAGCTCATGCTGCTCCTCGCGGGCGGCCTTGTCCGGGTGCTTCGCCGCCCAATGGCGCTGCCGCTTGGCGTACTCCTCCTGGAGCTTGCCCGAGTCGAGCAGCACGAGAGCGGCCAGCTCGATCGTGCCCCTAGTCGCATATATGGGCCCGTTGAAGCCCTCGGCCACGACGCGCGGAATCAGGCCGCAGTGGTCCAGGTGGGCGTGGGTCAGGACGATCGCATCGAGGCCAGCGGGATCGTAGGCCGGTGGGACCCGGTTGCGGACGACCTCGTGCGGGCCGCCCTGGAACATGCCGCAGTCGATCAGCACATGGGCTCGATCGGTGATGAGGAGGAATTGGGATCCGGTGACGGTGTTGGCAGCGCCGAGGAAGCGGATTTCCATACGCGCATACTGCCATCCATTCGGGTCGGGCGCGCGCGAGTCGCGCAAGCGGGGCGGTTCGACCGCGCGAAACCCGCCCGAGCGTTTGGGGTCCTCCCCGCGTCTGTAGGGTGTGATGATCGATCGACCGCTACCGATCTGCGAGGCCGGCGTGCCGGCTCGCGCGGAATCCGGTAGCGAGCGGACGGTGCATCTGCTGTACCAGCGCCGCTCGCAGGAGATGTTCGGCTTCGCGCGGCGCCTCGGGCTCGGCGACGAAGAGGCCTCCGACGCGGTCCAGGAGACGATGCTGCGCCTGTGGCGTGTGCTGGACTCCGGCGCCGGCGTCGCCGATCCGGACGCCTGGGCCTTCCGAACGCTGTATCGGGTGAGCGTCGACAGCCACCGGCTGCGACGGCGGGTGGCCGGTCTGGTCGACCGACTTGGAGGTGGGCTTTCGGGGGCCGCCGATCGGTGCCGGCACGACGGCGACCCGGCGCGAACTATCGAGGTCGACGCTATCTGGCAGGCGGTCGATCGGCTGCCGGAGCGCCAGCGTGCCGTTCTCTATCTGCGCTACCGGGCCGATCTGCCGTACGAGCGAATCGGTCTGGCCCTGGGGATCACTGCCAGCGCCGCGCGAGGCCACGCGTCCACCGGACTCGGGACTTTGCGGCGGCGCATACAAGTCGAGGACGAACGATGAGCGACGACGAGCGGATTGAAACGGCGCTGCGGCGCCGGCCGGCAGACGAACGGGAATACGGCGAGCCGCTGGCGGCGCTCGTAGAAGGGGAGGGCGTCCAGCGTGTCCGACCTGTGATCAGGCCCAGATCGCGAACCGACGGGCTGCGAGCCCTGGCGGGTGTCGGAGCCGTGCTGGTGCTGGCCGGCGCCCTGATCCGCGTCGCCTTGCCGCTCGGGTCCGGCACCTCCGGCAGCCCGACACCGTTTCAGCCGACGGGGCTCATCGGCTGTTGGGGCAACGGAATCAGCTTCCCGCCGAGCGTTCTCACCTCGGCAAAGGCGAATGCCGAGACGGCGGATACGGGAGCCGCAGCCGCGTTGCGGGCCGACCTCGCGCAGGAGCTCGATATGCCTGCCTCCGGTTGGACGATCGTCTCCCAATCGGATTCCCAGGTCATGTTCATCGCCGGGCTGACGACAGGTTCGGACCGTGCCGAAGTAACCGTCCAGCGCGGGACGTCTCTCTCCGGCGCAGTCACGGCGGATGGCTGGCAGGTTGCCGGGTCGGGCAGCTGCCAGTTGATGGCCGTGGCACCGGCCGGGTACACGACGGGGACGTGGGGGCTCGACCCGTCCGTGCCCTATTCCGCCAGCGCGACCGAGATCGACATCGACGTCGCCGAGCTGGCTTGTAGCAGCGGCCGGTCACCGCAGGGTCGGATAGTGACCCACGTCGACTACAGCCAGACGGCGGTCAGCGTCACGGCCTTCGTGCTGAGCCTTCTCGGCCCGCAAACCTGTCAGCTCACCATCCCCGCGACCCCGGAACCTCCCTACGTCGTCCACCTCGACCAGCCCGTCGGGTCGCGAGATCTCGTCGATGGCGGCACGTGGCCGCCACCTGCGATCGCGCACGGTGGCGAGGTGGTGGTCGTGCCGACGCCAACCGCGCAGCCGAGCAACTGGCACCAGCCTATCGACTGCTCCGGGGAAGCGGACGGCCCTGGCTCGTTCAAGGCGGCATCGATGAGCGCACCCTTCGATGTCTACTGCGCGGTGCTGCCGGTCGGCTGGCAGCGCGAATCCGTGAGTGGCGAGGGGCGAGTCGTGACCACGGTTACCGCCAGCTACACCGGACCGAGCGGACAAACCCTGACTCTGTCCGAAGGTGACCTCTGCGGCGCAGGCCAGAGCGCCTGTGCGCCCGCCGGCACGAGCACGGGCACGGCCATGTTCGGCGATCTCGAGGGCCAGCTGTTCGAGGGACCGGGCGGCGCCGACTTCACGCTCTACGTTGGCACGGCGAAGGCCACGTGGGAGGCGACCGGCACCGGCATGAGCCTCGAGACGTTCAAGGCGCTGACGGCCGCGCTGATCATCGTCGGTAAGTAGCGGCGAGGGCGGGCCCCGCGGCTCGCGAAGGCGTCAGTCCGCGAGGTCGATGTAGACCGGGGCGTGGTCCGAGGGGAGCTGGCCCTTGCGGGCGTCGCGGTCGATCTCGGCGGCGGTGCAGCGGGCAGCCACGGAGCGGGTCGCGTACAAGTGGTCGATGCGCATCCCCAGGCCTTTGTGGAAGTTGCCGGCTCGGTAATCCCACCAGCTGAACTTGCCGGGTTCGGGGTGATGGAGTCGGTAGGCGTCGACCAGGCCCCAGTCGCGCAGAGTCGCGACGGCCTCGCGTTCGGGCGCGGAGACGTGCGTGGCGCCGGCGAAGTCGCTCGGGTCGTAGACGTCCATGTCCTCGGGCGCGACGTTGAAATCGCCGCCGACCACCAGCGACCCGGCCGGATCCTGGGTTTCGCGCAGCCAGCGGGCCAGGCGGTCGAACCAGGCCAGCTTGGCTCGATAGAACGGCGTGTCGAGGGCTCGACCGTTGGGAGCGTAGATGCTGACGACGCGCACGCCGCCGCAGACCGCTGAGATCATCCGCGCCTCGTCTCCGGGCGCGACCGAAGCCTCGGCCTCGATGGCATCGGCGATCGCCGCGGTCGCGGACTCGGGGCCGGGTGAGCGGCGGACCGGGCCGTCGCCGAAGTTCGTGACAACGTCCGCGATCCCGACGCGGCTCGCTATTGCGACGCCATTCCAGCGCCCCTCGCCGTGATGGGCCAGCTGGTAGCCGGCCATCTGGAACGGCATGTCCGGGGCCGCCTCATCGGCGAGCTTGGTCTCCTGCATCAGCAGCACGTCGGGGGCGCGCTGGGCCAGCCACTCCTCGACCCGCGGCAGGCGGGCCTTGAGCGAGTTGACGTTCCAGGTCGCGATGCGCATTTCGCGCCTCCGATTGCCGCCGGTTCCTTCGGGCCTTCGGGCCGATCGCCGGTTCGCCATCAGGCCGGCCGCCGGTTCGGCCGTTCGGCCTTCGACCGTTCGGCCGCCGGTTCGACCGCCGGCTAGTAGCGCCGGCCCTTCTGTCGGGCGAAGTCGAACTTGGCCGTGTCGGCGATGCCCATGACGGCCATCGTGCCGGCCTGGACCGGGTCCGTGACCACCAGGTCCGCCACGTCCGTCACGGTGCCGACCATGTTCAGGGAGATGACGGGAATGCCGAGCGCCTGGATCTCCTGCACGGCCCTGGTGATGTCGCCGCCCATGATCGAGCCGGCGAGCAGGAGCGCGCGCGCCCGGTCGAGGTCGGCCACCGCGCGGACCGCCGAGGCCAGGTTCTCCTCGCCGACGAGCGGAATGGTGTCCACGCTGATCTTCTCGCCGCGGAGGTTGTGGCGGTCCGCCTCGCTCACCGCCCCGAGCACGGCCTGGGCGATCTGTGCCCCGCCGCCGATGACGATGAGCCGCTTGCCGAATACCTTGTCCAGCGACTTGGTCTTGCGGCAGCCCCGCAGGTCAGGCAGCTCGGAGAGGACCTCGGTGACGCGTTCGTCGAGCAGCCCCTCGATCTCCAGCTCGATCTCAACCAGCGGCCCAGCCTCGGCGTCCGTCCAGCGGCGAACGGTGCTCAGAGTCCGGACGGTGCCGCCGGCCGCGGCCACATGAGCGGCGATTTCCGCGATCGCGGCCGGGCGGTCGGCGTAGTCGAGGCGAACGGCGACCGTTGGCGCGGTGTGCTCCGCACGTGCCATGGTTAGCCCCCGACGCTCATGCCGTGGTCGGCCAGGCCGGTTGCCCGCGACATGTCGTCGAGCGTCAGGCCGGCCGCATCGTCGTGCTCCTCGAAGGCGAGCTTCAGCGACTCGAACGCCTTGCGAGTACCGGCCGCGTCGCTCGTGGTCAGCATCAGTGCGCCGTCGGTGTCCTCGGCGACCCCGACGATGGCGGTGATGTTGATGCCTCGCTCGCCGAGGGCGGCCGCCATTCGCGCCAGGGCCCCGGGCTTGTCGTCCAGCTGAACGGTGAACCAGATCACGCCGCACCTCCTGCGTGGATGGTAGCGGCCGCGAAGCACAAGGGGGAGGCCCGCCGCATACCGACTGTGGGGAGGGGCACCGCGGACGACCGTCGGGAGGCCCATCGCGGACGACTGTTGGGAGGGCCACGCCGCCTTCGCGTCCTGGCGTGGCCCGTTTCTGCGGATTTCCCGTACGGCGGTCGTAACGCAGGAACCGCACCGGCCGGAGTGGCCCTGCGGCCCTTCTCTCGAGGTCGATCGCGCCTGCCCGAGGTGAAACGGGGGTCCCGACCGCGCCGCACGGGCCGCCGCGCGACTCGGGCCCTCCGGACAACGACCAGACCCTTGAGTAGCGATCACGGGGCGGGAATCTTGCAAGAACCGACGACGCCGACCGGCCCGGCCAGCCTGCCGAGGCTCATCCGGGATCGGCCCGCGGCCGGGCCATTGGAACGAGATGTAGCGGCTCGACCCGCTAATCTTCCTGCCATGCCCGCCCCCGCCGGCCCCACCGTCCAGCTTTTCGGGCTCGCCGACTCGCGCCCGACCCAGGCCGCGCTGCGCTACTTCAAGGAGCGCCGTGTCAACGTTACGTTCGTGGACCTGCGCCGCAAGCCGATCGCGCCCGGGGAGCTGCGCCGTTTCGTGGAACGGCTCGGCGCGGCCGCGCTGCTGGACACCAAGGGCCGCCAGTACAAGGAACTGGGCCTGGCCTACATGCGACTGGGCGACGACGAGATCGTGGAGCGGCTGCTCGCCAACAATGGGCTGCTCCGGCTGCCCCTCGTCCGCTTCGGTACCGCCTTCACCGCGGGCCCGGCCGACGCCACGTGGAAGGCCTGGCTGGCCGGAACAGCGCAGTAGACCCGCTGCAGGTGGCGCCCGATCAGTGGTGCGGAACCGGTCCCGATTTCAGGATTCCATGAGGAATCAGCCATAAGGTAAGGGCATGGCCGAAACATCAAGGAATGCCGTAACGTTCGACGAAGTCGAGGCTCACGCCCGGGCGCTTGGCCGACTGATGCCGAATGGGCCGCCGGCCTGGGCCTCCCACGACCTGACGTTCGGTCAGTTGCGACTCCTCTTTGTTCTCCGTCAATCGGGGCCCGTCTCGATCGGGCAGCTCGCCGACATGCTGGGGGTGACCGATGCCACTGCCTCCGAGTTCGTCGATCGAGTGGAGCGCCGCGGACTGGCGACGCGCATTCACCGGGCCGATGACCGGCGCGTGGTCGATTGCGGGCTCAGCGATGAGGGCGCTCGCCTGCTGGCGGAGATCGAGGGTGCCCGACAAGAGGCAATGCGAAAGGTGCTGGCACTCTTGACACCGGACGAGCTGGCCCAGTTCGATCACTTCCTCCAGATCATGGCCGAACGTTTGTCGGCCTCATCCCCAACGTCGGCTTCGACAGAAGGAGCGACCCAGGTGAATCTCGGAACGCCACCCACGAGCCCGGCACGGAGTGCCGGCGGAGGACCGGCATGATCGGCACGGGCGGAGTGCGCATGGGCGGCGCCGGAGTGAGCGCCACGAGCGGCGCCGGCGGCGCGAGCGGCACGGACGACCTTGCCCTGGCCACTCGCGGACTGCGCAAGAGCTACGGACCCCGGCGTGCGCTCGACGGCCTCGACCTGTCGGTCCCGGCGGGCGTGGTGTACGGCTTCCTCGGTCCCAACGGCGCCGGCAAGACGACGACCATGCGAGTCCTGACCGGGCTGATCCACGCCGACGGCGGCACGGTCGAGGTGCTCGGGAAGCCGTTCAGGCGCGGAGATCGGCATCGCCTGTTCGAGGTGGGGGCGCTCATCGAATCGCCGACTTTCTACCCGTACCTCTCGGCCCGGGCCAATCTCCGCGAGCTGGCCGCGTCGGGCGCTCCGGTGCCTTCCAAGCGCATCGAGGAGCTGCTGGATCTCGTCGGCCTGTGCGACCGCGCCAACGACAAGGTGCAGAACTACTCGATGGGCATGAAGCAGCGGCTCGGCATAGCCGCCGCGCTGCTTAGCGATCCGAAGCTCCTGCTGCTCGACGAGCCGGCAAACGGTCTCGACCCGGCCGGCATCGTGGCCATGCGCGACACGCTCAAGACGCTCGCGTCGCAGGGCAAGACGGTCTTCGTCTCGAGCCACCTCCTGGCAGAGGTCCAGGTCATGGCTGACGTGGTGGGGATCATCGCTGCCGGCAAGCTGGTCCGCGAGGGTCCGCTCAAGGAGCTCCTGTCGATGCAGGGCGTCATCAAGGTCCGCGTGCGGCCGAATCTGGTCGACGGCGCCATCGCCGCGCTCGCTCCTCTTGCCAAGGCCGAACGTCTCACCGAGACGGACCGTGACGAGGGCTGGCTCTCCGTTCACCTCGGCACCAATCGCGCCGAAGAAGTGAATCAGAAGCTGGCCGGGGCGGGCATCTACGCCTCAGGCCTGGAGTCGGGCACCGATCTGGAGATGCTCTTCCTGGAGCTGACGGGCGGTCAGGGACCTTCGAGCAGCGAAGGTGAGTTCGTCGGCCTGGGCTCGCCCAACGGCGCACAGAACGGCGGCGCCCCCGCCGGAAAGGGGACCGCGGCATGAGGCTCTTCTTCTCGGGCATTCGGAAGCTCTACCGGCGGCCGGCGACGTTCGTCACGTTCGGGCTGCTGGTCGGGCTGATTGTGCTAATCCTCATTCTTGCCGGGGCCACGGCCAGCAGAACCGTGGGCACCGGCAGCGCAAGCGGTCAGAGCAGCCGTGCGGCGATCAAGGACCTGCTCACCTTCCCGGGGGCCTATGACCGGATGCTCTCGGTCGTCGTGAGCATCGGCGGCCTCTTCGGCATGATCTACGGCGCAGCGATCGCCGGATCCGAGTGGAGTTGGGGCACGCTCAAGTCGGCCGTGGCGCGAGGCGAGAGCCGCGTCCGCTACATGCTCCTCTCCTATGCCTCCATCGGGCTGATGATCGCCATCGGCATCGTGGTCGTGTTCGTGATCGCCGATGTCGCGGCCGTCGCCTCGGCCAGTCTGGCCGGCATCTCGACGAGCGGCCTGAGCGACACGTCGACGCTCAGCGATTTGCCCGAACGGCTCCTCAAGGGTTGGGTCGCAGTTATGGAGGAAACCGCCCTCGGGTTCGCCATAGCGACGCTGGCCCGGAGTCAGCTCGCCGGGATCGGCGCCGGCATCGCCTTCTACTTCGGTGAGGGCTTCGCGAGCCTCTTGCTGCCCGACATCGTCAAATTCATGCCGTTCAGCGTAGCCAGCGCGGCGGTGTCGACGGGATCGGGAAGCGGATTGGGCGGCGGCGCGTCGGCGACCGCCAGTCTGCCGGCCGACCAGGCTCTCGTCATGGTGTTCGTCTGGCTGATCGGGTGCCTCGTCGTTGTCTCCCTCTTCTCGGACCGCGCCGAGATAACCGGGTAGGCGGCCTTCAGCCGTCCCGTGTCGCGTGTCGGGGAGCGGTTCGCCGCTCCCCGACGGGCAGCTGGCGTTGCGGCAGCCGCGCGCCCACAGAGCATTCGCGCCACCCGTTGCGGCGGGTGATCTTACCGTCCGATCAGCCGATCCCTATGGAGTCGACCGCACGGCTGTGTCACCGGCGTGGCATCCTCTGCGAGTACGACCAGGAGAGATAGATGCCTCATTCGCAGAACAAGAGGGACAAGGGCGGCAGCCGGCCGACCAGGAAGGGGCAACCCGCGTCCTCGCAGGCCCAGGCGCCTTCGAGCCCCGCGGCTCCCCATTCCGCACCGGACGCCGTCGCCGGCGCGAACCACAACGGCGCGCACAGCGGCAACGGCAACGGCAACCACGAGCGTCGCCGCAGCGGTCGCGTGACCTACCGGCCCAAGGCGACTGCGATGCTCACCGTCCATGCCCGGACGGAGGACGAGCGACTGCTCTCGCCGCGCCAACGGCCGGCCTTCCTCGACTCGGATCCGTGGCGGTCGCTGCGCATCATGTCCGAGTTCGTCGAGGGGTTCGACGCTCTGGCGGCCGTCGGCAAGGCGATCACCATCTTCGGCTCGGCCCGGACGCGCGAGGGCGACCCCTATTACGCCCAGGCGCGCGAGCTGGCCGCCAACCTCGCCCGCGAGGGCTTCGCCGTCATCACCGGCGGTGGGCCCGGCATCATGGAGGCCGCCAACCGCGGCTGCCACGAGGCCGGCGGGCTTTCCATCGGCTGCAACATCGAGCTGCCGCACGAGCAGGCGGTCAACCCGTACGTCGACCTCGCCGTCGAGTTCCGCTACTTCTTCGCGCGCAAGGTGATGTTCGTGAAGTACGCCGATGGCTTCGCCATCTTCCCCGGCGGCTTCGGCACGCTGGACGAGCTGTTCGAGTCGCTGACTCTCATCCAGACGGGCAAGATTCGCCACTTCCCGGTGGTCCTGATCGGCACGGAATACTGGGCCGGCCTGCTCGACTGGCTGCGCCGCGATCCGACCGCGCACGGAAACATCGCGCCCGAAGACCCCGATCTTCTCGTTTGTACTGACGACATGGACGAGGCCTGCCGGATGCTGACCGCCGGCTCCACGCGTCGGGCCGCAGAAGCCGCCAGGGCGGAGAAGGCGGCCGGGAGGACGGTCGGGTCCAGGTAGTTCAGCGCCGCCGCGCCGCGCCGAGTGGCCGC
>PLOC01000075.1 GCA_003141955.1 Chloroflexota bacterium
ACGCTTCACGCGAGTGCCGGAGTGGCGGAACAGGCAGACGCAGCGGACTTAAACTCCGCGGACCCTCGGGTCGTGCGAGTTCAACTCTCGCCTCCGGCACCACAATTCACGCACGAATAGGCCCCTGAGTAGCCCGCAGAGCGTTCTTGCCGTTCCGTCCTGGTAGCTTAAGTGGTAGCATAGGACGGACAAGGACGGACCCCCGCCGCGGTTGGAAAGCGACGAGGGTCCTTGGCCGAGATCTAGTAGGAGATCAGGACCATGAGCAAAGCTACCACGAAGCCTCGTCGGCGAGTCCGGGGTGAGGGTTCGATCTACCAGACCGCCGCCGGCCGCTGGCGCGGCGCCATCTTCGTCATGGATCCCACGACCGGACTGCGCGATCGGCGCGTGGTCAGTGCCCCCACCTTCGAACTGGCGCGCGATCGCTTGAACGACCTCAAGCGCGACATCGCGGACGGCGTCAGCGCCAAGGGTTCCGCGAAGACCCTGAACGCCTACGTGACCGAGACCTGGCTGCCGAACATTCGGCTCCGCGTCCGACCGTCGACGGCCAGGAGCCACCAACAGCACCTCGACGCCTACATCGTCCCGGCCCTCGGTGCGCTGAAGCTCCGGGCGATCACGTCGACCGCCGTCGAGCGCCTCACGTCTTCCATCACCGCCAAGGGTCGCAGCGGCTCGACGGCTCGAGCGGTCCGAACGACGTTGGGCGAAATCCTTCACGACGCCATGCGCGACCGCCTGCTCACGACGAACGCCGCCAGCCTCGCTCGTCCGCCTCGTGTCGAGCGCCGAGATCTCCCGACCTTGAGCGCCGACCAGACGCACCAGCTGATCGAAGGCACGGCCGACGATCGGCTCGGGCCGCTCTTCTGCCTCGCGGCGACGACTGGCCTCCGGCAGGGTGAGCTGCTCGGGCTCTCGTGGTCGGACGTCGAGCTCGACGGCACCCGTCCGACATTGACGGTTCGGCGATCGCTCGCACGCGCCGCAGGCCGCAACGTCTATGAGCTGGCCAAGCCCAAGACGGCGAAGTCTCGGCGAACTATCGAACTCGGCTCCACCGCGGCGCGGGCTCTGCATCGGCAGAAGGCCCGCCAGGCTGCGGACAAGCTCGCCTTCGGGCCGGACCTGTGGCAAGACGTCGACTCCCTCGTTTTCACGGACGAGGTCGGTCGCCCGTTGCACCCGTGGGCCGTGACGAAGACGTTTGCCGCGGCCTTGAAGCGGCTGGGATTGCCCCACGTCAGATTCCACGACCTACGGCATGGCGCCGCGAGCCTGATGCTGAGCCAGGGGGTCCCGTTGAAGCTCGTCAGCGAGCAGCTCGGCCATTCCTCCATCGCCATCACGTCGGACGTCTACGCCCACCTCGACCGCGAATCGAAGCGGGCTGCGGCCGACGCCCTTGAGCGGGCAATCGGCAACGGGGGCGGCCCTGGTGACCGACCGTGAGCGGCGAGGATCGCCTGCCGCTCGTCTCCGATCCTGAAGACGTCTGGTGGCACGATCACCGGGCAGGACGCCGCCAAGCGCTCGGCGGAGCGGACCAGGGCGAGACGCTGGGCCGGGCACTCGCCAGAGCCCAACTGCTTCGCCTACTCGCGCAGCGCCCGGACGCGTGCGAGCTGTTCGTCGCGCTAGAGGCCACGCTAGAGCGGGGCCCGGAGCCGGATCCCGCAGTCTGGCAGTCTGCCGGGCTGCTCGAACTGCGCCGTGGCGCGGGCATAGACAGGATGGTCGACGCTCGCGCCGAGCTCATCGATCGATACTGCGCAGCCGTAGCCCTGCCGTGGGCTTGGCTGCGCCGGGATCTTGACCTGCTCGGGCAGCACTGGAGCCGCTGCCGGAACCGCGGCCCTCTCGAGCCGGACTGGTTCGAGTGGTTCGCCGAGTCAGTCGAAGCCGACGGCGAGCCGGAGCCGAGCCTCCAGCCCGATGCCGGGCTCACCTTCGTCGCCGACTTCCCCGGGGGCACGACGATCCGGGAGCTAGAGCAGGTTCGCGATGCCTACGCGGAGGCGGTCGAGCAAGCACGCGCTGCCGCGCTCCGGCCTCGCGGACGCGTGCCGGACAAGCTGCGGGCGGCTCTCGCGGAGCGCGTCAAGTGGCTCTACTGGCACAGAGTGCCGCCGCGCGAGTCGGCGAAGAGCATCGCCAAAAGGGCCTATCCCGACGAAGTAGGCCGCCAACCGTACCTCCCTCCCCGCTGGACGGGCTGGGTTTCTGAGGTCGGCAATCAGATACGGAAGGCGGAGCGCGAGCTAGCCGACTAAGGCGAGGGCAGGTGTAACTCTCTGCGGCTGTCGGCCGCGCAACCTTCTAACTAGCCCGGTGGCGTGCCCCGGCGCACTCTCTGAGGGTGATAACCGGCCGCGACCTCAAGGCAGAACGAGCCCGAGCGGGCCTGCTTCAGCGCGAAGTAGCCGAACGCTTGGGCGTCAGCCGGACGCGGGTCGCGCAGGCGGAGCGGTTCGGCCGCGTGCCTCCAGGCCTCGCGTCACGCTACCTCGCGGCACTCGACGGCACGGATCCTGTCTCCGAACGCGTAGCGGCGGCCGTCGCGGAGCTCGCCGAAGCGGTGGGGGCACTCGACAGATGACCGTTCGTCTCGCTAGTCCCAACTCCGACGCCCGGCGCCAGTTGGCGGAGGACCGAGTCCGCGCCATCGCCCTCGAGCTCGCGGACGCCGTGATCGATCTCGCCGCGATGGCTCCTGCGCCGCCGCAGGCGGTAGAGCTGCTCAGCGTCGAAGAGGCCGCCCGCCGGCTGGGCGGCATCGCTCGGAGCACGCTCTATCAGCTCATGGCCGCCGGAACGGTCCGGAGTGTAGAGGTCGGCGGCCGGCGATTCGTGCCTTCGTCTGAGGTCGACGCGATCGCCGCGGGTCGCCCGCGAGGAACTGGGACGAGACGGCCTCCCGGAAGCGGCGCCCCATGATCGCCGAGCCGGTCAACTTGACGGACGCGCCGGCCCACCTTGTCAAGCAATCCGCCGCAGCCTGGCACTTCGCACAGATGGCAGGGGACCGCGTGCGGTTCGACCACGGCCGGGCCCGCTGGCTCCTATGGGCCGGGCACCGCTGGCAGCCGGATCAAGACGGGAGCGTCGAGCGGGTCTGGCTCGAAGTGCTAGCCGACCGATACCGCCGGGCCCTGGTCGAGACGGGCGAGCTGGAGCGCGCTAGGCGCCTTGCAGAAGTGCAGGCAGCCGGCGCGACGAACTCCGCCGTCAACTCCGGGCTCGAACTGGCCGCGTCCATGGAGCCGATCGCTACCCGGGCCGATGCGTGGGACCCGGATCCGATGCTGCTCGGCTGTCCGAATGGCGTTGTGGACCTTCGAACGGGCGAGCTCCGGGACGGGCGACCGGAGGACATGATCTCGCGCTCGACCCTGGTCGACTTCGACCCTTCGGCGGGGTGCCCGCGCTGGCTCCAATTCCTGCCCGAAGTATTTGCGGGCGATGTCGAGCTGTGCGGGTGGTTCGAGCTCCTGATCGGCTCGGCCTTGATAGGCAAGTCAAAGGAACTCCTGCCCGTCTGGCACGGCCGCGGAAACAACGGAAAGTCAGTCGCGAGCAGGACCCTCCGCCGGGCCTTCGGCGAATATGCGACGTCTATCTCGATCGAAACCTTGACCGACGCGAAGCGCCGCGCGGGCGAGGCGACGCCTGACCTCGTGAACCTTCGCGGGGCCCGTCTCGCCTTCGCGACCGAGCCGGACCGGAGCGCCAAGCTGCGCGGCGGGACGATGAAGAAGCTCGTCAGCATCGACCCGATAACCGGCCGCGGGCTGTACGCGGGATCGACGTCCTGGGAACCGACGCACACCCTCGCCCTCGTGACGAACCACCTGCCCTCGGCCGACGATGCGACCCCTGGTTTCTGGCGCCGCGTCGCGGCGATACCGTGGAACGTTCGCTTCGGGAAGCCCGGCGAACCCGGCTTGCTGCCCGAAGATCCGGACCTCGCGGACACTCTGGCGACAGAGGCGCCCGGGATCCTCGCATGGGCCGTCCGCGGCGCCGTCGAGTACGCGGCCGGCCGTTCGCTCTGGCCCCTCCCCGCCACGGTGCTCGTCAAGACGGCCGCCTACCGATCCGATCAGGACAAGCTCGGCGCCTTCGTCGAGAGTCGCGTCGTCTACGAGGCAGGGGCAACGGTGACGCTCGGCAGGCTCTTCGAGGCGTACGAGGAGTGGTGCGCCGCGGAGNNTGCCGGTACTCGAGCGATTCAAGTCGCGAGCGTTCGGGTCCTACCTCGAGGATCGCGGCGGAGTCGAGCGGTTCAAAGACTCGGGCGGGTGGATAGCTTTCACCGGGGCCCGCCTGGCCGGCGACCTCGCGCGGCCGACGCTCCTGGTCCTGCCGGAGCCTATCGAGCCGGAAGAGGCGCCGCCCACCCCGGAACCGCCCAACACGATCAGC
>PLOC01000111.1 GCA_003141955.1 Chloroflexota bacterium
CTCCCACACCACCGGACGTGCGGGTCCGCATCCGGCGGTTCGCCAGTGCTCCCGAAGACGACGGACACGGGTGCCGATCGGCACCAGACCAAGATCGGTCCAGTAGCTGATCGGCATGGCTCGACTGAGTGGGGCGGATCCTGAGAGCCGCCAGTAACCCTTCCGGCTGGCCGCCCACTGGCGGGCCTGCGCATCGGGGATACCGAACGACCGCAGGTTGCGGCGTTTGGCGCCGCAAGTCTTCCACTCCTTCCAACGAACCTGTCGCAATCTGCGGCGGAGCCACTCGTCGAACTCATCGAACACCGAGGGCGTTTCGGCCAGAGCGAAGTAGGCGGTCCAGCCTCCAAGGAACCGGTTGAGCTGCGCGAGCCTGATCGGCATGGCGATCGAGCGACGACGGGAAGTGAGTTCGCGTAACCGGGCACGCAGACGAGTCTTCGTCTTTGGCCCGAGCCTGACTCTGATCCTGCCGTCTCGCCGATAGAAGCCAAAGCCGAGCAGACCCCGGACAGTTGCCGGGGATACACCGCTCTTGGCCGTGTTCACCTGCAGATGGAGTCGCCGTTCCACATAGACCGTTATGCCATCGAGTACCCGTTGAGCCGCTCGCTCGCTNNGGCGTCCCCTGCCCTGTCGCGACCTTCACGCCAGCGACCATGACCCCGGCGTCGAGATAGCGGCGGATGAGCTTGAGCACCCGCCGGTCGCCGACCTTCCTGGCCACTCTGGCCATGAGGGCGTCGTGCTGAACTCGGTCGAAGAACCGGTCCAGATCGACATCGACGACCCAGGTCCTTCCCGACTCGATTTCCCGCCTCGCCGTCTCGACGGCCTGGTGGGCACTCCGTCCGGGCCGGAAGCCGAAGCTTCGGTCCGAGAACATTGGCTCGAAGACGGGAGCTAATACCTGGCTCAACGCCTGCTGGAGAAAGCGGTCGAGGACCGTCGGCACGCCTAACTCACGCTCACCGCCGCCGGGCTTGGGGATCGTCACCCGTCGGGCTGGGCTGGGTCGGTATGTGCCTGCGTCGAGAGATGCGCGAAGTTCCGGCCAGGCGGCCTTGAGATACGGCCGAAGCTCGGCTGTGCTCATGCCGTCGGGACCAGGAGCGCCGCGATTGACCTCGACGCGCCGCAACGCCCGAGCGAGATTGTCCGCTGAGAGGAGGACCTCCCAGAGACCGTCTGCCCGGGCGGGGTGAGGTTCGGTTGCAGGAGACACCGGTTCGGCGCTGCGCTCTGCTCCGGTTCCCGACGGCTTCACCGTCGCCCTCCGGATACAGACCCATCATGAAGATGGGATGGCCGCGGTCGATGCGCCGATCGCGAGTCTGTCCGATCCGATCCTCGGACTGACGTTTGGCCCTTCCCGGCGATGCTGATCCCGCGGGATCTGCGATCCCGAGCCGGTACTATGGCCGCTGCTGACTCCTCACCGGTCCGCTCCCACCTTGCGATGAGGACGGCCGGATTACTCCGGCACCCGACGAGGTCTCCCCGGATAAGAACAGCCGCCTTCGCTCTGGCCCCGCCGCATCTACCTGACAGCCCCTTGGTGGTGGCGGACTTCACCGTGTCTTGCCGGCTCATCCGGGCTGCCCAGCCTTGTATGCGATTCGTATTCCTCGGGTCAGAGCTTTGCCTCGGGCTTCCTTCCGACCCCACCTCGCGGTGACGCCGTTGCCTCCGGCTAGCAGTTAGCACCACCGCCTCCTGCAGAGGACTTTCACCTCCAAGCTGTTGCCCATGCCGGGCGTACAAGAGGAACGCCCCCGGGGCGCGGTCCGGGGGCGTTAGGCAGTTGCGAGCTGGTACCGCATATCGGATTCGAACCGATGGTCTCCGCCTTGAGAGGGCGGTGTCCTGGGCCTCTAGACGAATGCGGCATCGCGTTCGGCCGCCATGACGGCGGACCGGGCGGGATGATAGCAGGAGCCGCAACCGCGCGCCAACGGGTGCGCGCCAACGGGGATGCGCTGCCACCGGTGATCGCGCGGGCGGACGGACGACCCCTTACAGCCGGTGCGTCTCCAGGAAAGCCCGAACACCGTCGGCGACCTGCTGGAAGCTCTGCTCGCCGATGACCAGCCCGTAGTGCGAGTGAGCCCCGAACGGCTCGTAGGTGCCGCCCAGCCAGTCGGCCAGGCGGCTGGCGCCGGTGGCGGCCGAAGTCCCGTCCAGGCCCGCCCCAACGACCAGAATGGGCACGTTGGGCAGCCGAGCCCGATCGATGGGGATTCCTTCGAGGATCTCGCGCCTGGCCAAGCCCGACTCGTGCGGCTTCTGCCCGAACAGGTGCTGCAGCCGGATCACATCGTCGATCGTGAGGTCGCGGTTCTCGCGCTGGAGCTTCTCTGGCAGCGTTTCCCAGCCGATGTGGTCCCGGCCGTAGACGTCCGGGATCTCACGCAGCTCGTGCGGCCGAACCGTCGGGCGCAGGTCGCGCGGGAGCTCGCTGTCGAGCAGAACGATCGCCCCCAGCGGATGACGTTCCGCGGCCTTGAGAATGAGCAGGCCACCCATGCCGTGGCCGATCGAGACGGTGTGGGGTCCGATCTTGTCCATGACCGACACGACGTCCCCGACGTACGTCTCGAAGTCGGTGGAGGCCATGTCGGCGTTCTGCGACCAGTAGTGGTTCCGCAGGTTGAGGGCGTGGCCTTCCCAGCCTCGGCTCGCGAAGTACGAGAGGTACCGCTCCCAGACCCAGGAGCCGGTCAGCTCGCCGTGGACGAAGAGCAGCGGCCGCCGCCGCGAACGCCGCTCCGGCATCCACGACTCGACGTATAGCCCGCGATCGGTGACCTCGATCTCATCCTTGCGGATCGGCCGGCCGTTGGAGCCGACCGAATGTGGCCGCGCAACGCGCAGGCCGTCGGGGGTGTTGTCGCTCATGTACCTCGGGTTCCTAGATTCCGCGTCGAGACGCCCACCCGCCCCGACTCACCATTCGTGAGGGTTGATGATGAGCCCGGTGAGGGCCTTTGGGTAGAAGTAAGTCGATTTCTGGGGCATGACGTCGCCGTCGGTCGCGACGGCCGCGATCTCCGCCACGGGAGTCGGGTCGAGCAGAAACGCCATGTCGGCGCCCTCGTGAGCCCCGTCCACCCAGTCGAGAGCCTCACGCACGGACTTCGTGTAGGCCAGCCGGCCCGCGGCGATGGCCTCCCGATCGATCCTGGACAACCTGTCCAGGGCCGTCTGCAGGAGCGTCACGTCTAGCCGGCGCAGGGCCGCTCCACCGGGCGGCAGGAACCTTGCGAACGCATCGCGTCTAGCTCGCAGAACAGCGCCGCCCTGGCGCGTCCAGAGCCCGAACCGGCCCTCGCCGCCCGGAGACCTGTCCACCGAAGCGAACGCGGCCTCGAGCCGGGCGCGTCCGTCCACGGGCTCGACGTCGAACAGCTCCGGGGCACGCGACAGGAAGGTCGCCACGCCGGCGTCGCCGAGATCGCGCACGATCCGGTGGGTCGGCAGGACGGTCAGCTTCTGACGGGTCGTCTCCAGGAACAGCATCAGGACGTAGTCCGAGGCCGGGTCCGCCTCGCCGGTTCGGTTGGCGTGCCGTTCGTCGCGGTAGCGGATCGCCGTCTCGTAGCGGTGGTGGCCGTCGGCGATGGTGATCGGCTCGCGTCCGGCCGCGGCCAGGAGGTCGTGGACCTGATCGGCGAAAGGTCCGTTCGCGGTCACGGCCCAGACGCGGTGGCGAACCCCGTCGTCGTCGGTCACATCGATGTCCGGGGGCGTTGCCGCGATTGCCCTCATCGCCCTGACCGATGCCCCACGTCGATCCGCGTACAGCCCCACCACGGGGCTGGTGTTCACGCTGGTTGCCTTCATCAGCCTGTAGCGGTCCTCTTTGGGCGCCGAGAGCGTCCGCTCGTGCGGCAGCACGCCGGCGCCGGGCCCAAAGGTTTCGAGCTTGAGGCGGCCGAAGAAGCCCAGCTGGGTCCGATGCCTCCTGGTCCCGGGCACCGCGTAGCTCTGCTCGTACACGTAGATGCACGGGTAGCGATCCTTGTGGAGCGTGCCGTCGGCACGCCATTCCGTCAGGAGCTTGCCGGCTCGCCTGTAGCGATCCTCCGGCTCATCGCGGGGCTGAGCTTCCGGAAGGTCGATGCGGACGGCGTTGCGCGGACTGCGGCGCAGCAGCTGCTCGTGCAACTCCGGTCCGATGACGTCGTAGGGCGGGCAGATGACGGCATCCAGGTCGCCCGCGACCTTGGGATCGAACCGAAGCGCGCGAAATGGTCGGATCTCAGGCACCCGTTGCTCCTAGGAAGGCCGATCTGGCCCAGGCGGCTGCTCGCCGGCGGCCGCGCGGCTCTTCGAACCGGCTATCGCCGACGGGAACAACGCGGATCGTAGAGTAACCGGGCGCTTTGGGCCACTCCGGGCTTAGTCCCCACGAGGGGCAGACCGGGCCGGAACACCCATATCCCGAGACTCGCCGGAATGGCGGTGCAGGTTTTGACGTTCACTGCTACTTTTCAGACATGCATCATGATCGGGCCGTGCATGCGGAGTTGCCGGCCAAGGACACTGCCGCCCCGAAACGCGACCCGGCCGCCGCGACGGCTGCGTCACCGGTGCAGCCGGCGCCTCCGATACCCTCCTCCGCCGCCGCCTTCGGGGGCGCCCAGTTCGAGCACGGCACCGATGCCGAGATGATCGAGCGCCGCGTCCGGACGGTGACCCCGCTGGTCACTCCGTCTCCGGGGCCCGGCGCCTCGTCGACCCTGCGGCGCGATATTCTCTACGCCCTGCGGACAGTCGGACCCGCCTCTCCCGATCAGGTCGCCGACCGCGTCGGGGCGAGCCGAACCGGCGTCCTGCAGCAGCTTCGGACGCTGGAGACCGGCGGCTTGGTCACGCGCAGCTTGAGCCGCCACGGAGTCGGCCGGCCGCGCCACGTGTATGACCTCACCGCGGCCGCGCAGGAGCTCTTCCCCGCCAACTACGGGGCGCTTACGCAGTCGGTGCTGACGGCGATTCGAAAGGTCGGCGGCGACAAACTGATCGCGGAGGTCTTCGAGGCTCGCCGCGAGATCCTTCGGGCGAGGATCGGGCGCCGCATCGAGGAACGGCTCCCGGCCAACGCGTCGCTCTGGGAGAAGGTTAAAGAGGTGGCGACGTACGAGGACGAGACCGGATACCTGGGCAGGGCCACTCGAGACGCCGACGGAACGATCCGCCTCCACGAGCACAACTGCGCGATCTACGGCGTCTCGGGCACCTACCAGATCGCCTGCGCCGCCGAGCTGCAGCTCTTTGGCGAGGTGCTTGGCGCGAAGGTCACGCGCGAGTGCCACATCGCCACGGGCGGTCGCAGCTGCACGTACCTGATCGAACCGGCCGACAAATAGCGGTCATCGGCGCGCCCTTGCCCCGCGGCGCCCTCACGCCCTCACGCCAGGGCCGTTCGGGCGCCTACGCCTCTTCTCGCTCGACTTCCTGCCGCGTGGCCGGCTCGATGATCGCGGCCGGAACGGCGGCCACGCGCGGCACGAACGAAGCCGCCAGCGAAGTCTCGGCCGCGCGGACCTGCTCCTCGTAGGACAGGATTCCCAGCCGCCCCAGCGTTGCCAGCTCGTCGCGAATGTAGGTTCGCAGCATCTCGGGGCCGTCGGTGCTGATGGCGTAGCGAACGTCGTTCCGGCGGAACTGGTCGAAGATCCAGCGGAACTCCTCCCAGTTCGACACGACCTCCGTCTGCAGGTTCGAGGTGGGGCAGATCTCCAGGACGATCCCGCGCTCGCGCAGCATGGCCATCGTCGCCGGGTCGTAGGCCGACTTGATGCCGTGGCCGATGCGGTCGGGCTCGAGCTGCTCGATCACCTCCGCTATCTCCTCGACGGGCCCTGATTCACCGACATGGACCGTGATCCCCAGCCCGAAACGGCGAGCCCGCCTGAAGAGCGATCCGTAGTCGGCCACCCGGAATCCACCGGACTCAGGGCCCGCGATGTCGATCCCGACGATGCCGCGGTCGTGCCACGCGATGGCCTTCTCGGCGATGATCTCGTTCAGCTCGAACGGGAAGGCGCGGTCGAGGCAGAGGATGATCCCCGGCCGGATCGGGTACTCGAGCATGGCCCGGTCCATCCCTCGCAGGGCGGCTGCGAGGATGTGGTCCAGGTCCTGCTCGCCGCCCCTGTTCCGCTTCATCGGATTGAAGCGCAGCTCGGTGGTCGTGACGTTGTTCTTGCGGTAGGCGCCGCCCACAACCTCATACACAGAGCGCTCCATGGCCAGCGGCGAGGACTGGATCAGCTCGGTCCAGTGGAACAGCTGCAGGTAGCCATCGAAGGAGTGGCCCCGGGTCGGGGAGGCAGTGATCATGTCCCGGAACTGCCAGTAGTCCTTGGTCGGGAGCTTGATCCCCTGGTCGTGGGCGATGCCCCACATGACGGCGGGCGTGACGGCGCTGCCGAGATGGCAGTGAAGCTCGGCGAGAGGCGTCCGGCGGGGCAGCTGGCGGGTCACTGCGCAGAGCATATCTCCTCGGACGCGGACCACCAGCGACTAGACCGCCAGAGACCCCAGGCCGGCCGGTCCCTGGCGCCCGCCTTGCAGGCAAACGCTCCCGCGGCTACGCTGCCGGAACCCAACACCGAGATGCCCGTCGTGGGTCGACGACAAGCAGCATCGGGAGACTCAGAGAGGATGGGGGTGGCTATGACCTCGCCCAGGTTCCGGATCGTCGGCCTGCTGGCCGCGGCCGCAATTGCCGTCGGGGCTTGTGGCACCACCACCGTCACGCCCGCGCCGACCCACACTCCGAAACCAACGCCGGTTGTGACGCCCAGGCCGACCCCGACTCCGACCCCTGCGCCGACGCAGCTGATCGTGGCCACGATCCCCGCCGGGGAGCTCGTCGCCGCCGGGCAGCTGACCGTTTGCTCCGACGCCACGAACGCGCCCCAGGAGTTCCTGGACGCGGCGGGCACTCCGACCGGTTCGGACGTCGACCTTGCCAGTGAGATCGCCACCCGGCTCGGACTCAAGCTCGTGTTCCTGAACACGGCCTCGGCCAAGATCCTCGCCGCCCTGGCGGCCAGGCAGTGCGACATCATCATCTCGGCCCAGCCCATCACGCCGACCCTGCTCACGAAAGTCGACATGATCCCGTACTTCCAGGGCGGTCAGACCTTCGTCGTCGCCAAGGGCAACCCGGCCGGCATCCAGAGCGCGTATGACCTCTGCAAGAAGACAATCAGCGTCAGGAAGGGAAGCCCGGAGGCCAACCACGTCAACGGCGTCAGCCCGTACACTCGAGCGAGGGGGCTGATCGCCAATTGCCAGGCAGCGCGCCTCAGCCCGATCGTGGTCAAGACGTACACCAAGGACAGCGACGCGCTCGCTGCCCTGATCGCCAACAAGGTCGTGGCCTACTTCACCGACTTGCCCATCGCCGGCTGGGACGTCGCCCTGCAGCCCAACCAGCTCGCCCTTGTTCCTGGCCTCGTTCTCGACCCAGTCGCTGAAGGGATCAGCCTCACCAAGAACCAGAACGACATGTACGCGGCCGTCCGGCTCGCCCTCCAGTCGATGATCGACGACGGCACGTATCTCAAGATCCTGACCAGGTACGGCGTCGAGGCGGGCGCCGTCGCATCGACCCTCTCGTAGCCCGGATCTACCGTGCCGGCGCGCAACCGGCTGCGGTGGGCGCCATCCGCAACCCGTCTGCAACCGTGGATGGCGTGCGCGTCTTGCACGCCGTCGCGCCTGAGGCTACGCTGCGCCACAGATCCCGGGAGCCCGTCGACGGGGTGGACGGCAGGCTGCTTTGGGACCCTTAGGAGGATTGGAGGAACGCGAGTGATGTCATCTCGATTCCGCATCGCCGGTGTACTCGCCGCGGCGGCAATCGTCGTCGGCGCCTGCTCGGCTGCTGCCACCCCGGTGCCCACGCCTGCACCCACGCCCGTACCCACCATCGCGCCCGCGACGGCGACGCCTTCGCCCACCGGCACGCCCGCGCCGACGACCGCCCCGCTGCCCACGGTTGCGGCATCCGACCTGATCACCCCCGGCACGCTGACGGTCTGCTCTGACACGTCATACCCGCCCCAA
The DNA here is from genome assembly GCA_003141955.1 of Chloroflexota bacterium. Taxonomy (GTDB): domain Bacteria; phylum Chloroflexota; class Limnocylindria; order Limnocylindrales; family CSP1-4; genus Fen-1039. The sequence continues at coordinate 8,083 of PLOC01000111.1, forward strand.
GAGAACCTCGACGCCAACCACAAGCCGCTCGGATCCGATATCGACCTCATCAATGAGATCGGCAAGCGGCTTGGGCTGACCGTGGTCATCAAGCCAACCAACTTCAACTCGATCATCCCGGCCCTCACCGGGGGCACCTGCGACATCATCGTCTCCGCGCAGACGATCACGGCCGACCGCCAGCAGCAGGTGGACATGATCCCCTACTTCGCCGCCGGCCAGTCGTTCGTCGTCCTGGCGGGGAACCCGGACGGCATCAAGACCATCGACGACCTCTGCGGTAAGGCAGTCGCGGCCGAAGACGGCACGGTCGAAGCCATGCACATCAACGGCACCGGCGACTACAAGCCCGCCGACGGCCTGAGCCAGCAGTGCGTGGCCAAGGGCCTCAAGCCGATCACGCTCAAGACCTTCACGGCCGACACTCAGGCGTTGCTGGCCCTCCAAGCCGGCACCGTCGCCGCTCACTTCACAGATGAGCCCGTCGCAGGCTACGAAGTCGTCAACGGCCAGGGTAAGTTCGAGCTCGTCGCCGGGATTTCGCTGGAGCGCGGCCCGGAAGGCATCAGCGTCGGCAAGAACCACACCGGGCTCCGCGACGCGATCAGGGCCGCCCTGGACTCGATGCTCGCAGACGGCACCTACCTGCAGATCCTTACCAAGTGGGGAGTGCAATCTGGGGCAGTAACGAGCACGGCGCCAGTCTCCTAACTCTTCAGCCGCGAGTCGGACGGCCACTCGATGGCTGACTCCCGCTCCTTCGGAACCCGGCGAGCCTGGCTCGCCGGGTTCCTCCTGCTGCTTGCACTCTCGGTGGTCGCCTGCAGCGGTCAGAACAAGGGAGCCACGTACCACTTCCAGTGGGACATCACCTTCAGATCGGTCTTTCAGCCTAACGGCACGATCATCAATGGCCTCTGGCTGACGATCGGCATCTCCGTGGTCGCTCAAATCCTGGGTGTTGTCCTGGGCATTCTGGCCGCACTCGCCAGAATGTCGCGAATCTGGCCGCTCCGCATCATTTCGAATCTCTACATCTGGTTCTTTCGCGGGACGCCACTGATAGTCCAGCTCACGTTTCTGTACTACGGACCCCTCATCGCGCACATCATCGTCTGGCCGACTTTCAGCGTCGGACCCTTCAACTTCACCGATGGCGCCGTCTTCGCGGGCACGCTGATCTTGGGCGTCAATGAAGGCGCGTACATGGCCGAGATCGTACGGGCCGGCATCCTCGCGGTCGATCCCGGGCAGACCGAAGCGGCCAAGTCGCTCGGCATGAGATACGGGCAGACGATGAGCCGGATCGTCCTGCCGCAGGCCGCTCGCGTGATCATTCCGCCGCTGGGCAACGAGTACAACAACATGATCAAGAACACCTCGTTGCTGTACGTCCTCTCGGTCTACGAGCTGTACACGACCTTCGAGATCTACGCCAACACCACGCTGATCTACTTCGAGTACTTCGTCGCCTGCTGCGTCTGGTACCTGCTCTTGACCACGATTTGGGGTTTTGTCCAGGGCAAGATCGAGCGCAATTTCGCGAAGGGCACGACGACCACGAGCGGCGGCCCGAGCTGGCGAGAACGTCTCTTGGGTTCGCGTAGACGTGATCGAGCAGAAGAGATCACCGTCCTGGGTGGCCACTGATGAGCGCGCCGAAGATCAGCAGCGACCTGCTCGGCGCCATCGGCGGCGTGCCCCGGCCCGACGTTGACGTGGTGGTCGACGCCCGCGACGTCAACAAGTGGTTCGGCCGGCTGCACGTGCTCAAGGACGTCAGCGTGCAGGTCAAGCGCCAGGAGACGGTCGTCATCATTGGCCCTTCGGGGTCGGGCAAGACGACCTTCATCCGCTGCATCAACCATCTGGAGAAGATTCAGAGCGGCCGCATCTTCGTCAACGGCCACCTCATCGGCTACCGCGAAGTGGCCGCTGCCGGCCGAATGCGGCGTCCCATCGCGAAGCTGCCCATCGTCGGGCGGGGCTTTGGCAAGCCTGCTGGCGCCACGAAGCTGGTCGAGGACAAGGAGAAGAACATCGCCCTGCAGCGCCAGGAGATCGGCATGGTCTTCCAGCGCTTCAACCTGTTCCCGCACATGACAGCCCTTGAGAACATCATCGAGGCTCCGATCGGTGTGCGAGGCATGGACCACGACGAAGCCGTGGCGGTCGGCCGGGCGCTGCTCGAGCGCGTCGGCCTGGCAGCCAAGGAGAAGGTCTACCCCAACCAGCTTTCCGGGGGGCAGCAGCAGCGCATCGCCATCGCCCGCGCCCTGGCGATGAAGCCCGCGCTGATGCTCTTCGACGAGCCGACCTCCGCCCTCGACCCCGAGATGATTGGCGAGGTGCTGGAGGTCATGAAGGAGCTGGCCCGCGAAGGCATGACCATGATCGTGGTTAGCCACGAGATGGGCTTCGCCCGCGAGGTGGCCAACCGGGTTGTCATGATGGACGACGGCGTGGTCGTCGAAGAGGGCGTGCCGGACCAGATGTTCAGCGCGCCAAAGCAGGACCGCACGAAGGCGTTCCTCTCGAAGATCCTGTAGTTCGCGGCGGGGCGCGGGGCGGCGGCGCGACCTCTCGAACGATAGTCGCATGCCTTTCGTCCAGCAGCTTCGGCAGCTCGGCGCCGCGCCACCGTGGCGCCACGGGCAGCGAAACGCCCACGGCAGTCGCGACTCGGCGGACCATCCGGAGTGAGGTTCCTTCGAGACCGCCGTTCTCGATTGCCGATACCACGGCCGAGCTCACGCCAGCCGCCGCCGCGACATCCGACTGCCGCAGGCCGCGCTTGATCCGCACCACCCTGATGACTGAGCCTACCCGAACGTCATCCACGCCGGGCAGCAGGACGAGGGCCCATTTGACCGCGCTTATCTGGCGGCACGCGGGAGCCACAGGGGCGCGCAGGAGGCCGGGACTTACGGGCGGTCGCTCAGTCGAGGCGGTAGATGATTCGCCCCTCGGCGTCGATGGTCGGGCCGCGCCGGACGACCTCTTCGGACGCGGGCGACGACGCCAGAACCCCGGCCGCTCTCTCCGCCCGCTCCGCGCGCCGGGCCTCCGCGTCCGGCACCTGGTCGCGGGCGTGATAGCTCGATCGAACAAGCGGCCCCGACTCCACGTGGCGAAAGCCCAGCGCCAGCGCCTCCTCGCGCATCTCGGCGAACTCGTCGGGGTGGTAGTAGCGCTCGACACGGAGGTGCCGAGCCGAGGGCCGCAGGTACTGCCCCACGGTCAGGATGTCGCAGTCGACCGCGCGCAGGTCCACGAACGTCTGGTGCAGCTCCGGCCGCGTCTCCCCCAGCCCGACCATGATCGAGGACTTGGTGTGGACCGCCGCGGCTCCGGCCGCCCCGCCGAGCTCGCGCGCGTACGCCTTCGCCCGCTCGAGAACCCCGAGCGATCGGTCGTAGCGAGCCCTCTTCCGGACCGGCTTCTGCAGCCGCGCGACCGTCTCCACGTTGTGGTTCAGGATGTCCGGCCCGGCCGCCATCACCGTCCGGAGCGGCGCCTCCTCCCCGTTGAAGTCGGGGATCAAGACCTCGACGCCCATGCCGGGGCACGCGTCCCGCAGCCGCCGGATCGTCTCGGCGAACACGCCCGCTCCCCCATCGGCCAGGTCGTCGCGGGCCACGCTCGTGACCACGACGTGATCCAGCCCCAGACCGCAGATGGCCTCGGCCACGCGGCGCGGCTCGTCCAGGTCGTGGAGGGTCGGCTTGCCCGTCTTCACCGCGCAGAACCCGCAGGCGCGGGTGCAGGTATCCCCGAGAATCATGATCGTGGCGGTTCGCTGGTCCCAGCACTCGCCCACGTTCGGACACTGGGCTTCCGCGCAGACGGTGTGCAGCGAGAGCCCGTTGAGCAGCCGCCGAACCTCGTGGTACGTCTCGCCCGAAGGTATCCGCGCCTTGATCCACTCGGGGTGCCGGCGCAGGGCCACGGACCCGTCGGCTGCGGGCTCGAAGGTACCGCCGGCCATGGCTATGGTCGGCGGGAGGATGCGCGAGGGCGGCCGACTCTCCATGGATCGAGTCTAGTAGATCGGCGTGTCGGGGCCGACAGCCTCGAGCCTGCAGATCACGTCGCGGACGAACCGGCCCACCTGTGCCCCGTCGGTGGCGCGGTGGTCGTACCCGGCAACCAGGTTCATCATCGAGCGGATGGCGATGACGTCCCCTTCGGGCGTCTCGCGGACGACCGGCCGCTTCACGACGGCCTCGGTCGTGAGGATGCAGACTTCGGGCGTGTTGAGGATCGGGACGGTCAGGATCGAGCCGAACCAGCCGGTGTTGTCGATCGTGAAGGTGCCGCCCTGCAGGTCTTCGAGGCGTAGCCTGTTCGCTCGGGCTCGAGCGGCAAGATCCTGGATCGCCCGATTGATGCCGTTGATCGAGAGCTGGTCGGCGTCGTGGATGACAGGGACGATGAGACCGTTATCCACGGCGATGGCGATGCCGACGTTGATGCGGCGCTTGCGGAGCAGGCCGCCTTCGGTGTAGTGGGCGTTCAGGTCGGGGTTCGCCATCAACCCTTCGACGACGGCCTTGACCACGAACGGCAGGAAGCTGAGTCCGACGCCCTCGCGAGCCTTGTAGGCCGCACCGAGCGCGGCTCGAAGCGTGACGACGGCCGTCATGTCGGCTTCGAACGTGCTGTGGGCGACCGGGACCGCGGCGGCTCGGGTCATCTGCGCGGCGACGCCACGGCGCATCTGATTGTGCGGAATCAGAACCTCGTCCTGGCCCGGCTCCCAGGCGACGGCGGACGTCGACGGCGACGGGGTCGAAAGGACCGACGGTGCCAGGCCCGGCGCATGACTCGGGACGCCGACCCCGGGTGCCAGATAGACCGACGGTGACACGGCGGCCTGGGCAGCCGCAGTCGCGGCTCCACGCCGCGTGGCGCCAGCGGGAATGGCGGCGCCGAGGCCCGCGGCGGCGGCGGTTCGCCCGCGCTCCACGAACTTCATCACGTCGTCGCGGGTGATCCGGCCGGAGTGGCCCGTCCCGACGATCTGTACAGGAGCAAGGCCGTGCTCTCGCAGCATGCGGCGGACCGAGGGGGTCATGCGCGCGTCCGGATCGCCGGCCTGGGCGTCGGGCGAGGCCTGCATCACCGGCACGAGAGCCGGCGGAGTGGCGAGAGTAGTGGAAGTGGCGGAGACCGTGGAGAGTCGCGCGGCCCGCGGCGCCGTCGCGGACGCCGCCGGCGAGGTCGTGGCCACGGCCGGCGTCCCGGGAGCCGCCGCACTCGCGGCACCCGCGGCAGCTCCCCGGGGAGCTGCCCCTGCCCCTGCTACTTCCTCGATCTCGGCGATCTCGACGTTGTACGGGACCGTCTGCCCCTCTTCGACGAGGATCCTGCTCAGCACGCCGGCGAAGGGCGACGGGACCTCGGCGTTGACCTTGTCGGTGATGACCTCCAGCAGCGGCTCGTCCCTGGCGACGCTGTCACCGGGGTGCTTGAGCCACTTCCCGATCGTCCCCTCGGCCACGCTCTCGCCGAGCTGGGGCATCGTCACCTTGGCCACGTATCGCTCCTCCTGCGAGGTCTCCCTGATGACGGGCTCGCCGCCGTCGCCGCTAGTTTGGCCCATCTGGCGTGAACCGGGCTAGCTGCGCGATTCACAGCCCACTCTCCGGGTTGCGTGCACGATGCCCGGCGGCCCCGGGTTTGCCGCGGCTCCGGCTACCGGCGGCTCCGGGTTGCTGCGGCTCCGGGTTGCTGCGACCCGTTGCCCATCTTCGCCCGGGGCGAAGCTCGGCAGCCCAGTGCCCGATTCCGTTGTCTAATTCCGTCCGAGGCGATGGTAAGCGATCGGCGCCTCGATCCAAGCCGGGGCCGCGCGGCCGGCAAGCGTGGATTCGGCCGGGGCGAAGCCCAAGACGCGCGCCCAGGACCCCGAATACGCGCCCGTCAGCACCTACCATCGCCCCCGGTGATGTTGGGCAAGAAGAACCCGCGTGGCAGGCTCCCAGGCCCGGACGTGGAGCCACGCCACGCCCGCCGCCGACGCGCCGCCGCCCGTCTCGCACCGCGGCCCGCTACGATCAGCACCGAGTGTGGCCGCCGCGGCGCCGCCCATCATCGTTCCGCCGCGGCGCCCGCCCATCATGCTTTCGCAGAGCCCGCTTCGGAGCCCCAAGGAGGATCGAGTGGCCAGGACGATCGTGCTGATCCACGGGGCGTGGATGACGCCACTCTGCTGGGATGGCTTCGTCCGGCGCTACGAGGCCAGGGGATATCGCTGCATCGCCCCGGCCTGGCCCTACGACGACCGCCCCGTGCCCGAGCTGCGCCGCTCGCCCGCCCCGGAGCTGGCGCGCGTCGGCTTCGGCGAGCTGACCGACCACTATGCCCGCATCATCGAAGCGCTGCCGGAGCCGCCGATCATCATTGGCCACTCGATGGGCGGCCTGGTGGCGCAGCAGCTGCTGGACCGCGGCCTCGGCACCGCCGGCGTGGCAATCGATCCCGCGCCCCCGCGCGGCGTCCTGGCCGGTCCTCGCGCCACGTGGTCCGGCCTGCCGACCGTCCTGGCCTGGGGCAGCTGGCGGAAGGTTCGACCGATGTCGTTTCGGCGCTTTGCCTGGAGCTTCTGCCACACCCTGGAAGCGGACGAGCAGGTCGCCGCCTACCAGCGCCAGGTCGTTCCGACGCCCGGCCGGCTGTACTGGCAGCTGCTGTTCGGCCGGGATACGAAGGTCGACTTCCGCAACGGCAAGCGCGCTCCACTGTTGATCACCGTGGCCTCCAGGGACCGCGCCGTCGATGCCTCCACGATCCGATCGAACTACCGCAAGTACCGCCACTCCCCCGCCGTCACCGAGCTACTCGAGTTCCCCGACCGAACCCACTGGCTCATCGCCGCCCCCGGCTGGGAAGAGGTCGCCGACGCCATCCTCGACTGGGTCGCGAAGCGGTCGAGGTAGCCGCGCCGCCTAGCCGGGCTAGGCGTTGATCTGGCGGCCCGAGACGGCCATCGCCGCCTCGCCCATGATCTCGGCCAGGGTTGGGTGCGGATGCGTAGCTGCGCCGATCTCCCAGGCCATGGCTTCGAGCGTCATGCCGAGCGCGGCCTCCGCGATGAGATCCGTCACGGCCGGCCCGATCATATGCACGCCCAACACCTCGTCGGTGGTTGCGTCCGCGATCACCTTGGCGAAGCCCTCCGTCTCGCCCACGATCACGGCCTTGGCGATCGCGGCGAAGTTGAAGACGCCCTTCTTGACGGCAATTCCGCGTGCCTCGCACTGCTGCTCGGTCAGGCCGATCGAGGCGACCTGCGGGTGCGTGTACGTCGCGCGCGGCTGGTGGTCGTAGTCGATCGCCTCGGGCCCCTCGCCGGCGATCTCGTGGGCCGCGACGATCCCCTCGTGCGCAGCCACGTGAGCGAGCATCAGCCCGCCGATCACGTCGCCGATGGCGTAGACGTGGGGCTCGGCGGTGCGCATCCAGCCGTCCACCTTCACGTACCCGCGCTCGAGCTCGACCTTCGTCGTCTCCAGGCCGATCCCCTCGGTGTTCGGCGCGCGCCCGGTCGCCATGAGCAGCTGCTCGACGCGCAGCTCTTCGGAGACACCGCCGTCCGGGCCAACGAGCATCGAGACGCCATCGGCCGTGACCTTCACCGAGGCCGCGTCGAAGCGGGCTTTCGTGACAATCTTGATGCCGCGCCGGGTGAAGCTGCGCTCAAGGGCGGCACTGACGTCACGGTCCTCGAGCGGGACGATCGCCGGCAGGTATTCGAGCAGCGTGACGCTGACGCCCAGGTCGTGGTACAGAGAGGCGAACTCGGAGCCGACCGCGCCGGCGCCGACGATAGCGATGCTCTTCGGCAGGTCTGCCTTGGTCGTTACGTCGTCCGAGGTGATGATTCGGTGGCCGTCGGGCACGATGCCGGGCAGGCTCTTGACGCGGCTGCCGGTGGCCAGGATCACGTTTCGGGCGTGAAGGACCCGTTCCCCGCCCGCGCCGGGTGCACCGTCCTCGCCGTTGAGCGCCATGCGGATCGCGCCGGCGCCTTCGAGGCGACCGCGCCCCGCGACCCACGTCACCTTGTTCTTGTCGACCAGGCCCTTCAGGCCGGTCCACATCCGCTTCACGACCTGGTCCCGCCGCCGGGCGATCGTTTCGAAGTCGAAGCCGGGCTGGCCTTCCAGCAGGATCCCGAACTCCTTCGCTTTCTTGAGGCGCGCGAACAGCTCGGCCGATTCGAGGAGCGCCTTGGTCGGAATGCAGCCGACGTGGAGGCACGTCCCGCCGATCTTGCCCACGTCAACGAGCGCGACGTTCATGCCCAGTTGAGCGGCCCGAAAAGCGGCGGTGTAGCCACCGGTGCCTGCGCCGAGGACGATCAGGTCGAAGTCGTTGCTGGAGCCTGCGGCCATGGCTGTCGGCCTCGCGCTGCGGATCGGGGTGGATGTCCGAAGCGTACCCGGCGAGCCGGGAACGAGCAACCGAGCGGCCCGGACCGGCGCGGCGCGGAAGGTCGGACACGAAACGACCCGAGTACGGGGCCCGGGTCGTCGATCCGAAGAGAACTGGGGTCAGTTGCCGCGCGCGCTCCGGAAACAGTCGCTGCAGTAGACCGGCTTGCCGGTGGTCGGCTGGAACGGGACCTCGGTGGCGCGTCCGCACTTGCTGCACGTGGCGGGGAACATCTGGCGGGGGCCTCGATCGTACTCGCCGCTGCCGTAGCCGCCGCCGCGGCCGGCGCCGCCCTCCGGACGCGCGGCTTTGCGCGCAGTACGGCAGGGGCCGCATCGCTTGGGTTCGGAGAATCCCCGCTGCGCGTAGAAGTCCTGCTCGCTCGCGGTAAATACGAACTGCTGGCCGCAGTCGGCGCAGACCAGAATCTTGTCCGTGTACACGAGAAACTGGAACTCCTCTCAGTAGCCGCTCCCTCCGTGTCCTCGCGGCAACGCGTGAGAGGCCCGGTCGTCGTGCTACCTGGACGCTCGCTCACAGTCAGCCCGTGAGCTTTGCGGCGGGATTGTACGTCCGGCGTTACCGCGTGCATAGGGTCCGGCAAGTCCAGGTTCGGGTACCGGCGCCGGGACCCGCATTGGTAGTTGACAAGTCTTGTGTCGCTGGTAAGAAACTACCCGACACACAACGGCACCCTTGGCGGGTTCAACGCAACGCGGACCCGGGCCAGTGTCCCCGGCAGCAGAGCCCTTTCTCGGTCGAAGCAATCCGTGTCCAGACAAGCCGATTGGATCTGAACGCCATGAGCCACAGCCATCGCCGCCTCGCCGGGCTGGCCTCGGTCGCAGCCTTCGTCCTGGTGGCCAGCTTCGGTGGAATCTCGCCGGCAGCGGCCGCCACGGCCGCCCCCGTGGCGACCTTTGTCACGCCCATCCCCGGACTGACCACGGTGACCCAGACGGGCTCATTCGGTGCGAGCTGGACGATCGCAAAAGGCGTGTCGGTCAGCTCGACCGCCGTGGTAGTTCAAACGTCGCGCCCGTTGGGCGCAACCGGCTGCGACCTCCGCTGGCTCCCCGTCGGATCGGGGTCCGCATCCGGCACTTCGTATTACGTCGCTGGGCTCCTGCCCAACCGGTGCTATCGATTCCTGCTCATGCTCACCACCGGCGCCGGAACGCAGACCGTGACTTCGTCGACCTTCATCCCCGCGCCGGCCGGCCTGGGCCCCACGGCCGACTTCACGAACCCATTCGCGGACGGGCTTGTCGTCTACGAGACGGCGGCCACGATCGGCTGGGCGCAGCGGGACACCTTCGGCTCCACGATCACCTCGCGCAGCCTGTCCGAGCAGTCGGCCGCGGCGGTTGGCGGCGCCTGCACGGGCGTGGCATGGTCGAGCCCGACGAATCTCTCGTTCACCGGGTACTCGGTCAACCGGACCCTACAGCCCTCTTTCTGCTACCGATACCTGCTGACGCTCCAGGACGCCGCCGGCTTCCGAAGCGAGCTCACATCGGGCGCGATGCTCGAGGCGACCGGGCTGCCCGCCTGGACGGGCACTCTCGACTTCTACCGGCCCAGCGCCTTCGCCTCGCAGGCAACGACCACCTGGTGCGTGGCCGCGAGCAGCCAGATGATGCTGAACATGATCCTCGGCCAGAGCGACTCATCGAGCAACTCCCAGGCCACGTACATCGCCTACGGCCAGGCCCACGACGGAGGCAATTACCCGAGCGGGACGAACCCGGCCGGCTGGTCCGCGATCCTCGACCGGTACGGCGGCGCCACCTACTCGGTGCAGACTTTTGGCGACAGCACGTCGGCCTTGAAGCAGGCCGCCCTTCGAATGCGTCAGACGAACAGGCCGGTGGGGATGCTGGTCTGGAAGGGCCGCCATGCCTGGGTCATGGACGGCTTCACCGCCACCGCCGACCCGGCGACCACGAGCAACTTCACGATCACCTCGGTCGACGTCGCCGGGCCGCTCTACCCGCGGCCGATGAACTCGTCCGGATACGACCTGCCGCCCGACACGCAGCTCACACCTGCCCAGCTGGCCACGTACTTCCTGCCATACACCGACTCGATCGTGAAGACCTGGAACGGCAAGTACGTGTTGATCGTGCCGTAGCGAGCGCAGCGAACGGCGAAACCGACAGCGGATCCGGGCTCAGAGTCGATCGGCTTCCTGCGGGATGCCGATCGGTGCCACCAGCACCCTGCCCGCGACGGCGGCGCCGCGTCGCGCCAGCAGCCCCGTCTTGGGCCGGTGGAAAGTGACGGTCAGATGCGCCCGAACGACTGGGTCGGAGAGGTCGCCGCTGGTCAGGTCGACGGCGGTCGGACAGTCGACCGCGATGATCGGGATGCCCGCGCGCCGCGCCCTGGCGATCAGCTCGACGGCGCTGCGGATCGGCTCGCGCAGCGGCCCGGCGGTACCGGTCCCGAGCAGCGCGTCCACGACCACGGCCGCCTTCTCGATGCCCTGAGCGAGGATCGCCACGTCCCGGGGGACGGGGGTGTGGACCCGTTCGACCCGGTCCTCGGCGTCGAGGCGGTCCCAGTTGCGGGCTGCGTCCCTGCCCGCCGGGCGCCCCTCGCCGGCGACCAGCGCGACCACGACCTTGGCCCCGTTTCGAGCCAGGTGACGCGCCGCGACGAAGCCGTCGCCGCCGTTGTTGCCGGGTCCGCACAGGACCAGGATCGGCCCCCTGCCCCAGCGTTCCGTCTCAACGGCCAGGGCACGAGTGGCCGCGGCCACCGCGCAGCCTGCCTGCTCCATCAGGCGCGTGCCCGTCACTCCCATCGCCTGGGCCCGCCGGTCGGCGCCGCGCATGGCCTCGGCTCCGATCGCGGAGGACTCCATCGACCGGGACCAGCGGGCCGCCAGCTCATCCAGGCCCAGCGTGAACAGCGTGGCGTCGTCCGCGGGGAGTGGCGGCACCCGCCACGGATCCGCCTCCGGGGTTCCGTCGGCGGACTGGGCCGCATCGGCAGGAGTGGCGTCGGCGGGCCGAGCGGCAGCGGCCGCCCGGCGGTTCGAGGCGTCGCGTCTCGGCGTGGGCATCGGGTGTCTCCTGGCCGCCCTAGCCGGTGTTCTGGAGGCCGGCGGCCACGCCGTTGACGGTGAGCTGCACGAGCGTGGCCACTCGCTCGCGATCCGGATGGTTCGGCGGCAGCGAGCGAAGCCGGGCCAGGTAGTGGACCTGGATGTGCGACAGCGGGTCGATGTAGGGCCGCCGCAGCCGGATCGAGCGCCGAACTGCCGGATCGGTTTCGAGCAACTCCCGATGGCCGGTCACTCTTGCCAGCTCCTCGATCGAGAGGGCGTACTCGGCCCGGATGCAGGCCCACAGCCGCTTCCCGGTCGGTGTGTCGGCGAGCGCGGCGTAGAGGCTCGCGATCTGCGGCTCAGATCGATACAGGATCAGCTCGGCGTTGTCGAAGGCGCTCGAGAGGAGCGGCCAGTCGCGATAGAGCGTGGCCAGCTTCTCGGTGGACCTGGCGCCGTGGGTCCGCCGGTACGCCTTGAGCGCGGAACCGAGGCCGTACCAGGCCGGGAGCCCGATCCTCGCCTGCTGCCAGGCGAAGACCCACGGAATCGCCCGCAGCGATTCGATGCCCGGCGCCGGCGTGACCGGCTCCACGACCCAGGCCGGCTGGGAGAGCCGCCGCGGTGGCTCGACGCTGCCGCGGCGCGCCGGCCGCGACCCCAGGGCCATCGCCGAAAGCTCCGTCACGGGCGTCGCGGCCCGGAAGAACTCCGGGAACCCGGGCTCGTCGTACACCAGCGAGCGGTAGGCGTCCCGCGCCAGGCCGGCCAGCTCGTCCATCACCGGCTTGCCGCGGCCGTCCACCTCGGCCACGCAGTCGTCGTGCTCGTGAGTGGACGCGATGATCGCCGCGCTCGCGACGAGCTCCAGGTGATGCTCGGCGATGGCGGCGTTCGAGTAATTGGCCGCGACCGTCTCGCCCTGCTCGGTCATCTTGAAGCGGCCGTCGATCGAGCGCGGGGCCTGGGCCAGGATGGCCCGGTTCGTCGGGCCACCGCCACGGCCGATGGCGCCTCCTCTGCCGTGGAAGAGGGTCAGTTCGATACCGTTGCGGCGGGCCACCTCGGCCAGGCGTGACTGGGCCCGGTAGAGCATCCACACGGCCGCCAGGAAACCCGACTCCTTGTTCGAGTCGGAGTAGCCGAGCATCACTTCCTGGCGGTTGCCGCGGGACTCCAGGTGCCGGCGGTAGTCCGGGTTGGCGAGCAGCGTCTCCAAGACCTCGCCACAGCTCTCGAGCGCGTCCGCCGATTCGAAGAGCGGCACGACATCGAGGTTGGCCTGGCCGCGCACGAAGCCGCTCGTGGCCACGGTCGGGACGATTCCGCCGGCGGCCATGTGGGCGAGCTGCAGGACGGCCATGACGTCGTCCGCGCTGCGGGTGAAGCTGACCACGTAGCGATGGCAGGCATCCTCGCCGAAGCGCCGCTGGATCGCCGCCACGGCCCGGAAAGTCGCCAGGACCTCGCCCGGCGAGACGCCCGGGACAAGCTCGCGGGCCAGGTCCGGGGAGGTCATGCCGCGGCTGTGCAGGAGAGCGTGGAGGGCTTCGGCGTGGACTTCGGAGTGCTGGCGGATCTCGAGCGAGGCGAGATGGAAGCCGAACGTCTCGACCTGCCAGCGGAAGTCCTGGATCTCTCCGTAGGCGACGCGCGGCAGCCCATCCGCGACGAGGCAGGCCTGAAGCTCGGCCAGCTCCTCGATCAGCCGCTCGGTGGTCTCGTAGTGCCCGGCGACCGGGCCCGCCTCCTCGGTGAGGTACCAGCGAGTGCGGCGAAGCCGCTCGGCGATCGCCCCCATGCGGCGGCGGTACGGCTCGTCGGGGAAGCGGCGAGCCAGGTCGCGCATCGTCTCGGGCAGTTCCTCGGCATCGCGGGCCAGCCGGTTCTCGAACTCCGGGTGGATCCCATCACTCGAGACCTGCGCCGACAGCGTCGTCAGAAGCCTTGTCGCCACCGCCTCGTAGCCGCGCAGGACGTGGTCGGCGTGGATGCGCGGAACCTGGCGAGTGAGCTCCGCCGTGACCACCGGATTGCCGTCGCGGTCGCCACCGATCCACGAGCCCCACTGCAGGAAGGCGGACGCGCGCGGCGGCTGTGTCCCGCTCAAGCCGGCGTCGCCGGCCAGCCCGCCCGCGCGGTGGCTCCGACCTCGGACTCTCGCCCGGTCCATCGCTCGATCGAAGGCGCGGTAGATCCGCGGCACCGCCCGGAAGAGCGCCTCGTCGAAGAATGCCAGGGCCGAGCGGACTTCGTCGATCGGGGTCGGGGCGGTCTTGCGCACCGACGAGGTCCGCCACAGCAGGCTGATCTCTTCACGCAGCTTGCGCCTGATCTCGGCGTCGTCCTCGGCACCGAGGCGGGGATCGTCGAGCTGCTCGAGAAGCCGATAGCAGCGCCGCAGAGCGGTCAGCACCGTGCGCCGGCGGGCTTCGGTCGGATGGGCGGTCAGGACCGGCGTGATCCGCAGCCGCCGCAGCAGCTCCTCGATCCGATCGGCCGACCAGTCGCGCTCGCGGAGCCAGTCGATGGCCGAATCCGGAGAGCCCTCCTCAGGCCTGGCCGACTTCTGGGCTCGCTCCAGCTGGCGAACCTGATCGCGCTCCTCGCACAGGTTGACGAGCTGGAAGTACAGGCTGAAGGCGTTGGCCAGCGCCTCGGCCTGGTCGATCGCAAGCGAGTCGAGCTCGGTCGCCAGCGCCTCGTGGGCCCCCTCGTCGCCTGCCTCGCGGAAGGCGATCGAGCGAAGGCGGCTCCGTTCCACCAGATCCAGCAGTTGCGGCCCGCCCTGTTCCGCGATCACCTGGCCGAGCAGGGCGCCCAGCAGCTTCACCTCGCGCGAAAGCGAATCGGCCGCGCTGCCGGTGCCGGCGGCCCGGGGCTCGGCCTGCACGGCGGCATTGCCCGCGGCGTGGGCTGTCGATCGCGTTGGAGCGGGGTGATTGGCGGGCATGTCACGGGAGCATACAGCGGCGGACGATCGCGACGCTTCACCTGTAGATGAGGGCCTGCGAGGCAGGCTTATCGGCTGGTCCTGATGGTACGAACGAGGCACCAAGGATTCTCCGTAAAGGACGACACCTAGAGCAGAAGAGGCCCGCGTCGATGGGTGCTCGGTGCCGGAGGCGAAATGGACCGCAGCCGAATTCACAGGATCGTGATCGCGACCATCGCCGCCACGTCCGTCGCCGGTGTCGCCCTCGGGGTCGCAACACTGAGCGGGTTCGGCGGCTCAGGGGCGGGAGACTTGCTCGTCTCCTCGACCCCGGTGGCCAGCACCGTGCTTCTTCTGATCGGCATTGTCGTCATGATCGAGTTCGAGTTGTCGCACGTGGCCGGCCGGCGATCGAGCCGAACGGCTCGGGCCTCGGTCCCCGAGCCGGCCCGCGCCTGAGTGGTTGAGCAGCTTGAGCCCCGCCACGCGCCCCCGCGCCACCCGCTGCGCCTCCGCTCGAACTGGCGGGACCAGATGACCCCGGCTGCACGTTCCGTCGGCGCCGCCAGGATCGCCGCCGCCGCGGCAACCGCGGGCGCCGCCGTCTCCGCGGGCGGGGCCTCCACGGGGGCCTGCCGTCGCGCCGACGATCGGCCGATCCAATTCCCGGCCTCCTTCGCGCGGTCCGGCTCCGCGCGTCCATGGACCGCCCCGCCGCCGAACAATCCGCCGACGGGGCGGCCCGCCACTCGCCGACCCTTCTGAGGCCGCTTCTCCGCCTGAGCGCCACCATCCTGTCCGATGACCGCGCACAACTGACATCCGCGCGCTAACATCCCGGCGTGGCCATCGAGACACCGCTTCCTCCCAGGATCGCCGACGACGATCGTCCGGTCGTGGCGTCGCTCACGGTCCTCTACGACGGCGGCTGCACGGTGTGCAGCGAGACGGTCCGGCAGCTGCGCCGTTGGGACCGCGACGGCCGAATGGAGTTCCTTCCCCTCACGATGGCCGCCACCTCAGGCCGCCCGAGCCTGGAGCGACTCGCGGCCGAAGGGCATCTGGCCGACGCGATCCACGTCGTCAACGAGTCGACGGGTCAGGTGGTGACCGGCGGCCACGCGGCGCTGGCGCTCCTCGACGCGCTCCCCGGCGGCTGGTTGCTCCGACCCTGGGCTGCCCTGCCGCCGACGGCCCTCGCCGCCGACGCCGTCTATCGGATCGCCAGCCGGCACCGCGACGGCCTGGCGTGGCTCATGGGCATGCGCAACGAGGTCAGCTGCCCGGTTGCACCCGCCGTCGAGTCGGTCGACCCGGACCGCTGACGGTTCCCGCGGTCGCGCGCCGACCGCCGCCGCGTCGCCCGTGGCCCCTGCGGCCTGCCCGCCGCGATGGGTAGGCTCGGTCGGGCCGTTGGTACTGCCTCTGCGTGACGGCCACCCGGTCACGCGCCTGGGCCGGCTCTATAGGATCCGGGGATCATGACGAGCGTCCCCAGTCACGTCACGCCCCTCAAGCTCGTGCAGCGCGCCTCGATGGACCTGGCAACCTGCCCACCGGCGGCATTGGTCGAGCCCGACTGGCTGGGCACGCCGGTCGCCTCGGCCACGGCGGGCACCCGCCGCTATCTGACGGATCTCAGTCTGCCGGTGCGGGACCACAGCCCACAGCTCACCTTCAAGAAGGCCGCCTACGTGGACATGGGCGAGGCCCGAGCAACCGCGGATGGCTGCGAGCTGACAATCAGCTGGCGGTCGTCGTCGCTCGCGCCGCTCTTCCCCGTCTTCGCCGGCCGGCTCAAGCTGACATCGACCGAGGTCACGCTGGAGGGGTTCTATGCCCCGCCCGGCGGTGAGTTCGGGGCCGTGCTCGATCGCGCCTTCCTGAACATCGCCGCTCGCGGCACGGCCCGCTGGTTCCTGGAGCAAGCGACTGCGGCGCTCTCGACTGTCACGGCGGTCGGGCCGGAGACGCGGACCGCGGGCTCGGCCGCTGCATCGGCCCCAGGCTCCACTGCCGGCCCCACATCGTCGCCGGGCGGCACCTCCACGCTCCGTGGCCGCGCCGTCCCGTAGCGCGTTTCGGGCGCTTCTGGAGTCCGCGTCTCGCCGGCCGCTACACGGATATAGCCGGGCACGAACGCATGAGTTGCGCGGGATGGGCGATTCTTGCGGGAATGGAACGTCCCGTGTATGTGTTCGAAACATCCAGGGGAGTATCCTGATTGTCCCTGGTCGTACCCAGTGCGAACCCCCGAAGGAAGGAGGGTCTCGTGCCTGAACCGTCCGCCATCGAGGGGGTCTTGCGAGCTCTGGTCGAGGCGATGGAGGCCAAAGAGGCCGCCGAGCCAGACCTCCCGGAATGGGAGGCAGACGCCCGACTTCGAGCCGCCGAGGCTAGCCTTCTCCGGCTCTATCGTGAGTCGGGTCACGATCACCCTCACCGCGTGGCAATCGAGATCGAAGTCGCCCACTCCTGCGTGGGCCCCACCGCGGTAGAGGTCGCCTGACGCCCGGCGGCCGCCTCGCGCAGGCCAGCGCTGAGCCCTCTGGATAGTCCCAGCTTCCGTGCGCCCTGCTGCAGTTGGCAGACTCCACGGCCGATACCTTCGACGGTTGGCAAGCCGTGCCAATGGAGCCTGCCGTGCTTACTGGGGCAACGGAGAAACCCGACGTCAGCGCCGCCCACAAGGATCGTCGCCTGAGGGCCGTCTATCGCCGGGAACTTCAGGATAGTGTGCTGTTCTCAGCTCTGGCCGTGACGGCCGGGATCGCGGTCACCACAGTGGTCGCGTGCCTGGTCGCGCCGAACGCCGCCCTTGCCGAGATCCTCGTCGCCACGCCGCTTGTGCTGACGGGTCTTGGCGTCGCGCGCACAGTGCCCTGCCGGTCCCGGCGCTTCGTCGTTCAACTCGGCATGCTGGTGGGCCTGCTGCCGTTCCTCTCGACCGCCACGACCACGACCCTCGTTCATGGATCCGAGTCGCTCTCCCTGGGGGCGCTGGGGGTGATGCCCCTCGCCTTCGCGGTCTACGTCCCGCTCGAGCGCAGGCAGCACCTGATCTGGCTGATCCTGGCCGACGCGATCTTCTTCGGGGTGATCGTCGCGTGCTCGAGTGCCGCGGTGTGGTCGGGCGAGATGCTGGCGCTGACGTTCACTGCCGCCCTGGCATTCGGGCTGAGCCTCGGCGCCAACGAGATCCAGCTTCGGCGGCGCCAGCAGATGAACAGGCAGCTCCTGGCGGTGCGCGGTCTCTACGGCCGCATGAAGGAGCACGAGCTCGACCTTCGTCGCCAGGACGAGTTCCTCTTCATGCAGCAGGAAACCCTGGTCGTCCAGCAGGCCGAGCTGCTGCGGCTCAACGAGGAGCTCGAGACGATCGCCCGCCTCGACGCCCTGACCGGCCTGGGCAACCGCCTTCGCCTCAACGAGGACCTGGCCCAGACCGCGGCCCGGATCGAGCGCATCGGCGGAACGGTGGGTCTGCTGCTGATGGACCTCGACCGATTCAAGCGCCTCAACGACACCATGGGCCACTTGGCCGGCGACGCCGCCCTGCGGGGAGTGGCCGACGTTCTTCGCAAGACGAGCCGCCTGGGCGACGGGCTCTATCGCTACGGCGGCGAGGAGTTCCTGGTCGTGCTGCACGATTGCGACGAGAGCGCCCTGGCGGCGGCCGGGCAGCGCTACATCAGTGCCGTCGCGGCCGCGGGCATGCCGCACCCCGACAACCCACCGTGGAACCTGGTCACGGCCAGCGCCGGCGCCCGCGAGCTATCCCAGCGCAACTGCATCGACATCGACGCGGCGCTCCACGATGCCGACGAGGCGCTGTACGTCGCCAAGGCGTTGGGTCGAAACCGCCTCGAGATTCACTCCGGCCCGCCTGCGGGCGAGATCGTCCCGATCGACCGGCAGCGCGCCGCGAGCTAGATCGGCAGCACCGCCGCCACGACCGCGACGACGATGCCGATGGCCAGCGCGGCCACGCCGATACGGATCGATTTGGCCCTGTCGCGTGCCCTGGCCTCGGGCGCCGCCACCTCGGACACGGTCCCCAGCGGCCCGAAGTTGTAGACGCCTCGGGCCCCGAAGCCGGCGCAGAAGTGGAACCACGCCTGCAGGTATCCCGAGGCCGACGCGCCCGCTGGAAGCACCAGAATCAGCCTGGTCCAAGGCGGCGCCCCGGTCACGACCAGTGCCGCGAGGCCGGCCGCGGTCACCAGGAGCCCGATATGGCCGGCCATCCGGCGGCGGGCTATCTCAGCCGGACCGATGTTGCATACGCCCGGGCTGTAATCGACGACATTGAGCGGACCAAGCCCCGCGGTGCTGGACATCGTTGATACCTCAATTACTTGCCCTGGATCGTACAGCCGACGCCAGCGCGCGGCCAGTCGTAGCAGATCTGGGCCGGCACCCGCGACAACTTGCCGCCACCGGCTGGTCGGTGCGCTGCAGTCGAGGGTAGATTGCTGCTCTCCGCTCCCCGCCGGACCTGACAGGGTCCTTTCGGGTGACCTTGACCCGTACAATCGAGGAGCGATACTTGGCCCCAGCGGGGCCGACTATTCCGATAGGCGGGCTGCCGACGCTCCGAGTCGGCGGCCTCTCCAGGAGGATCCAGCGTGCTCTTCAACCGCAAGCGCTCCAAGGACAGCGAGGAGCGGCAGCTCGATCAGGCGGGGCTGGTCGAATTGCTCCTCGGCGCGGACGACGTCGAGCGAAAGCGACTCCTGCTGCTGGCGCTCCAGACCGGCGAACTCCGCAAGTCCGAAGCCGCCGACTTGCTGCGCCTGGTCGATCGACTCGAGGCCGTATCAGCTGGTTCCTCCACCCGTGCCGCGTCCGGCAACCGGTAGCGACTCGCCCAGCCATTTCGGGGAGCCAACAACCGCTACCATCCCAGCATGACCATCGCGGATCGACTCGGGCCATTGCGCGCCGCGGCTGAGCATGAGCTGCGCGAGGACATCCTGCCGTATTGGGCGACCACGGCAGTCGATCGCAGGCAGGGCGGCTTCTTCGGAGCCGTCTCCGTCGACGGCCGGCCGGACCCGAGCGCCGGCAAGGGCGGCGTCCTGAACGCCCGCATCCTGTGGACCTTCTCGGCCGCGTTGCGCCGCCGGCCCGAGCCCCTCTATCGCGAGATGGCGGATCGGGCGTTCGACTACCTCCTGGAGCATTTCTGGGACCCGGAGCATTCGGGCCTGTACTGGGAGGTGGACCATCTCGGCCGAATGCTGCAGGGTCGAAAGCAGACCTACGGACAGGCCTTCGGCATCTACGCGCTGGTCGAGTACTTCCGGGCGACGGGTGTGCGCGACGCGCTCGATCGAGCCATGCGGCTCTTCGAAGACATCGAGACTCATGCGCTCGACCCCTCGAACGGCGGCTACTGGGAGGCGCGCGGGCGCGACTGGCAGCCGATCGACGACATCCGGCTGTCCGACCTGGACCTGAACGCGCCCTTCTCGATGAACAACCACGTCCACCTTCTCGAGGCCTACACGACGCTGGCTCTTGTCTGCGAGGATCCGCGGCCACGGGCGCGGCTGCGGGCGCTGCTCGAGCTGATGCTGGACCGCATCCTCGACGCACAGAGCGGGCACTTAATCCTCTTCTTCGACGAGCACTGGCGGCCGATGTCGGGAGTGATCTCGTACGGCCACGACATCGAGACGAGCTGGCTGATCTGCGAAGCGGCCGGCGTGGTGGGCGACCCGACACTCACGTCCCGGGCCCAGGCGGCTGCCGTCAAGATGGCGGACGCCGTCCTGGCGGACGGCTACGACGCCGAGCTGGGCGGTGTGTACACGGAAAGGACGGCGGAGGGATACCTCAAGACGGACAAGGAATGGTGGCCGCAGGCCGAAGCTGTGGTGGGATACCTGAACGCCTACCAGATCTCGGGCCGAGAGGAGCACCTCGCTGCCGCCATCAAGACTTGGGACTTCATCGACGCCTTCGTGATCGATCGCCGCGACGGCGAGTGGTACACCTACGTCAGCCGCGAGGGCGTTGCCGCGCCGGGCCTGACCAAGGTCGACTTCTGGAAGTGCCCCTACCACGACGCCCGGGCCATGCTCGAGATCATGGAGCGAACGCACCAGCTGGAGCCAGCCGGCTCGCGCTGAGCCGCCATCATCCGAGCCGCCGGCGGAATAGGCCAATTCGTCCCTTGACCCGGGCGCGGTGCATGGAGGACGCTCAGGTCGGCGCCGGGCGCGCACGAATGGCGCACCCCGCCGAGGGTCGGGCGAAGCCGGGAGTGCAGAATAGGTTCTCCTGCGCCGATCCCTGAAATGGGGCGGAAAGTCCCCCCAGAGGGAGACTTCGTGGTGGCTCGTCGATCGGGCACGGCTGGCTGTGGTGGCCCCCGGCGTGAGGCGACTGCTCGTGTCGGGGCACGCCGAATCGACCGTGCTGCCCGCCGGGCTCGCCGACGTCGGCGCGTCGTTCCTGCCCAAGCCGTTCACTCCCGAGCGCCTTGCGCGCAAGGTTCGCGAAGTCCTGGACGCCCCGGCCGGCTGAACGGGCCGGTGAGACACTACCGGCGGAACGGCTGAGTTCCATGAGCGTCGGAGGTGCAGGATGGCCGCCACACGTGTCGGGATCGTCGGGGCGGGCTGGATTGCCCGAGTACACCTGCGCGTTCTCTCGGGCTTCGACGACGTCCAGGTGGTGGGCATCTCGTCACGCAATCCGGATTCGGCGGGCCCGTTGGCCGAGTCTGCCGGCGCGCGGGTCTATCCCGACTATCGGTCCATGCTCGATGCGGCCGAGCTCGATGCGGTCTTCGTATGCCTGCCACCGTATGCCCACGGTGAGCCCGAGCTGGCCGTCGTGGATCGCGGGATCGCCCTGTTCGCCGAGAAGCCGCTCGGCGTCGACGAACAGTGGCCGGCACGGATCGCGAAGGCGATCCACGAGAAGGGCGTCGTGTCGTGCGTGGGCTATCAGTGGCGCTACCTCGAGGTCGTCGATCGGGCCCGCGAGCTCCTCGAGAGCCGGCCGCCCCAGCTGGTCGTCGGCTCCTGGCTGGGCGAAACGCCCGGCGCCGCCTGGTGGATTCGAAAGGACCAATCGGGCGGTCAGATAGTGGAGCAGGCGACCCACATCTTCGATCTGGCGCGATATCTCGCGGGCGAGATGGAGCCCATCGCCGCCGCAGGCCGCCGGGTTCCGCGGCCGGCTTATCCGGACAGCGACATCCTCGACGTCACCGAGACCTCAGTGCGCTTTGCGTCGGGTGCCATCGGTTCCTTCTCGACAACTTCTCTACTTGCCGCGGCGCACCGGGTCGAACTCGAGGCAGTCTCCGACGGAATGGCCCTGACGCTGGAGGTACTCAACCACCGGCTCCTCGTGCGGCGAGGCTCGGAGAAGACCACGTTTGCGCCGCCGTCCGTTTTCGACACGCCTTACGAGCTGCAGAATCGGGCGTTCATCGATGCGGTCCAGGGGAAGCCCAACAGGATCCGCTCGTCGTATGACGATGCCCTGCTGACGCACCACCTGACGCTCGCAGCGTCGCGGCTCGCGAACGAGGCAGCCTCGGTTTGAGCGTGGGCGCGGCGGGGCAGCCCGCGGCGAGGGCAGGAACCGTCCCCTACTCCATCGGTTCGAGCAAGAACACCGGGATCTGGCGCTCAGTCTTCGCCTGGTAATTCGCGTAGTCGGGCCAGGCCTCGACCGCGCGCTTCCACCAGACGGCCTTCTCGTCACCCGTGACCTCGCGCGCGGTGTAGTCGCGTTTGGCCGCTCGATCCTGCAACTCGACGTGGGGGTTCTTCTTCAGGTTGTAGTACCAGACCGGGTTCTTCGGGGCGCCGCCGAGTGACGCCACCACCGCGTAGACGCCGCCGCGTTCGACGCGCATCAGAGCCGTCTTGCGGAGCTTGCCGGTCTTCGCGCCGACCGAGGTCAGCACGATCACGGGCATGCCGCGAAGATCGCTGCCCTCCTCGCCGTTCGTCGCCTCGTAGAGTTCAACCTGCTTGCGCGACCATGCGGATGTGCCCGGTTCGTATTCTCCAGTGAGTGGCATGTTTCCCTGCCTCTGGTGTTCTGGCGCCGGTTTCCAGGGTAACGCGCATGGCTGCGTGCCGCTGCCCCTCTGCCTAACGGCCCGGCCCTTGACCGCCGACTTGCGTCCGACGTAATTGGAGAGTCAAACCAAACGAAGATGCTGATCCGGTTCGATCCGGCCGGCAGCGAGCCGATCGCCTGACGCCGTGTCCCCGGCCGGGCGTCGGCACCTCAGCCGGAGGTTCCACCGGCCAGCCGCGATGATGCCGGCCGCCCGGCTCGCCTGAAAACCACCGCGAGCAGCACACCCGTGACGATCAAGACGATCCAGTCGATTGACAGGACCGCCACCTCGAACCCGACGATGTCGCTGCCCGCGAAGTACAGGCCCAGGAACATCCCGACCGCCAGGACGAAGCCGGCCACGAAGATCCACCTGATGGATCGTTCGACCCGGCCGCCTTCGAACGCCGGCGCTGCGAACAGGAACGCGACGGCCATCGCCAGGTACCCGAGACTCTCGAGCGCCACGAACAGCCCGTCGGGGTTGTACATCGTGAACAGCGAGAGACCCTCGGTCTGTCCGCTTCGGAGACTCGGGGCGATGACGGTGAACTGGATGAAGTAGTCGATCGCGACAATGGGTGCGTAGACCAGGGCGAACGACAGCCCGAGGCGACCGAACAGCTTCCTGCCCTCGCTCGCGTAGGCGTCGATGCAGGCCATGAGCACCACGAACGTCGGCACCAACAGGAGCGCCGGAACGATCCAGATGTAGTCCCCCGGGAAGAACGAGCCCGCATCCAGGTAGGGATAGGCGATGCAGTCTGACGGGCAGAAGGGGCCGCCCCTCGCGGGCGTCACGAACCCGATAGCCAACGCCGTCGCGCTCAGGACCACGGTCAAGATCGCCGCCCAGAACCCGAGCCGGCAAACGGTTGCGCTGAGGGTCGACACCGGTACTTGTGTTGCGACCGACTGTCTCCCGGCCTCCGATTGCATGGCTGCGCCCTCGGGTCGACTCGTCATTGTCCCCACTCCCTTCCCGTACGGCCTGGTGCCCAGGCGTGCTCAGCTATCGGTCGGTCGGTCGGTCGGTCGGGACGAGTTTAGGCTCGACACACAGCTCGCTTGGGGCGCGATCGGACAGGCACCAGTCCCCACTCGGCTGCTGGCGGGTTCCCTCGATGGGTCCTCGACTCGGGAAGCTCGTCCTGGGGCTGAGCACGGCCGGTCACGGCAGGCACCGATCAGGGGTTCGGGAAGGAGAATGTCTCGGCCTCGGACTAGGGATACCATGCGCTCGCTGAACGCTCAGTGGCTATGGGTTTTCAATGCCGACCACATCCCCGGAGACAGCGACGATGAACGTGCTGGCGGCTGCCCCTCCTGAGAGTGGCGGCATCGCGGTGCTGCGAAACCGGCCGTTCTTGCTGTTGTGGTTGGCTCAGCTGTCGACCCAGGTCGGCGGCAACATGGTCATGCTCGGCTTGCTCTTCATCATCTCGTCCAACTACAGCGGTTCGACCATCGCTATTAGCATTCTTCTGCTGTGCTTCCTTGCTCCGGCCATCATCTTCTCGGCCGTCGCCGGCGTCTTCGTGGACCGAGCAAACAAGCGCTACACGTTGTTTGTCACGAACGTGCTCCGCGGAGCGGCTTTCGTCCTGGTCTTCCTGGTCAGCAGCAATCTGCTCTTGCTGTACCTGCTGATGATCCTGGTTTCGACCGTGACGACCTTCTTTGGCCCGGCGGAAGCTTCGATGATTCCTTTCCTTGTCCCGAGGTCACAGCTACTGGCGGCCAATGGTCTCTTCGCCCTGACGACCAACGCGGCGTTTGCCCTGGGCTTCGCGTTGTTCGGACCGTTCGTTATCGCCATCGCCGGCCCACAGGTACTGATCCTGATAGTCGCCGCTCTCTACTTCGTCGCTGCCGTCTTCTGCTGGATTCTGCCGTCGTCGCTGCCGTCACCGCCATTGCTGCCGTCGTCCCTGCCGTCGTCCCTGCCGTTCTCGCTTCCGTCGTCCCTGCCAATTGAAGTGTCCGCAGTCGCGTCTGGCCATGCGGTCGTGGTCGCGGGGCGGGCGGCCAAGAGCACATTCGGGCAACTGGTCGAGGGGATCGCATACATCCGCGAGCATCGCAATGTGGGCTGGTCGCTGTCCTACATGGGAATCACCGGAGCGCTGATCGGCGTCCTCGCCGTGCTCGGCCCCGACTTTGCCAAGACGTCCTTGGGACTTGGAGACGACGGCTTAGTTGTGGTCGTCCTGCCTCTTGGTCTGGGCATCGTCACCGGCGTTCTGGCCATCAACGCCTACGGTCACTACTTCCCCCGGCGGCGGGTAATCGAGGCGGGATTGATCGTCCTCGGTCTCCTGCTCGCCCTGCTCTCATATGCTGGCTCTATCTCGCACTTCCTCAATGCCCAAGTAGGTGCGGTCGCCGAGGCCCATGGTTTGCAGGATATCGGTCAGGTTATCTCGCTTCTCTCGATGGTTATCGCCATCGCCTTTGTCGCGGGCATCTGCTACGCCATCGTCGCCATCTCCGCTCAAACCCAACTCCAGGAGGAACTGCCGGAGGACGTCCGAGGCCGTGTTTTTGGCATCCTCAATATGCTCGTGTCTGTCTCGAGCTTGCTGCCGATCATGGTGGTGGGGCCTGCCGCGGACCTGGTGGGAGCCTCCGTGATCCTGCTCGTGGTTTCGCTCGTCGTTTGCGCTTGGGGATTGACCAGCGTCATTCGCCGGGGACGGTTGCGGCCCGTGGGGATGCCCGCCTGAGGCCTGGCCACCCAGCTGCTGCGCCGCGTGGCCGTGCACCGTAGAAGTGAGGCGCGGGCGCGTCAACCCCTTCCCCGACCAGACCTCCGGGCGACAGCCCTCGCGATCAGAGCCTCAACCCTCTCCGACTTCCAACAGGGGAGGGGTTTTCATCCTCGCGGCCCGGCCCGATCCAGCCCAGACTCAGGGAACGGCATGAGGATCCATGCCTGGTTTGGGCATGCGCGGCTAGTGGAGAACTGAGATGACCGATCAGCACACCAAAGGCGACGCGGCTGGCGGGTTCGCGACAAAGGCGCAGGAGGGTGCCGCTGCGGCGCTGGCGGGTGCCCGGGCTACCGCTGACGAGGTGGGGGCCCGCCTGCCCGGCATCGCGTCGGCCGGCGCCGAAGGAGCTTCCCAGTCCGTGAGAATGCTCCAGGAGTTGTCCGATCCGAGGCTCGAGCTTCTGGTCGCATTCTCCCTGGGTGTCGGGGCAGGTCTCTGGATGGCCGGTGCGCCGCGTCTTGTCACTCTGGCGGCGTTGTCTCCTGCGCTGCTGGTCGGAGTGGCAATCGCCTCGCGCAAGCAGAGCAATCCGGGCCGTGGTCCGCGCCGCTAGCACCCGATGGGCGCGGCCGGCCACGGTGCCGCAGAGGCCCAGCCATGACTGAACACCGTCCGCTTCTGAACGCCCCCTCTCGCCAGACCCCCGGCCAAGCCAAGAACCCGGCTCCCAAGCTTCGCCTGGCTGCTCTTCGTTCGATCAATCTGCGTCCGGCCAACAGCCTCCGTCGCCTGGCGACGATCTTCTTTGCGACCGGATCGACCGTCTTCATTCTCCTTATCATCCAGCAAGCCGTGGCGGTCCTTGGCGCCTTCAGCGAGATCTTCATGATCTGCTTTCTGGCCTGGCTGTTGGCCTTCGTGGTCAGCCCCCTCGTCGACTGGGCAGCTGGTCGTTTCAACATGGGACGGAGCAAGGCGGTCGGCTTGGTCTATGGTTGCGTGGCGCTCACCCTTATCGGGTTTATTCTCATTGCCGCCTCGATCGGGATGACTGAGGCGACGAATCTGGTAAGCAGAACGGACCAGGCCACGGCGACCATTAGCGGCAGTCTGGTCTCGCTCCAGCAACGTTTGGGAATCGGCACCAAGACGATCGACTTAGCCGCCCTCTTCCGTCAGGGAGAGGCCAGAATCCTGCCCGAGATCAACACCATTCTGGCAGATCAATCTGGGGCCATCGCCGGGACCGTCATGTCGGTTGTCGGTGCACTCTCAATCATCCTGGTGCTGTCGGTCTTCATAGTCTCTGATGCTTCCGGCTTGCAGGCTGAATGGCGCAGGGTGATTCCAAATCGTTTCGAGACCCAGCTCGATCTTTTCGATCGCTCGGTTGGTCGAGCCTTCAGGGGGTTTCTCTGGATGCAGGTCATCCTCATGGTCATTCAGGTCGTGCTGACGCTCGTTGTCGGTCTGGTGTTTGGCCTGCCGTACCTGTTCCTCATCTGTCTCTTTGCTGCGTTGTGTATGCCGATCCCATTCGTCGGCTCCGCTTTGGCTCTGGCTCCGCCGATCTTCATCGCCGCCGCTTTCGTTCCCGGCGCAGTTGTCCCGGTCGCCGTTGTGCTCTTTGTCGGACAGGCGGTCATCATGCATCTCGTCACGCCTCGACTGATGAAGAGAACTTCTGGGGTGCATCCAATCGTCACCATCGTCTCCGTTCTGATCGGAGCGCAGGTGGCGGGGATCTGGGGTGCTGTCTTCGGACTGCCGGTGGCGGCAGTTATCTCGATCCTGGCCAGCTATGTCATCAATGTGCAAGCTGTTCAAGAAGTCGAGGGTGTTGACCTCGGCACGGTCACCGCCGCGATCCGAGCGGCCTACCCGGAGGCTACCCCGGAAGAGGTCCTGGCCGAGGCGGCCGACCAAGCTGAGGCCATCTATGCCACTCAGCGCGAGGAGAGAATCATCGCATAGGTATCTCTCTTGTGCGCTCGGGCTTGGAGAACGCGGCCCTTGTGAAACGACGACCTCAGAGCCTTAGCATCGCCGCAAGGGAGTAGAGTGCGGTCAGGATGCGGGAAATGCCTGCGGTCTTGCACGTTCGCCGTCTTGCCCGGGGGGCAGCCGTCGTTCTCCTCTTGGGGTCCGTAGCGGCCTGTAGCGCCACCGGCAAGACGCTTAACGGCGTCCTGGCATCTGCTGCGGCCTCTGCCGAGCCTACCCTGGCGCCGACGCCGACTCCGACACCGACGCCGACACCGACGCCGATGTCGACCGTGGACAGCTTCGAGGCCAGGATCGCGACCAGCGACTTCCAGGCGCAAGGACCCGTGGTCGGGTCAATTGCGGTGACCACGATCTTCGGCTCAACCTCAGGCTCGGTCACGGGAACGTTCAAGGTCAAAGGCGCAGACAGTGACGTCTCGATTGCCTCGAAGATCCTGGGCATTACGAACACGAACGACAGCATCGTCGTCGGCGACGCGGCGTACTCGCGGACGAACGGAGGCCAATGGACCGAGGCGCCAGCCTCAGGAAAGACGCTTCAAGGCTTTGTGGGCAGCGGCATCGTCCTCATCGACGAGGGCGTGGAGCCCAAATTCGACAAAGAGCTTCACGAGCTCATCGTTGCGAACATGGCGGGCGTAGACCTCTCTGCGTTCGGCATCACGGCCGGTGCCGGTCAGGAAAACCTCACCGTCAGCAGTTTGTCCTTCTGGGCAGAGGAGGACGGGACTCCGGCCGGCATGACCATCCAGGCGTCTCTCGATCAGAAGATCTTCAACACGCCGTCCCATGAGACGGTGACGCTGGACATCAGCATCGACACGCTGTCAGGCGTTTTGATCACGGCACCAACGAGTTAGGCCCCACCCGGCCGTGCGGTGATTCGCCGGCCTCGAACCGCGGACCGGCCGCCGGCCGACTGCGCGGGCTCACGAACGGGGCCGGTTCAGGCCCAGAGCGCGCTGATTGGGGCCTACGGCTGCCAGTAGACGTGCGTCGCGTTTATGGTGCCGGGGATCGCCGTCACCGGCCCCCCGTTCGCGGCGATGACGTAGATGCCGCCGCCGGACGACTTGATGAAGGCCAGCTTCGTGTGGTCGGGGCGACCAGCTCGGGCTCTTGGTCGCGAACGCGAACACCACGGTGCCGCTGCCGGTAGTCGCATTGACCAGCCTGAGCGTCCCGCTCGACACGGCCAGCGCGGCGCTGTCCGGGCGCCAGGCGAAGTCGGTCGCCGCCCCCAGGTTCTTCGAGATTCCACCGGCCAGATTCCGGACGTAGAGATAGCCGCCGTTCAGGAAGGCGACCTTAGTGCCGTCGGGCGACACGTCCAGCCGGGTGGCCGTAACGCCGAGCGAGATCGCCGAGCCGTCGAGGAGGCTGACCCGATACCAGGCGTTGTAGTCGTTGACCGCGACCAGGCCCGAGCCGTTGGGCAGCCAGGCGCTCAGGCGGTAGGTGACGTTGGCCTTGACGATCGTCTGCGTGCCGCCCGCGGCGTTCATCCAGGCCAGGTCGTGGATGTTGTCGATGCTGTTCTGCTCGCAGACCTGGTCGGCGCCCGAGAAGTGCCAGTAGGCTATCTTGCCGTCGGTCGGCGACCACGTGAAGAGCCAGTCCTTGATCGTCATGGTGACGACAGGGATCTCGGTGCTGGCGGATACCGGCAAGTTCGAGATCTGGGCGGCACAGCTCGGCCACCTGATGATGTGGATCATCGAGCCGTCGTGGGACCAGATCGCGTCGAGGTCCACGGGCGGCGGGCTGTAGGGACCGAGCGAGAAGCCATCAGCGATCTTGCGGGCGCCGGTGCCGTTGGGCTTGACGAGCCAGGCCTGCGGCGTGTGGCTGTCGGATGGGCCCGCTGACCGACGTCAGGTAGAGCAGGTACTGGCCATGGACGACGGGCGGCACCGTCGGCGTGGGCGTGGGATGCAGCGTCGGCGCGGGCGTGGCAGGCGCCGGGGTTGGAGTCGGGGTTGCCGTGGGGGCCGGCGTTGGACTGGCGGTCGGGGCCGGCGAGGGTGTCTCCCCCCGGGCCGTGGCGGCGATGGTGGCGACGAGCGTTGCCCTCGGCGGAGCCGGAGATGGAGACGTGGCCGCCGAAGAGCAGGCGGCCCCGGCAAGACACAGCGCAGCCACCAGGGCCACGACACGACGGTGGGTTCCCATAAGTCCTCCCCCGACCGAACAGGTCCACATCCGCGCCCCGACCCGGGGCGGCCACATCATGCGCCGTCGAGGGGGCCAGGGGAAGCGCCAGCGACCCTCGGAGTCGCCTCCGGGGGCCTGTTTCGTGCTGGGTAGCGGTGACGCGCCGGCGCCTCTACACCCCCAGTTCGCGAACGAGGCCGCTGGCCTCCAGCTCCAGGGCCGCGGCCAGCACCACGTCCCGGTCGCGGCCGACGATCTGGAGGCCGCCTACGGCGATGGCCGGCCAGCCCAGGAAATTGAACGGACGCGTCCAGCGGGTCATGGCTGCCCGCACGTCGGGTTCCCAGCAGTCGTCCGGGGGAGGATCGATCGCCATCACCGGGCCGACGAGCACGTCACAGTCGAGCCTCGAGCGCGCTCGTTTCCGCAGCTCCCAGGTGGCCTTCAGGCCCCTTTGCCATCGCACCGCGCTGATCCCCTGTGCGTCATCCAGCTTGAGCCGAAGGTCCGGCCCGTAGCGCTCACGCTCGCGCGGAAACCAGGCCATGTGCGTGATCGCGCATTCGGCGGCGAAGGCCGCCATGAGATCGGCGTCCAGCTCGGGGAGCTCGGCCTCCTCCACGAGGGCGCCCAACCTGGCCAGGTCGTCCTCGATGCCGGTGACGGCCAGCACGCCGACGCGCACGCCCGCGAGCCGAGGCGCCGGCGCAGGCCGTCCCGTCAGGACCGCATCCACGAGCGCCGCGTCGGCCACGGTCCGAGCCATGCCCCCGACCGTGTCGAACGATGGCGCGAGCGGGAAGACGCCACGCGTCGGGATTGCTCCGTATGCCGGCTTGAAACCCACCACACCGCAGCAGGCCGCCGGGATCCGGATCGATCCACCCGTGTCCGTGCCCAGGCCGATGGTCGCCTGGTGGTCGGCCAGGGCCGCCGCGGTCCCGCCGCTCGAACCGCCGGCCACGCGCCCGGGCCTGGCGGGGTTCGCGACCGTGCCCCAGTGCGGGTTCTGGCTGGTCACGCCGAAGGCGAACTCATGCATGTTCGTCTTGCCGACGACAATCGCACCGGCGGCCTCCAGCCTGGCCACCGCCGTGGCCGTCCGCCGCGGGACGTGGTCGGCGAAGATCGAGGAGCCGTAGGTGGTGCGCACGCCTGCCGTGTCGAAGATGTCCTTCACGGCGAGGGGCACTCCGGCCAGCGGTCCGGTCGGTCCTTCGCGGGCCCGTTTCAACGCCTCCTCGGGGCACGCGGTGATGTAGGCGTGGCCCTCCCGGTGCGCCTCGATGCGAGCCAGCGTTGCCCCGACGATCTCGACGGCGGAGATATCGCCCCCGTTCACGGCGGTGGCGATTTCGGCGGCGGACATGGTCAGGCGATCATCCAGGTCGAGTGGCGGGGGTGGGACGAGCGGCCCGAGCGGGGCGGCCGGGGCATCAAGCGGGGCGGGCGTGGTTTGATCGGTCATCGGTCTCAAGATCGCCGAGCGTTCGCATACGGTCAAGCCCAGATATGATCTGCCCAAAGTGGAGTCAGGCCGATTGGCCTCGACTCCCGCTGGGCGGCGGCCAACGACTGTTTCGTGCGGCACCGAGTCCAGCCATGGAAAGGAAGACGGACGAATGACGTTCGCGGCGGGCGACAAGAAGGCCGATCTTGCCGGGCCGGGCATCGGCAACTACGAGGACCTCGAGAAGGTCCTGCCGAACGACTACGCATCTGCGCTCAACCGCAGGGAGACCCAGGAGGCCATCTTCGTAGTCAAGGACTACATCGAGCGCAATCTCTGCAAGGAGCTGAACCTGCACATGGTCCAGGTTCCGCTCATCGTCGACGTCGAGTCGGGCATCAACGACATGCTCGACCGTGACGGCAAGCGCGGGCCGATCCAGTTCCACATCTCCAACGACTACGACAAGCACCCGATCGACGCCCAGGTCGTGCAGGCCGCCACCAAGTGGAAGCGTCCCGCGCTCAGGGAGTTCGGCTACGGGGTCGGCGAGGGCCTCCTGACGGACATGCGGGCCGTCCGCAAGGACTACTTCCTCGACCACGACCACAGCTGCTACGTGGACCAGTGGGACTGGGAGAGGGTCATAAGGGCCGAGGACCGCAACCTCGACTTCCTTCGGATGGTCGTGCGGAGGATCTGGAAGGTCATCAAGGGCGCCGAGCAGGAGGCCTTCGACAGGTTCCCCACGCTCCGGGCCGACAAGTACCCGGAGCTGCCCGACGAGATCACCTTTATGCACGCCGAGGAGCTGCTCGACCGCTACCCGAACCTGCCCCGCAAGCAGCGCGAGACGACCATCCTCCAGGAGATCCCGGCCATCTTCATCATCGGGATCGGCTGGACCCTCGCCGACGGCTACCCACACGAGATGCGGGCCGCCGACTACGACGACTGGGTCACCCCCACCGTCTCCGCCGGCGGCCGCCCCATGCATGGCCTGAACGGCGACATCCTGGTCTGGAACAGCGTGACGCGCCGGCGCCACGAGCTCACCTCAATGGGCATCCGGGTGAACGCCGAGACCCTGCGCCAGCAGCTCGAGATTACCGGCCAGCTCGACTGGCTCAACCTTCCCTACCACAAGGGGATCGTCAGCGGCGAGACGCCGCTGAGCATCGGCGGCGGGATCGGGCAGGGCCGAACCCAGATGCACCTGCTCCACAAGGCGCACCTGGGCGAAGTCACGGTCACGGTCTGGCCGAAGATCCTAAAAGAGATCTGCGCGAAGAAGAACATCTTCGTGCTCGAATAGGCGCCCGAGACGAGGGCCGGCGGCGCGCCGGGCGGCGTCGGCTGCCGGCCCCTCCTGTTCAGCCGCGGCTCCCTCGCATCGGCCGGCCGTTACTCCTCGTTGCGCCGGGTCGGCCCACCGTCGCTGCAGGTGTCGGGGTAGCCCTCCAGTCGAGCCAACCGGCGAGACAGCTGCATCTCGAGCACGCGTAGCTCCGAGTTGCCCGCGTTCGAGACGCTGTACGCCTCGTCCGCCAGCACGACGAAGCTGTCTCCTGCCGCGCCGGCGCACTCCCTGGCCCCGACGACGGCCCGAGCCAGCCCCGACACGACGTAGAAGAGGCAGTCGACATCCGCGTCGGCACGGCCCGATTCGACCTCCCCCACCGGGAGCACGTTCATCCAGGCGGAGATGATCTCGCCCGGGCGCAGTGTGTCGACGGCCGGCCGGCCCGTGCGGCCGCCCTCGACCAGTGCCACGGCTTCCTGCGTCTCGACTCGATATCGCATCGTCCTGCATCCAATCGATGCAGGCCAGGTCGTCGGACCGGCCGGCTCATGGCCGGCGGTCCGCGTCCGGCCGCCCGCGCCCACGATGAATGCCGGCCGGGACGAGCGGCAGAGGCTTCGGTCACGAACCCGGAGCGACCCGGCCGGGCGCGCCGCGTTCGACCTTCGCTCTACCGGGCATGCGACCCCGACCCGCTCACGGTCGGAGCGTGGCAACGAGCGACCGTCTATCGAGCAGCAAATCGAGCGCTTCGAGGATGGAGCTTCGAAGAAGATAAGCCCCAGTGCGTAGATAAGCCGACTCCGGCATGGTGTGCTGACCAGTGGTCGCGTCGGGCACGAACTCTGTCGGCCCAGACGCTTGACAGTCTGGTTGTGTCGGACATAATCACTCGCGGGGGGAGCCGTGGATCGGCTGGGTATCCGCCCGTCCGCGCTAAGGCACGGGATCAGTGAAGAACGCATGCGCCATGTGGTCAGGACCTGCCCGATGCCGCTTGATCATCCAGACGGAAGCGGCCAGGTGATCTACCTCGGGCCGGACCAACGCGGGGTCCCGCTTGAAGTAGCCGGCTTCCAGGACGACAACGGACACCTCACGATCATCCATGCGATGCGACTGCGCCCCAGCTACAAGTCGGCATACGAGGAGGTGATGAGATGGCTGTGAGAACCAAGAACGGTCGGGTCGTCATTGACGCCGATCTGGATCGGATGGCGGTTGAGGCCGAGGCCGGCTATGACCTCTCGACCTGGAAGCGCCGGGCCGGTCGCCCCTCTCTGAGCGCGACGAACACGGGTGCTCACTCCCCTCGCATCACAACTCGAGTGCCTGAGGAACTCCGGGCCAGGGTCGCGTCTCGCGCGTCGTCAGAGGGCAAGAGCGTTAGCGCTGTGATGCGCAGCCTCCTCGAGGCCTACGCCGGAGAAGACCCCGTCGCTCGAAGGTCGCCCGGGCATCGCGGCTAGCGCCGCGTCGAATCGCCAAACGATGCTCACCATCAGATCGGTCGAAACGCTGGACGACTACTGGCTTCGACTGACGTTGTCAGGCAGGACGACGATCGAGCGAGAGGTCAGAGATCTTCTGTGAGGCCCCGTCTTCGAGCGCCTGCGGACGAGCTACGCCGAGTTCCGACGGGCCCGCGTGCGGCATGGGACTGTCGAATGGCCCGGCGACCTGGACCTGGCCCCCGAGGCACTCATCTGGGACGGTCCGGTACCGCACGACTCGTCCCGGCGACCGCCCGCTCGACCCGTCCTCCACCACCCAACGGGGGAGCCGGTTCGCTGAGGCGGACGGCCTACGGGCCGGACCCTCCACTGCAATCTACAGTGACTTATCAGCTTCGGCAGGTGGGAGAGTCGGCGGGGCCTTTCCCTCGGCCAGCCCGCCTCGGGTCCAGTACACCCGCTCGTCCGTGGCCCTTGCGCGCGCCTCGCGCGCGAGCTGGAGCTGGGCCCGACGGACCGGAGGCTGGAATCGCTCTTGGAGTTCCGCGGCGAGCGGCGAGGCCGGCGCGGCACTTGCGGATGATTCGCGTGGCGGCGGCACAGAGTATTCGTAGAGAGTTGGCACGGGCGCCGACGCGGGACGGAATCGGTCGCTCGCGAGGCTAGCCAGCGCGAGGACATCGGCGGGCTCAAGCCGCTGCGGAGCCTTCCGGAGCGTCTTCACCAGCCCGCGCCCGTCCACGATGGACACTCCCTGAGCCGATGAGCCGAAGAAGGGCAGGTCGGCGCGATGGACGCACAGGATCGCGCGGACCTGCAGCCGTCTGCGTTCGAGGTCGTCGCCGAGGGCAACCGCGACGGCGAGGGCTTCTCGCTTCGCCTCTTCGACCGTCTGCGGCGTCCTGCAGGAGCCGCCGACATAGACCTCGCTCCCTCGAACCCGGAGCTTGCCCCGGAACGACTTCGTCTCCACGATCGCCACACCGGGCGGCCCGATGACGATGTGGTCGATGTTGGCCAAAGAGCCAGGGACCCGGCGGTCGTGGAGGATGACGAAGCCTTCGATCTTGAGCTGCTCAAGGGCTCGAGCCGTCAACACTTCTCCATCGGCAC
This sequence comes from Chloroflexota bacterium, assembly GCA_003141955.1. GTDB lineage: Bacteria > Chloroflexota > Limnocylindria > Limnocylindrales > CSP1-4 > Fen-1039. The sequence goes on from PLOC01000111.1 coordinate 42,801, forward strand.
CAATCGCCCAGGACCATGGGCCGTGCGGGGGCGCCACGGCCTCTACGATGACCGCCAGGCCGGCGACTGCGAGGAACATCGCAACGAGCGGGAGACCTGCCATCACGGCTGCCGCCGCGAACACGGCGGTCGCGCCGCTGATCCCAAGGAGCCACGGTCGCCGCACGTCCAGGCGTTCGCATTGTTCTCGCATCAGGCGTTCGTGCCGGGCGCGGGCAGACGCTCCCGCCGCCGACGCGTCATCTCCGAGTGGTCGTCCCTCGATCAATCTTGCGCATCTCCGTCGCCCGGAATGGCCTCGATCAAGATGCACGGGCGCCTGCGGCGCGACAAGATAGCCGATGGTCCCGGCCGAGAACGATCCGTCCCAGCGGTGTGCGACACTGCTTTCCGGCCGCGGGACGTCACTTCGCGGCCGGGCAGGAGGGCGCGTGGAGCCGCACGGGAAGGCCGCTGAGCACGTAGTCGCCGAGCGACTGCGGGCCGCCCTCCCCTCCCCCGAGTTCCGCCTCTACCCGAACGCCGAGTGGCTCGGTCCTATGCGCCCCGGCGGGCCGGCCCGCGACGGCGAGGCGGACCTCGTGGTCGTCCACGAGGAGCGCGGGATCCTCGTTCTGGAGGTGAAGTCGGGCACCCCGTCGCGCGACAGCCAGGGGCGCTGGTGGATCGGCGGGCACCAGCTCGACCGCGACCCCTTCACCCAGGCGCGCGACAGCAAGCACCAGCTCGTCCGCAAGCTCGAGGCGCTGCCCGACTGGCCCCCGCGGACGCAGCCGCGAGCCGGTCACGCGATCGCCCTGCCCGACGTCGACCTGGCCAGCCTGCCGCGCGGCCACGTCCTGCTCGGCGCCGACGCCCCACGCGAGCTCGTCCTCGACGCCGAGGCTCTCGAGACGCCCGAGTCGATCCGCCGCTGGGTCGAGCGCGCCTGCGCCTACTGGCTCGGCGACGGGATGAGGGGCGCCCCGCTCGGAGCCCTCGGCGTCCGCCTCATCGACGAGATCCTCGCCCCGACCTGGTCGCTGCACCGCCTGGTCCGCGGCCGGATCGAGGACGATCGCGCCGAGCTGTTGGCCGCGAGCACCGAGCAGGAGCTGATCCTCAACCGCACCCGGCGGCTCCGCCGCCTGGAGGTCGTCGGACCCGCGGGCAGCGGGAAGTCGATGCTGGCCACCGCGAAGGCCCGCCGGCTGGCGCGCGAGGGCTATCGGACGCTCTTCGTCTGCTTCAACCAGCGCCTGGCGACGAGCCTCATCCGCGAGCTCGAGAATGCGCCCGCGCCGGCACCGGCCGCGCACGGCCCGACGCCGGCCGCACCTGGCCCGACGGGGCTCGACGTGACGACCTTCCACCGGCTCTGCGAGCGCCTCGGCACCCAGGCAGGAGTCCTCCCGGGCCGCCCCACGCCGATCCCGCAGGCCTGGTGGGATGAAACCCTGCCGGCCGCCCTCGACGCGGCGATCGACGCACTCCCGCGCGAGCGCTACGGGGCGATCATCATCGACGAGGGCCAGGACTTCGAGGCCCGCTGGTTTGAGCTGCTGGAGCACCTGCTCGCCGGCCCCGACGGCGTCTTCTGGGTCTTGCACGACCCCGGCCAGGCTCTCATCCGGACCGACGTCGTCGCCAGCCTCGGCCTGGAATGCCACGTGCTCTTCGAGAACCACCGCAACCCGGGCTCGATCGCGCAGCTGGCCGCCCGCTTCTACCACGGCGGCGAGGAGACGATCGCGCGCCCGACGGCCGAGCGGCGGTACACGGTCATCAGCGCCCAAGCCGGGGCCGCCACCCTTGACGCGCTGCGCAGGACCCTCCACCGCCTCGTCGAGGAGGAGCGGGTCGCGCCTTTCCGGATCGCCGTGCTCTCGGGAGGCTCGGCCGGCTCGAGCGAGGTCTGGCGCTATCGGCGGTTTGGCAACGCCCCCCTTGAGAACGCCGCCCTCTACGACGACGGCAGCTCGCGCGGTCTCGCGCCCGAGGACGTCCCCGACGAACCCGACGAGGTCCTGTTCGAGACGATCCGCCGCTTCAAGGGCCTGGAGCGCGAGGTCGTCGTTCTCGTCGAGCTCCCGACCGACGGCGACCGCCTGGACGAGCTGCTCTACGTCGGGCTCACTCGCGCCACGACCGAACTCGTCGTCATCGCGCCGCCGGAGCTCGCGCGTCGGCTGGGGTGAGGCGACGGCCTGGGACCATTCGCGGCGATAGATCGGACGTTTCCGGACTTGCACTACATGTCCAAGGAATCTCTTGACTGGGGCCTACATTCCTTGGACACTTGGTGCATGGCGAACAAGAAGTACCTACAAGGCCGAGCGACCGAGCTTGTCGCCCACTTTGCCGCTCTGACTCCGCCGGTATTCACCGTCTCGGAGGCAGCCGCATACCTTGGCCTCACGTCCCCTGCCGCGACGAGCATGCTCGGGGATCTCGTCTCCCGCGGCTGGATCGTCCGGCATCGAAGCGGCGTCTTTGAGATCGCTCCCCTGTGGGCCACCCCTGACGCCCCCTACCAACCCGATCGCTTCGCTGCCCTTACCGAGTGGGTTCGTGAGCCGTATTACGTTGCCTTCCAGTCCGCCTGTGAGATCCGGGACTGGACTGAGCATCCCGTCCGAAACAGGTTGTGGATTGCTGTCCCGCGGACCTACCGCTGGACTCCGACGACGGCTCGAGACCGGATCACGTTCGTCGAAATGGCGCCCAACCGCTTCACTTGGGGAATCACGAAGCATTGGGTGGGCGAACGAGCCGTGCCCATCAGCGACCCGGAGCGCACCATCCTCGACTGCCTGCACCTCCCTCGCCACGGCGGCGACATCTCCGAGGTGGCGCGTGTCCTACGCCGGGCCTGGTCTGACCTCGACAATAGTCGACTCCTCGATCACGCCGATCTTCTGGGGATAGACGCCGTGCGCCGGCGCCTGGGATTCCTCATCGAAGTCCTGAACCTCCCGAACGGCGAGTCGGTTACCAGCGGCCTGCGCGAGCAGATGTCACACGCCCGTCGGTCGCCCGTTCTGCTCGACCCGGATCTCCCGGTGGATGGTCCGGTCGATCGCGCCTGGCGGGTCCGGGTCAACGTGGACAGGGTGGAGCTTGCGGAGGCAGGACAGACGTGATCGGACGGCCCGAGATCCAGCGCCTGGCGCAGGCCGGTGGCGTGGATGAACGCACTCAGGAGCGCGACTATCTCCTCACCTGGATGCTGGCTGCTCACTCTGCGGCCAACTACGGGCTCGTCTTCAAGGGCGGCACCTGCCTCCGGCAGTGCTACTTTCGCGGCTACCGCTATTCCGAGGATCTGGACTTCACGCTCCCGGCGGGTTCAAGCGCGCCGCCGCTCATCGAGATCATTGGGTCGTGGTGCGCCTGGGTCAGCGAGAACTCGGGCATCCGCGCGACAGCGTCGCCCGATGATCAGAGCCCAGACCAGAAAGGCTGGCTCTCGTTCCGAGGGCCCCTTGGAGCCCAGCGAGACAAGGCGGTCAAGGTCGATGTCGCATTCGACGAGCACATCGAGGACAAGGTGGTGTCCCGCCCGCTGCTGTCCGACTACACCGACATCGCCGACCAAGAGCACCCGGTCATGGCCTACTCCCTGGTGGAGATGTGGGCTGAGAAGACCAGGTCGCTGCTACAACGGGCCGAGCCGCGTGACCTCTACGACCTGGCAATGCTGGCAGCTCACGACAAGGGTCTTCCGGCAAGAGCCCACGGCGTGTATGTCCGAAAGGCGGAGCTCAAGAAGCTCGACCCCAACGCACTCGCCGAGCGGCTCGACCGACGAAAACCGGTGCTTGCGAAACTGGCTGGCGAGGAAGGATTCGAACCTTCAATCCCCTGTTCCAGAGACAGGTGCCTTACCGTTAGGCCACTCGCCAGCGAGGTGCCAGAGTTTACCGGATTCCCGCCGCGGGCGAGCGCAGGTTTGTCCCGAACCTGGTCCGGCTCGCACCATCGGCCGGCTCGTTGGACCGCCGATGGCGGCGATCCCGAACATTTGTTCCACTACCGCGCCGGCCTGTGGTATAGTTGTTCAACGGCACCAGGAAGGTGCCGAAACCAAGCGGCACACGACACTCCCTCTCACTGGTTCTCGGCGAGAAAGGTTCGCTGAGGCCGCACGAGAAGGAGTTTTTCTTTGTACGGACAAGACAAGACCCTGAGCTGCGCAGACTGCAACCAGGAATTCGTGTTCACCGCGAGCGAGCAGGCGTTCTTCGCCGAGCGGCAGTTCAGCGAGCCGCGACGCTGCCCGTCGTGCCGCGCAGCCCGCAAGGCATCGCGCGGAGACACCGGCGGCAGTGGTTACTCGGGCGGCGGCCGCTCCGGCGGCGGCTATTCGAGCGGCCCGCGCGAAATGTTCAGCGCAACGTGCTCGAGTTGCGGCCGTGAGGCCCAGGTTCCGTTCCGCCCCAGCGGCGCGAAGCCGGTCTACTGCAGCGACTGCTTCAGCAGCCAGCGAGCCTCGAGCAACCGCTACTAACCACCCGTAACCCTAGCGCGAAGGAGCCCGATACCCTCGGGCTCCTTTTGATTCCGCTCGATCGACCGGCGCCGGCGGCTCGACCCGCCCCTCTATCCCTGCTTGCCCTGCGCCTGGAGCTTGGCCCACGTGTCCTTGAGGGTGAGCGTGCGGTTGAACACGAGGTGACCGGGCGTCGAATCGGGGTCCGGAGAGAAGTAGCCGAGGCGCTCGAACTGCACGGTTTCGCCCACCGGCACCTCTGCCAGGGTCGGCTCCACGAAGCAGCCCTGGAGCACTTTCTCGGAGTCGGGGTTCAGGTCGGCGAAGAGGTCGCCGTCGGCGCCCGGGTCGGGCCGCGTGAACAGGTGGTCGTACAGCCGCACTTCCGCGGGCATCGCGTGAGCGGCCGAGATCCAGTGGAGAGTGGCCTTGGGCCGGCGGCCGTCGGGGGCGTCGCCGCCCCGAGTGGCCGGGTCGTACGTGCAGCGCAGCTCGACGATCTCTCCGGCCGCGTCCTTCACGACCTCACGACATGTGACGAAGTACGCCGACCGCAGCCGCACCTCGCGGCCGGGCGCCAGGCGAAAGAACTTCGCCGGAGGCTCCTCCATGAAGTCCTCGCGCTCGATCCACAGCTCGCGCGTGAAGGGCACCTTGCGACTACCGGCCGACGGGTCCTCCGGGTTGTTGACGGCGTCCATCTCCTCGACCTGGCCCTCGGGGTAGTTCTCGATGACCACCTTGAGCGGCGCCAGGACCGCGAAGCGGCGGGAAGCCTTTCGATTGAGAACGTCGCGAATGACATGCTCGAGCAGGCCCACTTCCACGACGCTGTCGCTCTTGGCGACGCCGATCAGGGCCGCGAAGTCGCGTATGCCCTCGGCAGGGAAGCCGCGCCGACGCAGGCCCGAGATGGTAGGCATCCGTGGATCGTCCCAACCGCGCACGTGCCCCTCTTTGACAAGGGTCAGCAGAACGCGCTTCGAAAGGACCGTATATGTGATGTTGAGCCGCGCAAACTCGATCTGCCGGGGGCGTGACGGCACCGGCAGGTTGTCGATGAACCAGTCGTACAGGGGCCGGTGAATCTCGAATTCCAGGCTGCAAAGCGAGTGCGTGACCCCTTCGATGGCGTCGGACTGGCCATGCGCGAAGTCGTACATGGGGTAGACGCACCACTTGTCACCGGTGCGCGGATGCTCGGCGTGGAGGATCCGGTAGAGCGCCGGGTCGCGCATGTTCATGTTCGGAGAGGCCATGTCGATCTTCGCCCGCAGCACCCGCGCACCGTTGGGGAATTCGCCTTTGCGCATCCGATCGAAGAGATCGAGGTTCTCCTCGATCGACCGGTCGCGCCAGGGGCTGTTCTTGCCGGGCTCGGTTAGCGTGCCGCGGTGCTCGCGGATCTGGTCGGCCGTGAGGTCGTCCACGTAGGCCTTGCCAGCCTTGATCAGATAGACAGCCCACTCGTACAGCTGCTCGAAGTAGCTGGACGCGTAGTAAAGGTGCTCGCCCCAATCAAACCCCAGCCAGTGAATGTCCTCCTGGATGCAGTCGATGTACTCCTGCTCTTCCTTGGTGGGATTCGTGTCGTCGAAGCGCAGGTTGCAGCGGCCGCCGAAGTCACGCGCGACGCCAAAGTCGATGCAAATTGCCTTGGCGTGGCCGATGTGCAGATAGCCGTTCGGCTCCGGCGGGAAGCGGGTGACGATCGTCTGGTGTTTGCCGTCCCGCAGGTCGGCGGCCACGATCTCACGGATGAAATCGCCTCGTTCCGGCGAGGGTGTTGCCTGGATGCTCACGGTGGCGGCGGCTCCCGGCTCGTGGCTCATGGAGCCGCGGCTCTGCGTGGTAAGTGGGTTAGGCCACGACTGTACCTGATTTCGAGGCGGGCGCCGCGCCGGGGCGCTGTTGGCGGTGCGGAACCCGCTCCCCTACCCGACCGCCTTGCCGACGAGTGTGCCGAGGCCGAACGTGACCGCCGCGGCGACCATGCCCAGCAGAACCTGGCGGCCGCCGGTCTTCAGCACGCTCGAGCCAGTGACGATGGTGATCGCGGCACCGACGAGCATCAGCGCGACGGCGCTGACGACGATCGAGGCCACGACGGCCGTCAACCCCGAGGCGAAGATGAACGGCGAGACGGGCACGATCGCGCCCAGCGCGAAGAGGAAGAACGACGTCGCCGCCGCGACCCAGGCGGATCCGCCGAGCTCTTCGGGGTCGATGCCCAGCTCCTCGCGCGCCAGCGTGTCCACGGCGTGGCCGAGCTCGCCACCGACGATCGACTTCGACATCAGCCGCGCCTGCTCGGCGCTGAGGCCCTTGGCCTGGTATATGAGCGTCAGCTCCTCCTCTTCCTCGTCGGGGACCTGGAGGAGCTCGTCGCGCTCGACCTTGACCTGGTGGGCGTACAGCTCGCGGGCGCTCTGGACGGAAAGCCACTCCCCGATCGCCATCGACGAAGCGCCGGCCAGCAACCCGGCAAGGCCGGCAACGAGAACGGCGTGGCCGCCGCCTGAGGCGCCGGCGACGCCCATCGAGAGGCTCAGGTTGGAGACGAGCCCGTCGTTCGCGCCCAGGACGGCCGCGCGCAGCTGGTTGCCACCGCTGCCGCGGTGGCGGCCCTCGATCCGGGCGATGGCGCCGCCCTCGACGCCGCGACCGCCGGCCAGCTCGCGGAAGAGGCGGGCGTGGGAGCGCTCGTCGCCGGGCATCCGCGCCAGCGCTTCGGGCTGGTCGTCGTACATCGCCTGGTCGGAGGCCTCGCGCTCGGCGATGGTGGGCACCACCAGCCCGGGCCCGAAATGGCGCGCCACGAACATCAGGGCTCGGGCCCGCCAGGCCGGATGCATCCGGCTCGTGTCGACGCCGGCCGCTTCCAGGTGCTTGCGCCAGACGCCTGCGTGGACGCCCTCGATCTCGACCATTCGGCCGTAGAAATCCTTGAGCGTCTGGCTCGTCTCTTCCTTGGCCAGCAGGGTGTAGAGCGCGACGGCGTCGATCTCGCCCTGGAGATTCTCGCGGTAGCGGGCGACGTCGGTCGTGGCGACCGCCTCGGGTGACTTCGGCGGCTCAGGTGACTTCGACGGCTCAGGTGACTTCGGCGGCGCGACCGGCTTCGGCGCCTCGCGTGGCTTCGACGGCTTCGGCGGCGCGACCGGCTTCGGCGGCTTAGGCAGCGCGGCCGGCTTCGGCGGCGCGGGCGGCAGCTCGCGGGCGGCAGGCGCCGGGGGCGCCCCGACCGCGTACTTCTCCCTGGCCTTCGACTTCTCCCTGGCCTTCGACTTCTCCCTGGCCTTCGACTTGGCTGGCTTCGTCTTCTTCCGAGCGCTCATGAGCGTAGTGTCGCCGGTCTCAGCGGAGAGGACAACGCCAGATTGTGGCAGGAGTCGCCGGACGCGCGGGCGCCCCGCTGTCGCCGGGAACTAGCCGCGCTTGCCGATCAGGTCGCCCGCCGGATGAGGGGCGCTCGGGCCCGGAGTCCGGGCGGCGGGCACCCAGGCCCGGAACCGGTCGCCCAGCTTGGACCGCCGGTCGGAGCCCCAGACGAAGACATCCGCTCCGCCGCCGTACGGGCAGAAGGCGTCGCCGGTGGCAGGAGCGAAGAGGGCCACCCTCCCGACTCGATCTCGAGCCACGGCGAGCCACACGCGGTCCAGGAGTCCTCGCTGCCAGCTCAAGGTCGTGGCCACGAACTCGGCCCTGCTGGAGCCCGGGAGGTAGTCGCGCAGGCTCTCGATCCAGGCCGGCGGCGGTTCGATCGGCGTCGCCCCGATGGCCCGGAGTTCGCCGGTTGCCTCGTGCTGCGGGTCGAGATGGATCGCCAGAATCAGGACCGTGGTGCCGGTGAAGAGCGCACTGGCGACGGCGTCGAAGCGCGATGCAGTTCGCTCGTCCTCCTCACGCGTGGCCGACCCCGCGCTGTCGCGCAGGTAGTGGACGCGCGTCCAGACGGCCTCGTGCGTGAAACGCAGCATGAAGCCAACGGGCGGTTGGCCCGAGTACTGCGCCTGCCACGCCTCGACCGCCTCGTGGACGTCCATTGCGTCAGATCGACCCCGCTAAGTCGGCATGACCGGTCGCTACGCCGGAGCGCTCCCGGAAACGGGCATCGACCACTCCACCTGGTGCGTACGCCGAATGCAGGAGCCGAGCGTGGACATACCGTACCCGTTCACGGGCTCGCAGACAACAGGATTCCGGTGCGGCGGAGCAACCGGGCGGGCGCAGCTACGACGCCAGGGCGGGGCGCACGTCCGCGGTCGGCCCCGCGTCGGCAAGCGGGTCGACGACCTCGTAGTGCTGGATGTCGAAATAGGCAAAGACCTCGGGTGCGTCGCCGGCGATGACGGGGGCATTCACGAGGTCGACGCCGCCGACCCAGTCATACACGGCCGTGAGGTCGCTCCAGACGCTCAGAAAGACGATCTCCTCGGAGCCGTCCCTGTGAGACTGGCGACCGATCTCGGCGAAGGAGCAGCCGTTATGACTTCGTGTCCGCTCCAGGGCCAGAGCGGACTGTTCTCGGAAGAGGCTGATGGCGTCGGCCTTGACGCGGCCTTGAAGCAGTCGAACGATCAAGCTTCATCCTCGCGCGATCCTTCCCTCCCACCTGTCGATTGTCGGGAGCGCCCGGCCGTTAGGCAATACCAGGCGCATAACAACGCGGCCCCAAGCCGTCGCCGATGCATCAAAGTGGTCGATCGACACACCAGACGGGGGGAATCCAGCGCGAGCCGGTCGAAGCCGCCTCGCTGGCTGGCGAATGGTGATTGAACCCGGCTGACGGCCATCATGGCCTTACACCGCGCTTACGTAAGTCTCGTACAGGTCGAAGACGGCGCCCCGAGGATCTCCTCGTCAGCTCGACAGAGTCCGACTAGGAGACCAGCCAGGTGAACCGTCAAACCAGCTCAGCCGCCAGGCTCGCCAGCACGCTCCTGATCGTCGGCATGGTCGCGGTCGCCTGCGGCCGCAGCAATGCCACCCAGGGAACGCAGCCGGCCACCCAGGGTCCAACGGCAGCCGCCAGCGCCCTGGCGGCGACGTCCGACGCCCCGGCATCGCCGGCCGCCTCGGGCTCAGCGACACCGGCCTCGGCGGCTCCGGCCGCCACCTACTCGCCCCCCGCCATAGCCAACGATCCCGTCACCGGTGAGATCCAGTCGATCGACCAGCTCCTCAAGGGCATCGACGGCTCGCTCTCCGGCACCAACGGCGGCGAATAGCCGGCCGGACCCAGACAGGAGAACACCATGAAGACACGCACCCGCACCATCCTCGCCGGCCTCGCGGTCGCCGCACTGCTCGTCGTCACGTCCGCGGCCGTCGCGTCGGCCGCCTCCCCGGTCATCGCGGGCGGCCCCGCCGGGACGGGCGTCTGCGCCACGGAGGCCGCCGCCGTCAGGGCCGGGGTCTCGATCGATACCCTGCGCGCCTTCGGCGACTGCGAGATCGCCCGCCGCTTTACGACCCTCGGCGCCCTGGCCTCGAAGATCTCGGGCTCCAAGGCCCTGACCAGCTCCGACGCCGCCGCACTATCCGGCGAAGTCTCCTCGACGAAGAGCGGCCTCACCGGCCTCAAGGCTCAGATCGACGCCGAGACCTCGCTGCCCGCCCTCAAGTCCGAGATTCGCCAGATCGCGACCGCGTATCGGGTCTACCTGCTAGTCGTCCCGCAGGTGAACCTGGTGAACGGCGCGGACACTGTCCAGCTCGCCCAGACGGCGTTCAACCAGGTCTCGACCAACCTCACCGCCCGCATCGCCGCCGCCAAGGCCGCGGGCAAGGACACCACCGCGGCCCAGGCCGACCTCGACGCCATGAACGCCGCGGTGACGCAGGCCGTCGGTCTGGCCGGGCCGCTACCGGCAGCGCTCCTGCCGCTGACCCCCGCCCAGTACAACGCGGGCACGGCCGGCCCCGTGCTCAAGAACGCGCGAGCGGCCCTGGTCCAGGCCCGCGGCCTGCTCCAGTCGGCCCGCCAGGATGCCGTCGCCTGCCGCGACGCACTCAAGTAGCGCACCGCTCACCGCTCCATCGCGGCCCCGAACAGCGCGGCCCTCGACCTCTAAAGTCGGGGGCCGCGCTTCTCTATCCGGTCCTGGGCCAATCCCGATACGGGTGGCTCACCAGGCTGGCGTTGTAGTAGCGCGGGTCACCGGTCACCTCTTCGCCGATCCAGTCCGGCAGGACCACCGCCGTGGCTTCGGACGACAACTCGACCTCGGCGACGACCAGCCCGTCGTTCGCGCCGGTGAACACGTCGATCTCCCACACCAACCGGCCGACCGCGACCCGGTAACGCGTCTTCTCGATGAGGGGCCGCAGCGCCAGCCGGTCGAGCAGCTCCTCCGCCTCGGGCACCGGGATCTCGTACTCGTATTCGGCCCGGCTGGCCCCGCTGTCGGAGGGAGGGCCCTTGATCGTGACGAAGGCGCGCACGCCGGAAACGCGCACGCGCACCGTGCGCTCCGGATCGATCGACAGATAGCCCTGCCTCATCGCGGTGCCGCTCAGGCTCGCCACTACGGATCTGTCGGCAACGAGGAACTTGCGCTCGATCTCTACGCCCATCGGTCAGGCATCCTCGTCTACGGGCTGGAGCGTGAAGCCGAACTCGGCGCCCGGCCCGTCGGCGCGGGGCCGGGCCCAGATCGTGCCTTCCATCGACTCGATCAGTCGACGCGCCAGGAAGAGCCCGATCCCCGACCCGGCGGTCCCGGCAGTGCGTTTGGATCGGTAGAAGAGCTCGAAGAGCCGTTCCGCCTCGTTCGGGTCGATGCCGGGTCCGCGGTCGAGGACGCGCACGCGCGGGCGGCCTTCCTGCGCATCGGCTATCACGTCGATCTGGCCGTCGGCGGGGCCGTACTTGGCGGCGTTGCCGATCAGATTGCGCACGATCTGCTCGGCGAAGGCCGGTTCGGCCCTGGCGACCGGCGGATTGCCGACCACGTGGAAGTCGATCCGCCGACCCGGCCAGCGAGCCTGTTCCTGGGCGCAGACCTTGCGCAGCACGTGAGGCAGCAGGACCGGCTCGGTCCGAATCTGGATCGTGCCGCGTTCCACCCTGGCGAGCACGACCAGGTCCTCGACCAATCGCCGCAGCCGCTCCGACTCCTGGTTGATGTCATCGAGCAGCTCGGCGCGCTGCGAATCCTCCAGGCCTGCACGGCTGAGGAGCGTGCTGGCCGCGTAGATCGAAGTGATCGGAGTCCGGAGCTCGTGCGACAGGATGCCGGCGAAGGCCTCCCTGAAGGCCTCGGCATCCCTGCGGTCAGTGACGTCGAGATTGATGCCGGCCCAGCTCGTGAACCGCCCGTCGCCGTCGAGGAGTGGGAAGCCGCGCGAGAGGATCGTATGCGACCGGCCGTCGGTCCCCCTGACCTTGAACTCGAAGCTCCATGGGCGGCGCGCCGAAACCGCGATCTTCCAGTCGCGCAGCGTCGCCTCGGCCGTCTCGGGGGCGAGCGCCTCCAGCCACCCGAGACCCTGCGCCTCCTCTTCCGTCCGGCCGATGAGGGTAAGGAAGGACTGGCTAAGGTAGCGCATCCGGCCATCGGCGTCGGCCGTCCAGAAGCCGAATGGAACCGACTCGCTGATGACCTGCGCCTGCTTGCGCAACTCGGACAGCTCCGCCAGGGCTTCCTCGCGGCGCTTGCGCTCGCTGATCTCGACAACGCTCAGGGCCAGGCCGACCGCCTCCCCGGTGTCATCCCTGAGCGGCTTTGCGCTCAGCAGCCACGTCCCGGGCTCGCCCTCTGCCGCGATCTTGCCGCTGACTTCGAGGTCCTGTATCCCGCGGCCGGAAACCAGAACGTCCTCCAGCGCGGCGGCGGCATCGAGCCCGAGCTCGGGCGAGACCCGGTCGACGCGTTGCCCAAGGTGGGCCAGCGCTCCGAGCCCATCGATCGAAGCGAGAGCCGGGTTGACGTAGAGGTATCTCAGCTCCCGGTCCAGGACCGCCAGGCCGATCGGCGCCGTCTCGATGAGCGGCGTCGAGACGGCCGAGCCAAGACGGACCAGGTCCAGCTCCGCCTGCCGGCGCTCCTGGACCAGCCGCCTGACGCTGGCGGTGGTCCACGCCCCGATCGCCACGAGCACGAGCGCCTCGACCGTGACGAGGATCGAGAGGCCGACCGACTCGTCGTACAGGCCGGCCCGCTCGCCCATCAGCCGAAGCCAGGCGCCCACGGGCACGATCAGGACGGCGGCTGGAAAGATGCGGCGAATGACCTGGCCTGCCGGACCGGGATCGGTCACCTGGCGAGCCAGTGCGTGCTCGGGATCAACGGCGATCAGGCCGACTGCTAGAAGCGTGAGGGCGACCGCGGCCGGCAGCGCGACCTGATTCACCGATTCCGGTCCGATGAGCGCGTCTGCACCGTACATGTAGCCCATCAGGGACACCCCACCGATCGCGGCAGACGCTGCGGCCAGCGGCTCGCTCGGGTGGATCCCCCGCACGCAACGACCGATCGAAAGGACGGCCAGAGCGGCCGCCAGGAACCCGAACGCCGTCAGGACGGCGAACCGGCCGGGATGGAGCGAGCCGGCACTGGTCAGGTCTTTGGCGAATAGCTCATCGATGCCGAGGTTGACGCCGAGATACTCCACGAGCGTTGCCAGGGCGATGGCTGCCACGAGGAGCGCGGCGACCCTCGCCCAGGGGTGAAGTTTTCCGGGATCGGAGGCGAGCAGCGCCAGGGCGATCGCCAGCCCGAGAAGGCACAAGGCGGCGTTGACCTTCATGGTGACGGCTCCGGGCAGCCACGAGGTCAGGTCCGAGATGCCCAACGCCCAACCGGCGAGCGCGCCAACCGCGATGAGGCCGACGGCGGCGGCGACACCCTTGGCGAAGCCGACCAGCGTCAGCCGCGGTCTCCAGGATGGCGAATGAATACCTGTCACGAGTGGACTGTCGTGGGCTTCAAGGTGTCGCCCGCGCAGCCGCGTTCGGCGGCGGATCGGATGCCAGTCGCGCGTGACTCATCGGACCGCTCCAACTGCCTTGACGCTCGATATGGTACGTCGGCGGCCGGCGGACCCGCGATGTCAGGGAGTCCAGGTCCGCGGGCGCTTCGTTTCGCGCTCACTCGGCTCCGGCACCTCCCAGACCTGCCCGCCCTCGGCCGGTTCCCCGGACCTGGCCGCAGCCGCGGGACGAGCGGCCGGTGCCTTTGCAGCGGCGGGCTTCGCCGCGGGCGGCTTCTGTGCGGGCGATACGACGGGCGGCGTCGGGGTCTTCGGGGCGGGCAGCCCAATCGGGGCGGGCAGCCCAATCGGGTGCGGAGCCACCCATGCGGCCGGGATCTTGCCGCCCGGAGTTTTCGCCGGCCTGCGCGCGGGCGGTTGGTTCGCGGCCGCCCGCGCCGCTTCGGCGGCGCCCCTGGCGGCCCGCTTGGGGGCCCGCTTCGGAGCCTCCTTGGGGGCCTGTTTGACGGCGGCCGGTGGGGTCGCTGCGGGTGTCGGCGCCGGCACGGCCTTGAGGCCGAACTTTGCCCCGGCACTGGGCGCCTCCGGCGCGACGACCGCGGGCTTGGAGATCGCCACGTCCTGCGGCTGTTGGGCCGCCTGCACCAGGACGGGCACGGCCAGCGGGTGGGCGCGGCCGTCGATCCCGTCCAGCAGTCCGAGGAGGAACTCGCAGATCCTGTCGGCCTCGCCGTCCACGCCCTTGAGAACCTGACCTTCGACCTGCACGGCCACGATCCGATGGCCGTCGGAGGCGTCGACGCCCAGCTCGCTGACCTGGAGCTTGCCCCATCTGACGAGCTTGCCGGTTGCCCGCGGACTCTCGGTTCCGCCACCGCCGACGCGGACGGCGACCGTGATCAAGCCGGCCTGGGTCGGTGCCATGATCGAGTAGCGGAACTCCGGATCCTCGCCCCAGAGGACCCAACAGGCCGGATCGCGGTCCGCCCCAAGGTCAACGAGCACGGGCTTTAGCACCGCGAGGATCTTGGTGCTCATGCACTCGTGGTTCGGGGCCCTTTTCCTCCACTCGCTCAGAAGCATCGACTGGCCTCCCCATCACGACCGGCACGGGACCGCGCCGGCGATCTCTCTCGTTGCCGTTGAGGCTATCACGCCGGAAGCCCATGCGAAACCGGACGACAGGATCGATCTCAGGAAGGATGCGAACGCTACCCCGGGAGGATGCGAACGCGTCCCAAGGAGTATTCGGTTGGCGCCCCCGGAATGATGTGCCGGCGGAATCGAGGCGCGTATTCTCACGCTGACACCGACCTGGCACTACAAGCGGAGGAGTCGGCTGGTCGCCCCACAAGGCAACTGGGAGTGCCCCGGGGCGAATGATGCAGGAGAGAAGGCGTATGAAGCTGAACCGCGGTCGACTCAATTGGGGAGTCTTCTTCATCGTTCTTGGAGCCGTCCCCCTGGCCTACCACCAGGGTGCGGTTTCGATGACCACGCTCGGCGATGCCTGGCGGCTCTGGCCGCTGGTCCTCGTCGGCATCGGGCTCGGGTTCGTTCTGTCGCGGACCCCGGCCTACTTCGTCGGCGGCCTCGTGGTCGCGGCGTGCCTGGGCCTTGTGCTGGGCAGCCTCTTCGCCGTCGGACCCCAGCTCGGCTGCGGGCCGGGTGGCAGCACCACAGGCTCGATCTCGCAGGACGGCAGTTTCAACGGCCCCGCGCAGGTCGAGCTGAACCTCCAGTGCGGCCGCGCCAGCGTCACCACCTCGCCGGACAGTCAGTGGCATGTGAGCGCCTCCAACACCGGCGCGAACAACCCGGACGTGACCTTCTCCGCCAGCTCGCTGACAGTCAGCTCGGGCGACCAGAACGGCTGGTGGCTGGACCGCGGTGACGAGGACTGGAACGTCGCGCTGCCGTCGGGGCAGTCGATTGGACTGAGTGTCTCCATCGATGCCGGCGACGCCCACGTCAGCCTCGGTGGAGCGAGCCTTTCGTCCGCAAGCTTCTCGCTCAACGCCGGCTCGCTCCACGCGGATCTGACCGGCGCGCGAGTCGGCAGCATCGCAGTCTCGACCAACGTCGGGGCGTCGTCGCTGATCCTCGACGGCAACTCCAGCGTATCGGGCACTCTCTCGACGAACGTCGGGGCGCTCGACCTGTGCGCCCCGAGCCAGCTGGGGCTCAGCCTGAAGTCGAGCGAGAGCCTGGCATCGAGCAACCTCTCGAGCGCCGGCTTGGTCCGGGTCGGCGATGCCTGGCAGACGCCCGGCTACGACTCCGCTGCCGACAAGGCCGATTTCACCGTCACCACTAGCGTCGGAAGCCTGACGCTCAACCCCGCAGGAGGCTGCAAATGAACCCTCGTCGTCTCTATCGATCCGCCGACGACCGCTGGATCGGGGGAGTGGCGGCCGGTGTCGCCGACTACTTCGACATCGACCCGATCCTGGTCCGCATCATCTGGCTCGTCTCGATCCCGCTGACGGGTCTCATGTCGCTGGTGGCCTACTTCATCATGATGGTCGTCGTGCCGCTTGGGCCCCAGGAGTGGTCCCAGCCGTCGCCCTGGCAGCCGGGCGGCGCTCCGGTCGGATATGGCGCCGCCGGCACTCCGCCCGTCGCGCCCGATGGCGGCGCAGCCGCTCCGGCGCCGGACCCTGCCACCGGCGCCCCGCAGGGCGCTCCGGCGCCGGGGCAGACACCCGGATGGGACTGGCGCTGGCAGGCTCGTCAGGATCGCTGGCAGAGGCGCGCGGACCGCTGGGAACGTCGCGCAGAACGCCGCGGTTCGGGCGGCATCGTCTTCGGTGCGCTCCTGATAGTGGTCGGCGGCGTCCTCGCCTGGCACACTATCGACCCGGGGCTGGACCTTAACCTGGCGTGGGCGATCGCAATCATCGCCTTCGGCGTTTTCCTGGTGATCTCCTCGGTCGAGCGCCACAGCGGCGCGTAGCGCCTCTCCGGGCTCAGGGGACCGGGTTCAAACGATAGGTTGGCGGGTCGGTTCCCTGGGTCGCTGGGGTCGGAGCCAGTGGCCGGTATTCGTAGACGACCACGAGTTCGCCGTCCGGCTTCGTAGTCAGCAGATAGACAAGGAGGATGATCCCAACGAAGAGCACAACGGTCACGACGCCCACCACCCACACCGCTGTGCCCCAGGAGCCGGGGAGGTAGGACTCCGAGACGGGGAACCAATGGTGGAGCGCGAGCTCCTGCGATTCCCCTTCGGCCTGGGCCGCCGCCCAGTCGCGCTCGCCTTGGTAGCGTACTGTCCGGGTCGCGCCGGGAGCAGTTGGCCTCTCGAACCAGGCCAGCTCGTGGTCTCCCGGATGCGACGGAGGCAGGAAGCAGCGATATCCCTCAGGGTCGGTCCACGCACAACGTCGCCACTGGTGGGGTCCTTGATGCGACAGGAACCGGACGCAGCGATAACCCTCGGGGTCGGTTGCCTGACAGCGTAACCATTGTGGGTTCGCCATGATCTTCACTCCCCCCGCCCGAGAAGTACCTCGAGACGCATCATGCGCTCGTGGCCGCAAGTATGCGACGTCTGCGCCCGCTCGACCCCTGCAGTCCGGGTTGAGGCGGCAGTCTAGGGCTCGGGGTCTGGGCCGGTTGAGCGGCAGATCCGGGCTCAGCTGGCGAGCTGGTTTCGCGGCCGGCGTCGTTTGACCGACAGCAGCAGCCCGCAGAGGAGGCTGAAGATGGCCGTGATCGCCCCTGCGGCGACACTCAGGTCGGCGGACGTGGCCGCCGGCGCACCGACGCTCCCTCTCGGCGGGTCATTCTGCGGCCCGCCCTGGGCCGTGCCGCCGAGAGCTGCGTCGGGCTCGGGCGATGCGGTGTCCGTGGCCTGCAACCCTTCGACGATGTCCGTCGGACCGGCCGTCGGACCGGCCGACCATGCCGGGATGTAAAGCGTCGCGCCCGGTGCGATGGACGCGGGCGCGGTCGTGGCGCCTGCCCGCGCCTTGGCGGCCCCGGCCGGTTTCGTCGCGGTCTTGTGCGATGGGCCGCCGCGGCTGAACATGCAGTCGTAGTAGAAGGCGCCGTTCGAACCGATCCATGCCCCGCAGCCGACCCTGTCGTAGCTGCCGATGATGATCGCGTAATGCGTCGCGCTCGAGGTCCAGTCCCACATCGCTATGTCGGTCGTGTGGTAGGTGGACGTCGTGGATCCGGGGCAGGTGCGCACCGAAGGCGTGCAGCCGTAGGTGTAGGTGACCGTGCCGGTCCCATAGCCGCCGTTGAGAGCCGTGATCTCACCGCGAGAGCCCTTGTACCCCCAGGACGCCATCGCATCCATCGACGTGTAGGTGGGGCAGAGTCGAAGCAAGTGCGAATTGGAGGGGTACCCATATACGGCGAAGTCCTTGGCTCGCCCGTACATCACCTTGCTTGCATCGTTGGGGCACGCGATGGCGCCGTCCCGAGCCTTCGAGGCCAGGAAGGTGTCGGTGCGCAGGGGCGCCTTGCCCAGGGAGGCCCGCTCGCCGTTGATCAGGCGAACGAGCTCGTTCGCCTCCGCGTTGGCGGGACCGGACGCCATGGCGGCCGGCACTGACAGAGCCAGCGACAGCGAGAACGCGAACGCGCTGAGGGCCATGACGCCCAGAACGATGAGGTAGCGCGGCTGGCGGTGGTTCCGCAAGATGGTCTTCTCCGGACGGCAGAGGCTGACGCGTCGACGCCTTGCGACGATCCCTCCGGGCCCCAGGGTGACGCTGGAGCCGGAGCGCTCATTCTGGTTTCGGACGACAACCACCTGTTCGAGCGGTATCGGTAGGGCAGCCTACCCGGGAAATGCCCCGATCACGAGCGCATCGTCCGGTCGTTGAATACTGGCACCACCACAAGCATGAAGGAAACCAAACGAAGGGTCCGCCTCCCCTTCACTTTGGTAACTACCCGTTCGCACAGGAACGGAGGTCAGGCCGCGGTCGGGCCGCGCTTCCTGACGCAGTGAGCGAGATGCGGCCCGTGGACACGAGCCCTGACGGGGACCGTCCGGCGGATCGACGCGGCAGGCGAGCCATGCAGCCCCTGTTCAGCAATCTCTCAGCGAGCGAACCTACGGTCGAAGTCGGTCCGCGTCCGCGGACCGATGGCGCGCCCGTCGCCCGGAGGCCCAGATGACCGCTCCCAACTCCCCCACCCCGCCGGCACCGGCGAGGCGATCGCACACCACTCGCAATCTCCTGGTCGCGCTCGTAGCCATAGTCGTGATCGCCGGCGTTGCAGTGGGCGGCTACGGCGTGTGGTACCTGTTCCTGAGCCCGGCCGGCCCCGCGGCCGTGGCTTCCAGCGCGCCGGTGGTTCCGGCGGGTGCCAGCGTGCCAGTGCCCGCCTCGCTGGACGGCACGTGGAACGTCAACACCAGCCTCGGCTCCATGAGCGACTTCTCGGCCTCCTGGGTGGGCTATCGGGTGCAGGAGCAGCTCGCGGGCGTCGGCGCGAACACCGCCGTCGGGCGCACGCCCCTGGTGAGCGGCTCGATGACCCTGACCGGAGCGGTCGTCGACAACGTCTCGATCACCGCCGACCTGACGGGCCTCAAGAGCAGCGATCCGAACCGCGACAACCAGCTACGCAGCCAGGCGATCGACACCAACCAGTTCCCGACCGCCACCTTCACGACGACCGGGCCGGTCGACCTTGGAACGCTGCCAGCGGAGGGCCAGACGGTGTCGGTGGTCGCGAACGGCGCCCTCACTCTCCATGGTGTCACGAAGAACGTCGCCATCACTCTGGCGGCGGTGCGTCAGGGTGGTGTCATCGCCGTGACGGGGTCCATGCCGGTCGTGTTCGCAGACTACGGGTTCAGCGGGCCCACCAGCTTCTCAGTTCTTTCGGTCGACAACAATGGGATCATGGAGCTGCACCTACTGTTCACCCACGCCTGACGTTCATTCACGCCCGAGCGAGGCGGTAAGGAGGAGTCAATGTCCTTCATGCGGTTCCTAGGCGGCCATCCGGCTGCCGGCGCGTCGGTCTCCCAGCCATTGCCGATCGACAACGAGACCGAGGCGGTGCGCAGAATCGTCGCCCGCCTGGAGTCGCTGCCGCCCGAGAAGGCACGGCTCCTGGCCGGCATGGCGTACGTCCTGGCCAGGGCCGCCAACGCGGACATGGAGATCACGGACGTCGAGATGCAGGCCATCGAGAGCGTGCTGGTCGAATCCGGGCTCGATCAATCCCAGGCCGTCCTGGTCGCGGAGATGGCCAAGCTCCAGGAGCGGACCGCCGGCGGGACGAGCGACTATCTGGTGACACGCGAGTTCCGCGAGGATTCGAGCCCCGACCAGCGACTGATGCTGCTCCGGGCGTGCTTCCAGGTAGCGGCGGCGGACGGCGCCATCGGCGCCATGGAAAGCGCGACCCTCGACGAGATCGCGAGCGAGCTTGACGTCGAGCGAGAGCAGGCAACTGCGGTCAGGGCGCAGTTTGCGGACATGTTCTCCGCCCGGCTGAACTTCCGACCGAAGGGGTAACGCTGCGGTCGGCGCTATCGCCGGGTCGGCCCGCGGCGGCCTCAGCGAGTATGAACCGGCTCGGCGGACCGAGCGGCGGACTGCGAGGTCAGCCTGTCCAGCAGGTCGCGGACGGGGCGCATGAGCCAGCGCGGGTAGCGCTCGGTCCTGCCCGGCTCGTCCCTCGTGGCGATCAGCCTGTCCGCCAGGGACTCGATGTCGCCGATCACCTTCGCCTTCGGGAAGGCTTCGACCGCGGAGCGGTGGCTGTTGGCCGCATAGACGAAGAGCATGCCGGCAGACCGGATCCTGGCCATCGCCGCGAACCCGACGACCTTCTCGACGTCGCTTGCCGCGACGCCGCTGTTCGAGCGGTTGACCACCAGGGCCAGGCGGTCGCGAATCTCGAGATCTACGGCAACCTCGCGGAATTGGACCGCCGCCCGAATGGTCGGGACCTCCGGTGTGACGGGGACCAGGATCTGGTCGGCCAGGGCGAAGATGCCCTGATTGAGCGGCCCGTAGTCGGGGTGCATGTCCACGATGATCCAGTCGAAGACGTCGCGGGCGGCGCTTATCGCCTGGGCAACGCGCTTGGGCTCGAGGACCTCGGTGTGGAGCGGCGAGCGGGACATCGTCAGCACCGCGACGCCGCTGCTGTGGGCCGAGGCGATCTCCGCCAGAGAGTGGCTGGCATTCGTTTCCAGGTCCGCTCCCCACACGTCCGCGACGGTGGGAATCTCGGCCATGCCCAACGAGGTGAGGATATGGCCCGTCACGGTGTCGCAGTCGATCAGCAGAACGCGCTGGTTCTTGCGGATCTGGAGCACCGCCGCGGTGTTGATGGCGATCGTGGTCTTGCCGACGCCGCCCTTCGGATTGAAGATCACGACGATCTGGCCACGGTGCGCCAAGGCCGAGGATGAAACGCCCACTTCGCCTTCCAGGATGGCCCCGCGGGCGGAGTCGCCCAGGGCCTCGGTCCGAATGAGCATCGTCTCGGCCCGAATGAGCATCGCCTCCACGCGCCAGCGCAAGGAGGCCGCCGAATAGGGCCGGTTGACGAACTCGCCGTTGATGCGGGCGCGGCCGGCTAGGCTGAGCCGATCGACGGCCGTGGACGAAACGATCATCAACGACGCGACGTTGCGCTCCCCGTCGTGAAGAAGGGAGTACATCTCGATGGTCGCGTCGAAGTCGCTCTCGCCATCCAGAATGGCCAGGCCGACGTCGGACCGGCTTTCGAGGAGCGCTGCGAGCTCGCCGGCAGTGGAGACCGGGATGGCTTCGAATCCGGCGTCCGCCAGCTCCTCATTGACCGCCGGGAACTCGTCCTCGGGCAGGTAGACGGCGACAGCTGATCGCAGCACTACGCTGTGGCCTCCTTTTGGAACGAAGGTACCACCCCAGTCTAGCCGAAGGTCATAGGACTGTGCCTGCCGTTGAGCCCCGGTCGGACTGCGCTGGACAGCGCGACGCACGTAGCCGCACCTGCCGGTTCTGCCACCTTTCCAACTCTGTGGTGCGCGGGCTCACCACGTGCTCGCCCGTGCCGAGCGCCGTGACCGAGCTCGGAGGTCACGTAAGCTATGCCCTCCGTCACCTGAAACTGGACTTGCCCGCCCATGAAGACCTACCTCCAAGGCGTCTTCGACGTCTACAGCTCCTACTTCCGCATCGCGGCGCTGGTCCCCTCAGGTGGGGCCGGCCTGGTCTCGCTGCTGATCGCCCTGAACGTCGTCCTCGGGGTGCTGCCGATCGTCTTCGTCGTGGCGACGAGCGTCATGGTCGGGCGCGTGCCGGAGGCCGTGGCCGGCGGCGTCGGCTCGGCCAAGTGGGAATCGCTCGTCATCGCTTTCGGCATCGCCGCCTCTGCCTTTGTCGCGCAGCAGATCATCGCCCCGCTGCAGGCCGCCCTCGGCGAGCTGCTGTCGCGCCGGGTCGACGGCTACGTCTTCGATCGGCTCATCGGCGCCTCGCTCCGCAGTACCGGGATCGGCCCGCTGGAGGACCAGCGCCTGCTCGACGACCTGACCCAGGCCGTGACTACCCTCGAGCAGAGCTTCCGAACGCCCGGCGCCGCGTGTGCCGGGCTTCTTGCCCTGATTGCCCGCTACACCCAGCTGCTCGGCTGCGCTGCCGTGGTGGGGCTGGTCTTCTCCTGGCCGGCGGCACTGGCCCTGGGGGCCGCGACGATGGTCTTCCGAAAGGGCAATCGCGGTGGCCTGCGAACGTACGGCAAGCTCTTCGGCCGCAGCATCGGGATCAGACGGGAGGCCTGGTACTACCGGGCAACGGCTCTGCGAGCCGCGGCCGGGAAGGAGATCCGGGTCTTCGGCCTGGCCGACTGGCTCTCCGATCACTACCGCGAGCTGCAGATGAAGTTGCTCGCGCTGGTCTGGGCCGAGCGCCGGCGGATCTACGTACGCCCGTACCTGGTGTACACGGCCTTCGGGTTCGCGGTCGCGGCGATCGCGCTGGCGGCCCTGGGCCGGACCGCCGCGGCAGGCGGCGTCTCGCTGACGCAGCTGACCCTGGGCCTCCAGGCAGCCCTCGCGACACTTCGTCTGGGCGAGGCGTGGCCGGAATGCGACACTCAAACGCAGTTCGGCATGTTCGCCTACGACGGCGTCCAGGGCTTCGAGCGGGGCGTGGACGCTTTCGACGAGAAGACGCCACAGCTCGAGCCGCGCCAGGACCCGCGCGGCCTGCCCCGGGGCGAGATCCGCTTCGAGGGCGTCGACTTCCACTACCCCGGCTCGGAACGGCCCGTCATCGACCACCTCGAGCTGACGCTCCCGGCCGGGCGATGCACCGCGATCGTCGGGCTCAACGGCGCCGGCAAGACGACGCTCGTCAAGCTGCTGGCCCGACTGTACGAGCCGACGGGCGGCCGCCTCCTGGTCGACGGCCTCGATGTCCGGTCGTTCGGCGTGGACGACTGGCGCCGCCAGATCGGCGTCATCTTCCAGGACTACAACCGCTACGAGCTGACCGCGGCCGAGAACATCGGCTTCGGTGCCGTGGAGCTGCGCGAGAACCGGGCCCGGATCCGCGAAGCGGCCCGGCGAGCCGGCGTCCTGACCACGCTCGAACGCCTGCCGCGCGGCCTCGACACTCCCCTCGCCCGCCAGTACAGGGACGGCGCCGAGCTGTCCGGCGGGCAGAGGCAGCGCGTCGCCATCGCGCGAGCCCTGTTCGCCCTGGAGAACGGGGCCTCGATCCTGGTCCTCGACGAGCCGACGGCAGCCCTGGACGTCCGGGCCGAGGCCGCCTTCTTTGACAAGTTCGTCGACGTCACGCGCGGCGCGACCGCGGTCCTGATCTCGCACCGCTTCTCGAGCGTCCGCCACGCCGACAACATCGTCGTCCTCGCCGGCGGCCGGGTGATCGAGCAGGGCAGCCACGCGGAGCTACTGGCCGCCAACGGCCGCTACGCCGAGCTCTTCCGCCTCCAGGCGGAGCGCTTCACCGAGGACGAGGGGACCGAGACGGTGAACGCCGCGGACCTCGCCGGCGACAGGACGGCCGAAGACGAAGGG
The DNA here is from genome assembly GCA_003141955.1 of Chloroflexota bacterium. GTDB lineage: Bacteria > Chloroflexota > Limnocylindria > Limnocylindrales > CSP1-4 > Fen-1039. The sequence continues at coordinate 66,224 of PLOC01000111.1, forward strand.
GCCGCAGCCACGGCGGCCGAAGACGGCGCGGCCGGCGGTCCGGCCTCGACGCCGGGCGCCCGGCCGGAGGCCGTTCGATGAAGGAGACGCTTCGCAGCTCGGCCTGGCTCCTCCGCATCTCGTGGCAGCAGAACCGCGCCAAGACGATCGCCGCACTGGTGCTGGTGCTCGGCAGCGCGATCTCAGCGCCGTTGCTGGCGCTCTCCCTCAAGTGGCTGACCAACGCCGCGGTGGCCGGCGACGCCGGGACCGCGACCGCGGCCGGGATCGCCGTGGCGGCCTGCGTCATCGGCGTCCTGACGCTCGGCCATTTCGCGCATATCGCCTACTACGAGCTGTCGGAGATCAACACCCTGTCGGCCGAGCTGAGGCTCATCGCCCTGGCCAATGGCTCGGCCGGGATCGAGCACCAGGAGCGAGCCGAGTACGCCGACCGGGTGGCCGTCCTCGAGCAGGAGCTCGGCCAGATCCAGGACGGCTTCTACGCCGTCCTGATGCTCTCGAGCCTGGCCGTCGCGATCGTCATGACCGGCGTGCTGCTGGCCCTGATGAACCCTCTCCTGCTGCTCCTACCGCTCGTCGCTTTCCCGCCGCTCATCGCCGGCCGCCGGGCCCAGCTGATCGTCGACCGGGCACGCGAGGAGACGGCAGCGGACACGCGGCTGGCAATGCACCTGTTCCGCCTCGCCACGGCCGCCGGCCCGGCCAAGGAGCTGCGCGTCTTCCGCCTCCAGGGCGAGATCCGGCGCCGTCACCGCGAGCTATGGGAGAAGACCACGCGCACGCTGTGGCGGGCCCAAATCAGGGCTATGGCCCTGCGCACGGCCGGGCAGCTCGCCTTCGCGGCGGGCTACGTGGCCGGTGTCCTGCTCGTCGTGAGCGATGCCATCGGCGGGCAACGCAGCGTCGGCGACGTGGTCATGGCGATCACGCTCGCGGCTCAGGTGAACCAGCAGGTCTCGGCCGCCGTCTCGCTGCTCCACGATCTGCAGCGGATCGCCCGGGCCTTCAATCGCTTCGAATGGCTGGAGGCGTACGTCGCCGAGCGCGAGCCGAAGACCGCCGACCAGCCGGTTCCGGAGCGTCTGGTCGAGGGCATTCGGTTCGAGAACGTGGCCTTCCGGTACCCGGGCACGGACCGAACGGTGCTGGAGGGCGTGAACCTGGATCTGCCGGCCGGCTCGACGGTGGCCATCGTGGGCGAGAACGGAGCCGGCAAGAGCACCCTGGTCAAGCTGTTGTTCCGCTTCTACGAGCCGACCGCCGGCCACATCACGGCCGACGGCGCCGATCTGTCGAGGATCCCGCTCGACGCCTGGCGCACACGCGTCGCGACCGGGTTCCAGGACTTCGTCCGCTTCGAGTTCGTCGCCCGCCGGACGGTTGGCGTCGGCGATCTGCCCTTCGTGGACGATCAGCCGGCGGTCGAGGCGGCCCTGGAGCGCGCCCACGCCGGCGACGTGGTGGGCCGCCTGGAGGATGGTCTGTTGACGCAGCTCGGCAAGTCGTACGCGGAGGGCACGGAGCTCTCCGGCGGGCAGTGGCAGAAGCTGGCCCTCGGGCGGGCGATGATGCGCGAGCTGCCTCTGGTCCTGATCCTCGACGAGCCCACTTCCGCCCTGGACGCCGAAGGGGAGCACGCCCTGTTCGAGCGCTACGCCGAGGGTGCGCGGCGCGTCGGTCAGGCCACCGGCGGCGTCACCGTCCTGGTCTCGCACCGCTTCTCGACGGTCCGCATGGCGGACCTGATCGTGGTCGTGGCCGATGGCCGGGTCGTGGAGGCCGGGCCGCACGCCCAGCTGATGCGCAATCGCGGCCTCTACGCGGACTTGTACGACCTGCAGGCCAGCGCCTACGAGTGACGGCCGCTACGCCGCCCGGCGGGGCAGGCCGACTGCGTCCGTGCCGAACCACGTCCCCGACGCGCCCTTGACGATCGCCACGGCGTTCTCGAGCGCGCCGATGGCGGCGAAGCGGCCGCCGCCCTGGACGAACTGGGCACAGGCGCGGACCTTGGGCGCCATAGAGCCCGCCGGCCACGCTCCCGTGGCCAGTCCCTCCATCGCCTCGTCCACGGAGAGGCGCAGGATCGCCTCCTGGCGAGGCGTGCCCCAGCGGCGATACACGGCGTCGACGTCGCTCAGGAGCAGCAGGCCGTCCGCTTCCACCGAACGGGCGAGAACGACCGCGGCGAGATCCTTGTCGATCACCGCCTCGACGCCCAGATACCGCCCATCGGCCTGCTCCACGACGGGCACTCCCCCACCGCCGGACGCGACAACCAGCACGCCCGCCTCCACGAGAGTGCGGATCGCGGTCGCCTCCACGATCCGGATGGGAGGCGGCGAGGGAACGACCCGGCGCCAGCTCTTGCCGTCGGGAGCGATGCTCCAGCCGCGCGTTCGGGCGTGCTCGCGGGCCGTCTCCTCGTCGTAGATCGGGCCGACCGGCTTGGTGGGGTTGGCGAACGCCGGATCGTCGGCCGGGACGACGGTACGAGTGACGACGACGGCGATCTCGCGTCGCCTGCCGCGCTCCAGGAACGCGTCGTTGAGAGCGTTGGCCAGCAGATAGCCGATCTGGCCCTGCGACTCGGCGCCCAGGACGTCGAGTGGCGGGGCCGGGACCACGGAGGCGGCCATCTCCGCTCCGATCGCCAGGAAGCCGACCTGCGGGCCGTTGCCGTGGGTGATGACAATCTCCGCCCGACTGCCTTCGGCGAGCGTTACGAGACCGCGCGCGGCCGCCACCAGGTTGTGGCGCTGGACCTCGGTCGAGCCGGCTTCGCCTCGCCTGATCAAGGCGTTGCCGCCCAGGGCGATGGCGAGGCGAGTCACCCCAGACGCTCCCCGTCAACGTCGCCGGTGATGAGCAGGTAGAGCAGCGCCTGCTCGGTGTACCAGCGGTTCTCGGCCTCGTCCCAGACGCGCGACTGCGGCCCGTCCATGACCTCGTCGGTGACCTCGTCGCCGCGGTGCGCCGGCAGGCAGTGCAGGAAGATCGCCCGCGGCGCCGCCAGCGCCATCAACGCGCCGTCCACGCGGTAGCCGGCGAAGACGCGCGCCCGTTCCTCGCGTTCCTTTTCCTGGCCCATGCTGGCCCAGACATCCGTATACACCGCGTCCGCGCCCCGTACGGCTGCCCGAACGTCGTGGCCCAGCTCGATGCCGCCGCCGTTGACGCGGCAGTTGGCCTGCGCGGCGGCCACGATCTCCGAGTTGGGCTCGTAGCCGGGCGGCGTGGAGATGGCCAGCGTGAAGCCCATGTGCCCTGCCGCCTGGATCAGCGAGTGGCAGACGTTGTTGCCGTCGCCGACGAAGGCCAGCCGAAGCCCGGCCAGCTCCTTGAACTCCTCCTGCAGAGTCATGACGTCGGCCAGGGCCTGGCATGGATGGTGGTCGTCGGTCAGGGCGTTGATGATCGGGATCGTGGCGTAGCGGGCCAGCTCCTCGACCCTCGACTGCTCGAAGGTTCGAATCACGAAGGCGGAGAGATAGCGCGACAGGACGCGTGCGGTGTCGGCGATCGTCTCGCCGCGGCCGATCTGAAGCTCGTCGGAGCGAAGCGCGATCGGCAGCATCCCGAGGCCCCATATCGCCGCCTCGAAGCTGACGCGGGTCCGTGTCGAAGGCTTGTCGAAGAGGAGGCCGACCCGGCCGCCGGCCAGTGCGTCGCGGGTCATCCCCCCACGGCTCTTGATGCGCGCGGCTATCTCGAGGGTCTGGCGGATCCCGTCACGCCCCAGGGAATCCAGAGTCAGCAGGTGCCGGGCCATCGGGTTCCTCCCTCAGCGATGAGCCGCCGCCGTCGAGCCGGCGCGAGCCTTCTCCACGATACCGCGCAGGAGGTCGATCAGCTTCGGCTGGGTCGCCTGCCCGGGCTCGGCCGTCATCTCCTCGAGCTCGTAGCGAACCCGAACGACCGGCTTCTGAAGCTTGAGGACGCGGGTGAGGTCGATCGGCGTGGCCGAGAGGACCAGGTCGGCCGGCATGGCGTTCAGCGTGGCCTCCAGCTCGTGCATCTGGCCCTGGCCGTAGCCCATGGCCGGGATGAGATGCTCGAGGGCCGGGTATTTGTGGAGCGTCGCGGCAAGCTCACCTGTGGCGTACGGGACCGGATCGACGAGCTCGGCCGCGCCGAAGCGCCGGGCGGCCACGACTCCCGCCCCGAAGGTCATGCCGCCGTGGGTCAGCGTCGGCCCGTCCTCCACGACCGCTACCTTCTTGCCCTTGATCTCGCCGCCTTGCAGCGTCAGGGCCGACCGCGCCAGGATCACCTTGGCGCGCGGATTCATCTCCGCGATATCGGCCTTCACTTCCGCGACCTGCTCGGGCGAGGCCGAGTCGACCTTGTTGATGACGACCACGTCCGCCATGCGGATGTTCGTCTCGCCGGGGTGGTAGTGGAGCTCGTGGCCCGCCCGAAGCGGGTCGGCGACGACCACGAACAGGTCCGGCCTGAAGAACGGGAAGTCGTTGTTGCCGCCGTCCCACATGACGACGTCGGCCTCGGCTTCGGCCTGGCGCAGGATCGCCTCGTAGTCCACGCCGGCGTACAGGACGCGGCCGGCGTCCAGGTGCGGCTCGTACTCCTCGCGCTCCTCGATGGTGGTGTCGTAGCGGTCCAGGTCCGCGTAGGTGGCGTAACGCTGGACCCGCTGGGCGAGAAGATCGCCGTACGGCATCGGGTGACGAGCCACGACGACGCGCAGCCCGAACTGCTCGAGCAGGGCGGCGATGTAGCGCGTCGTCTGGCTCTTGCCGGCGCCGGTGCGAGTCGCTCCGGTCGCAACCACTGGCTTTGTGCTCTTCAGCATGGTGCGCGCCGGGCCGAGCAGCTCGAAGTCGGCGCCGCAGGCGAGGGCGCGACTGGCCGTGTGCATGACGTGCTCGTGGGTTACATCGCTGTAGGCGAAGACCACGAGGTCGACCGACTTCTCGGCCAGCACCCGCTCGAGCTCCGCCTCGGCGACGATCGGAATGCCATTGGGATACAGGGGCCCGGCCAGTTCCGACGGGTAGTTGCGTCCGGCGATCCCCGGGATCTGGGTCGCGGCCGTGAACGCCACGACGTCGACGCTCGGGTCGTTCCGATAGGCGGTGTTGAAGTCGTGGAAGTCGCGACCAGCGGCTCCCATGATCACAACTCGTGTGCGATCCATGGCTTCCGGCCCTTCCGCAGTCGCGCCGTAGAGTTCTCCCCGGCAGCGAACCTGGAGCTGACGAGCCGGTTCCGCTTCTGGTCCAGCGGTCGTCCGCGATAGGTAGTGTCTCCGGCGCGGCGCCCGCGCGCAAGACCCGAGTCGCCCGGTCGCGACGGAGCCCATCGGGCGAGCCGCGAGACCCGTCCCGACGACTCGCGCCCGCGCTCCGGCGTCTAAGCGTGCATCAGGCCAGGTACTGGAACATGCCGAAGACGCCGGCGAGCAGCAGCGCCGCCGTCAGCAGCCACAGCACGGCGCTGTGGCGACGGGAGTTGGCGAGATCGCCGAGCAGCCCTCGGTCGCCGGTCAGTCGAACCAGGAAGGCAAGCGGCAGCGCCAGGACGACCACGTTGAAGACCATCGCCTCGATGCACAACCGGACGAGGTCGGCGGAAGCGAGAGCCACGACCGCGGCCGGAAGCACCTCGGCGAAGTAGACGGCGTAGAACTTGCGAGCCTCATTCGGCTTGAGGTTGAGGCTGTGGGGCCAGCCCATCAGCTCCCCCACTCCCCACGCCGCCGAAAGCGACACTACGACCAGCGCGAGCAGGCCCGAGCCCATAAGACCGATGGCGATGAGCCAGCCCGTCCCGCCCGTAGCCAGGCGAGCCAGCCCTTCGGGCAGCGCAGAGAGGCTCGCCGAGGCCGCTCCGGCCGGCGCAGATTCCATCGCCGCCGCGGCGGCGATCACGATGGCCGCCATCAACGCCTGGCTGGCGAACGCACCGACCAGTGTCTCGACCCGGGAGCCCTTCAGATCCTCGCGGGTCAACTTCTTGTCTACGCTGGCGGACTGCTGGTAGAAGAGCATCCACGGCATGATCGAGGCACCGACGATGGCCACCACCAGGGCGAAGTAGTCGTGAGGCACGTCGCTCGGGACCGGGCTCAGGTCCGAGACCAGGTGGCCCAGGTTGGGGTGACCGACGATCGCGAGGACAACGAAGCTGAACAGAGCCAGGGACAGGACCAGAGCCCCTCGCTCGAAGACCGAATAGCCGCCGGTCAGGACCGCGCCGGCGTGCAGGACCAGCGCCCCGATGATGGCCACCGGCGCCGGAATGCCGAGGATCGCCGCCCCCAGCGCGATGCCGGCGAACTCCGCGACGTAGGCAACGAAGTTGATGACGGTCATGCCCACGACCGAGACGGCCGCCCAGCGCGGCCCGTAACGGGCCCGGACCAGCTCGGCGTGGCCCTTGCCGGTCGCAAGCGCCAGGCGGGCGGTCATCTCCTGGACGAGGAACAGGACAGGCACGATGGCGAATAGCGGGAGCAGCAGGGCGTAGCCGGCGACCGTCCCGCCCTGGCCCGCCGTGATCACGCTGGGAGCGTCCACGTCGGCGAGCATCACCACCCAGGCCGGTCCCACAACCCGCAGCCAGCGCGCGATCGCCGGGGAGCGGATCGCACCGGCCATGGTTCGGACGCCATCGATGACGGTCACCCCGATATCCTAGCTGATAGCTAGGCTTTCCCGTCGGGCCATTGGGACCGCGAGCGGGGTCCGCGAGATACCTTTGGCACGGGGGGCTGCGAGTCCCTGCCAAGGCTGTGGCTCGGGGCATCTGGGCAGACTTGCCCCACATGAGAGTTGGAGCGGATTGGCGGCCGACGGTGGCCCCCGCCCGGTCATTGCCCGCTCATCGAGCCCCCGCCCGAGCGTGGATCCTGCGCCCCGGCCATCGGACGCCGCCTCACCACGCGCTGGGGGGCCGCGATCGGATGGCCAACTCTCACTCCAGGCAAGTTTGGCCCAAAGGCATGCGGGCCGGCCACCGCGCCCCGCCGCGATTAGTCCGCGTCCGCCACCAGTTCGGGCGCCTGCGCCAGGTCGACGCCCAGCCGTTCGAGCGCGCCAACGAGCGCCTTCATCGAGGCCGTGGTGATGTTCGGGTCCATCCCGACGCCCCACCGCACGTCCTTGTGGGAACGAAGCTCGACGTAGGCGACGGCCGTGGCTTCCTCGCCGGCGCCCAGGGCATGCTCGGCGTAGTCGAGCACGTCCACCTCAACGCCGAGGTCCCGGCGGAGGGCGTGGACCAGCGCCGAGATGGGGCCGTTGCCGTGGCCGGAGACGGTGCGGGTGACCGTCCCCGAGGCCAGGCTGGCGCGAACGACGACGCCGTCGGCATCCGAGGAGGTTTCGTAGCCCGCCAGCTTCGTCCGGGTTTCCGCCGGAAGGTATTCGGCCGCGAACGCGTCCCACATCTCCTCGGGGGTGATCTCGGTGCCGCTGGTCTCGGTGATCACCTTGATGCAGCGGCTGAACTCGATCTGGAGGCGGCGCGGCAGATCCATGCCGTGCTCGGCCTTCATGATGTAGGCCACGCCGCCCTTGCCGGACTGGCTGTTGACCCGGATGACGGCCTCGTAGCTGCGGCCGACGTGCTTGGGGTCGATCGGCAGGTAGGGCACTTCCCAGATGTCGTAGTCGGGCGGGAGCGCCTCCATGCCCTTCTTGATCGCGTCCTGGTGCGAGCCGGAGAAGGACGTGTAGACCAGGTCGCCGACATACGGATGGCGCGGCTCCACGGACAGGCGGTTGCAGTGCTCGGCCACGCGGCGCAGGGCGTCGATGTCGCTGATGTCGAGCCTGGGGTCCACGCCCTGGCTGAACATGTTCCCGGCCAGGTTGACGACGTCCACGTTGCCGGTCCGCTCGCCGTTGCCGAAGAGCGTGCCCTCGATCCGATCCGCGCCGGCCATCAGGCCGAACTCGGCCGCGGCCACGGCCGTGCCGCGGTCGTTGTGCGGGTGCAGCGAGAGGACGATCGAGTCGCGGCGCGGGACGTTGCGGTGGAACCACTCGATGGCGTCGCCGTAGATGTTGGGCGTGTACATCTCGACCGTCGCCGGCAGGTTCAGGATGATCTTGCGCTGCGCCGTGGGCTGTATCACGTCCATGACGGCGGCGCAGACATCGGCCGCGTAGTCGAGCTCGGTGCCGGTGAAGCTCTCGGGCGAATACTCGTAGCGGATCTCGGTGCCGGGCAGCCGGGCCTCCTGCTCAAGGCAGATGCGGGCGGCGTCGACGGCGATCTTGGTCACGCCTTCCTTGTCCAGGCGAAACACGACGCGCCGCTGCAGGACCGAGGTGGAGTTGTAGAAGTGGACGATCGCCCGCTTCGCCCCCCGCAAGCACTCGTACGTCCGCTCGATCAGCTCGCGGCGGCACTGCGTCAGGACCTGGATGGTGACGTCGTCGGGGATCAGGTCCTCTTCGATCAGCTGGCGGATGAAGTCGTAGTCCGGCTGGGACGCGGACGGGAACCCGACCTCGATCTCCTTGAAGCCCATGCCGACGAGGGCCTTGAACATCTGCAGCTTGCGGGCCGGGTCCATCGGGTCGATGAGGGCCTGGTTGCCGTCGCGCAGGTCCACCGAGCACCAGATCGGGGCGTGCTCGATCTGGCGGTTCGGCCACTCCCGATCCGGAAGGCGGAGCGGCAGGGGGCGGAAGGGCATGTACTTCTCGACCGGCATCTTCTTCGGGCTGGCGGGTACGGGAGGCATCTCGGGTTCCTTCTTGCTCTGTCGGGTCCGCGTTCGTCGCCGCGGGTTGGCGGGATTTCGGGGGAAACAAAAACCTCCTGCGATGGCGCAGGAGGTCGCCGGCGAGCACCCACGAGGGGGCTCGCCTCAGGTAAGGAGCAGGCTGCTGTCGAGGTGATTCCTGTTCACGGTGCCGCACAGTGTAGCCTGTGCCGGCGGATCCGGTAACCGCCAATTGCATGAGAAGAAAGTCGGGGTCGCACCTGACGCACCACGCGAGCGCGGCAGGCCGCGGAGCCGGCCCGGCGGGCACGCGGCCGGTCCGTGAGGGGAAGTGGCTCCGGCGGGCGGGACCCGGGCACCTACTGAAATCGGCGGCCGGCCGTGACGAGCTCGTACTCCCTCAGCCTACTCGCTCACGCGACTGGCTGGCCATCTCCCTCCTCGAATGTGAGACGTGCCATCAGGTCGTGCCACGCCGCTCGCCGGTCCAGCGGCACTGCGCCCAGTGCCGATCGATTCTCGCACGCAAGCAGAGCCGCGACGCGGTAACGCGCGCAAGGCGGCGTATTCGTGGCCCTTCGCGGAGCACGTGATCGCGGCGAGTCCCGAAATCGAGTCCTCCAAAGCCAGTCCGTCTGGGAGCTGCCATTGTTCTCGGGTGTGGACCAAGTGCGAGCGGCCGGCCGATCGTTGCGAACGCGAATTGAACCTGGCGAGCCGCTCAGCAGTCTTGTCGGTCTGCAATGGCTGGTGCATTGTTGGAGTCGAACGTGATGCGAACCGGGGACGTCGCAGTCGCTCGTGTCGACCGCGAGGCCGCGTTCGGCCGCCTAGCCGAGACGCATCTGGATGCCGCGTACCGGCTGGCGACATTCATCCTCTTCGCCGCGCATTGCGGGACGCGGGTCGCCTGCTTGAGGCGAGAGGGACGCGTCCTGGGCGGTCCGATAGCCCCAAGCAAACAAACGCGAACTCTTCGACACGCGAACGCGCGGCGATTGCACCGGAGGAAACATGAGCACTGAG
>PLOC01000026.1 GCA_003141955.1 Chloroflexota bacterium
GCCGGATCGTCCTCGACGTGGCGCCGCGCGTGGTCAAGGCAAGGGACGGCTCGACGGTCGAGTACAACCGCTTTGACGAGGCCCTCGACGCCGCCAAGGCCACGCACGGCAAGGACGCCAAGGACACCGACCTCGACGTCGACGACCTCCGCAAGCTCGTCGCCGCCTACAAGAAGATCGTCAAGGACGCGATCGGGCGCGACTTCCCGGACGACCCGAAGGAGCAGCTGGACCTGGCCATCAAGGCCGTCTTTGCCTCCTGGTTCGGCAAACGCGCCAACGACTACCGCAACAGTCAGAAGATCCCGCACGACCTGGGCACCGCGGTCAACGTCGTGACGATGGTCTTCGGCAACATGGGTAACGACTCCGGCACCGGCGTCGCCTTCACTCGCGACCCCAACACCGGCGAGAAGGTCCTCTACGGCGAGTACCTGGTCAACGCCCAGGGTGAGGACGTCGTCGCGGGCGTCCGGACGGCACCCAAGATCGCCCAGCTGGCGACGGACATGCCCAAGGTCTACGCCGAGTTCAAGAGGATCGCCGACAAGCTCGAGAAGCACTACCGCGACGTCCAGGACATGGAGTTCACCATCGAGCGCGGCAAGCTCTACATGCTCCAGACCCGCAGCGCCAAGCGGACCGCCGCCGCCGCGGTCCGGATCGCCATCGACATGGTTAAGGAGAAGCTCATCACGCAGGAGGAGGCCCTGAATCGGATCGAGCCGGCTCAGGTCGACCAGCTCATGCGCGACCAGTTCGATCCAGGTGCCCGCAAGGCCGCCAGGCGGATGGCTCACGGGCTCAACGCCTCGCCCGGCGCCGCCGTCGGCAAGGCCGTCTTCCACGCCGACGTGGCTGCCGCCTGGGCAGCCAGGGGCGAGAAGGTCGTCCTCATCCGCGAGGAAACCTCCCCTGATGACTTCCACGGCATGGCCGTCGCCCAGGGCATCCTGACCGCCAAGGGCGGCGCGACATCGCACGCCGCGGTCGTCGCTCGCCAGATCGGCAAGCCTTGCGTCGCCGGCTGCGCCGAGCTCGAAGTCAACTACGCTTCCAAGACCGCAGTCGCCAATGGCGTCACGGTCAAGGAAGGCGACTGGGTCAGCCTCGACGGCTCGAGCGGCGAGGTCTTCGCCGGCGCCCTGCCGACGGTTCACGTCCGGTACGAGGACCAGAAGGACCTCCAGACCGTCCTCGGGTGGGCCGACAAGGTCCGCCGGCTCCAGATCTGGACGAACGCCGACAAGCCGGAAGAGGCCGCTCAGGCTCGCTCCTATGGCGCCCAGGGCATCGGCCTCTGCCGCACCGAGCACATGTTCCGCGAAGGCCCGCGCCTGGCGATCGTGCGCAGCGCGATCCTCGTGGCCAACGTCGCCACCCGCGCCAAGGCGAAGCTCGCGGCTGGCCAGAAGCTCACCACCGAAGAAAAGACCTCCGTCAAGCAGTTCGACACGGCTATGGCCAAGCTCGAGGCGCTCCAGCAGGGCGACTTTGAGGGCATCCTAGCCGCGATGTCCGGCCTGCCGGTCGTCATCCGGCTGATCGACCCGCCGCTCCACGAGTTCCTGCCGAACCTCGAGGATCAGCTGGTCAAAGTCACCAAGGCCGGAGACAAGGCCACGGCCAAGGACAAGGAACTGCTCGCGACGATCAAGTCGATGCACGAGCAGAACCCAATGCTCGGCCTGCGCGGCTGCCGCCTCGGCCTCATGATCCCCGACTTCGTGAAGATCCAGACCCGGGCCATCCTCAACGCGGCCGTCGCCGTCAAGAAGGCCGGCAAGGACCCGCGGCCGGAGATCATGATCCCGCTCGTCGGCCACGTGAACGAGCTGATCGCCACCCAGACGCTCCTCGAGGCTGAGGCTGCCGCCGTGGTCAAGGCCGCCGGCGTCAAGATCGACCACAAGTTCGGCACCATGATCGAGATCCCGCGAGCCTGCTGGGTCGCGGACGAGATCGCCAAGTACGCCCAGTTCTTCAGCTTCGGCACCAACGACCTGACCCAGATGACGTTCGGCTATAGCCGCGACGACGCCGAGGGCGGGTTCCTGCTCAAGTACGTCGAAGACAAGATCCTCCCGTACAATCCCTTCCAGTCGCTCGACCCGGTCATCGTCCAGGAAATGGACATGGCCGTGAAGCTGGGCCGCAAGACCCGCCCGGACCTCAAGGTCGGCATCTGCGGCGAGCACGGCGGCGACCCCATGTCGATCGGGTTCTGCCACAACATCGGCCTCAACTACGTTTCCTGCTCGCCGTTCCGGGTTCCGGTGGCTCGCCTCGCGGCGGCCCAGGCGGCCCTGGCCGGCGCCGCGGAGCGCGACAAGTAGTCATCCCTCGTCTGAAACTCGAACGCCCGGCGGTTTCTCGCCGGGCGTTTCTGTTGCGTGGACACGGGCACCGGGCTCACCGCACCGGCCAGACGATCTCGGTGCGGAGAGCGCCGGGATCGTGCCCCTGGTCCGGACCTACGACGTAGATCTCGCGCGGCGGGCCGGCTGTCTCGTGGCCGTGTTCCTGGACCCACTCGCCGAGGGCGCGATAGGCCGGGCCAATTCCCTCGTAGCCGCCCGCGTGGACGGTCGTGGCCGCCAGGCCCCCAGGGATCGTCGTCGCGATGACCCGACCGGCCGGTTCGATGGGCTCGTCGACCGGCATGCCGATCTCCATGTCGAGCTCGGTCTCGGCAGCTTCCGCGTTGTGGTAGATGCCGTACGCAGGGCCGGCGAAGCGGGCGCCCTGTTCGCCTGCGACCTTGAAGACCTCCGCCAGCGGTCCCCCGATGAAGGGCCCGAGGTCGGCCCAGGCGGCCCGGTCTCTGACTGCAGCGGCCGGCTGGGGCTTCGTCTCACGCAGATGGACTTCGTAGGTCATGGCCAGCTCCTCGCGTGCAGCATCGACTCGCGGAGGGAGATGGCGTAGCGCTGTCTGTCGGTTTGCTCGCTCAATCGCAGGCGATGGGCTTCCGGCAGCGCCTTCGTTCGCTCGGGCTCGCCGGCGAGGACGGCTCGGATCTCGGACGGCGGCATATCGAGGAAACGGAGCGTCCTGATCCGGTCGGCGTCGATTGCCTGAGCCATCGAGTAGTACCGGTAGCCGGTTTCGGGGTCGACCGCCGCCGGTTGCAGCAGGCCCACCTCGTCGTAGTGGCGGAGGGCCGGAATCGAGATTCTGCAGACTTCCGAGAATCGACCTATGGGCAGCAGATTGCGCATCAGCGCCCTGATCCGCCAAGCCTCGACCCTCAGCCAACCGTCGAGTCAAGCGGGTGTCCGAGAGGCGATGGTAGCGACTGGCAATGGCCGCGTGGGCGCGCCGGACGCAGAAGTCGGCGCGTTGGATGCCGGCATCGCGCCAGGCAGACCTGGTTCCGACGACCCTCGACTGGTTGCCGTCAGTCGGTGAGAAGGAGGTCGAGGACGGACTTCCTGGTCCCGGTCGTCGTGGTGACGGTGACCTGATAGGCGCCATAGGGCCACGCCCAGGGGCTCGAACGCCAGGCGGTGCCGATCGAGCTCGGGGGCGGCCCGAAGGAGGCGCTCGTCGGCGGGATCAGGAACTCACCCGATAGGATCGCATTCGCCGCGATCTTCGAGCCGGCCGGACCGGAAGCCACGCTCGCGGCCGGCAGGGGAGTGACCGAGCTGTCCGGCAAGAAAGCGGCCGGCGGGAGGTACACCGGGTGCTCAGGGCCGCCCAGGTACACGAACGAGACGTGCTTGACTATCACATTGGTCGGCCAGGTCACGGCCACGGCATAGACGTTCTGCCCCGTCACGAGAGGCACTCCGGCGTAGACCGGCGGCGAACCGAGGGCGACCCAGCTGGTAGTCGGCGCAAGGGCGCTGGGGCCGGCGAAACCGCCGGCACTGCTGGTCATGGCGGCGGCCGCGAACCCCCAACGCGCGTCGGAATCGAACGCACTCAGGCTGCTCCAGTCGACGGCCGACCAGGCGTAGTTAGTGGTGACAGAGACCCCAGGCTGAGAGACGCCGGGTGCCAGGCTGGGCGCAGGGAACGGGAACCCCCAGCGGTAGTCGTAGGGGGGGATAGGCGCATACGTAGGCGTCGGCACGACCGTCGGAGCGGAGGTGACAGCAGGTGGCGGCACGGCTGCGATCTCCGCCGCCGGCGTCGGTGTCGTGCTCGGAGACGGAGTGCGGGCGGGCACGGGACCAGCCCATGGCTTGAGCAGGGCGGCTGCCAGGAACACCAGGCCGGCCGCGAGCATCACGACTTCGCCGCGCAGGCGCCGGCGGCCTCCGACGCGTTCGACCTCGCCGACCCAGCCGTCGCCTCGGACGGCGCCGTCAGTCGGCGTGCTCGAGCCCGGCCGGACCGGTGCGACGGGCACGACCTCGACGTCCCGGCGCGCGGCAACGTCTTGGAGCGGCCTGGAGTTCGACTCGCGGCTGTCGCGGATGAACCGAGTGCGACGCTGCATTCTTGTGAGGCGTGCCTTCTGCGTGTTCCCCCCGGGTCCGGATAGTACTCGCGTGAGCCCGAGAGACGGCCGGTTGACCTCGAACAGGCCACCTGCCGCGCCACCTGAGGGTGGTCCAGCGGCGTGACCCACGCGATGGAACGCGCTGCTGCCCGGGCAGCGGCCGCCCGCCGGCGGCCTAGGATGAGTGACGATTCTTGCCATGGGCGCGAGTGACGGCGCGCTCCCTAGCAAACGGCTCGGGCTCTCCCTCCCCGGGCCGTTTGCCGTGTCTGGGGGCCGCGTGCCTCAGCCGGCTGCGCCGGATCCCTCAGTCGCCCTGGCATCGTTGCCAGCCAGCTCTGCCTCGAGCATCGAGGCGAGCTCGCGCGCGTTCGTCGAGCCATAGTTCGCGTAGCAGTTGTTCATCAGGACGTGCAACTCCCGCGCGTCCTCGGCGGCTTCGCGGATACGCGGCACCCACTCCGCCAGCTCTGCTTCGGTGTACAGGTAGCGGAACCGCTCCACCACGGGGATGCCGGTGGCCTCCCAGGTCTCCGTCCGCCTGCCGTGGAATCGCACCAGCGCCAGCTCCGGCGAAGTCACCGCCACGATCGGCGGAACGCTGCTGCGCAGACCCTGCGGCCCGTCCACCATCACGAACGGAATCGCGTTGTCGGCCAGGAAGTGGAGCGTGCGCTCTCGGTTTCTGTCGCTGAACCATGTCTCGCTGCGCAGCTCCACCGCGCAGCGAACGTCTCCCAGCCGCTGCCTGGCTTCGAGGATCAGATCGCGGCTCTCGCTCGTGGGAAAGAACCAGCGTGGATACTGGAGCAACACCGAGCCCAGCTGGCCGCTGGCGCGAAGGGGCTGAAGCCCGGCCAGATACATGTCCCAGACCGCGTCGCGCAGCTCGGAAGGGAGGTCGCGGGCGTAGAGGCGCGGCCTGGCCGCGAGTTCGGCGGGCAGCGCGTTGCGGATGTCCTTCGGCAGCCTCTTCGCCTCGGTCGGCTGGCCGGTCATCAGCGCGTGGGCCTTGGCATCGAACACAAAGTCCGGCGGGGTGCGCGCCGCCCAGGCCTCGGCCACGCGAGGGCTCGGCAGGGCGTAGTACGTGGCATCGATCTCCACGATCGGGAAGGTTTCCGCGTAGTAAGTGAGACGTTCCTCGGCGGTACCGGCGCCACGCGGGTAGAAGACGCCGGGCGCCGTCATCGTCGGATCTGTCCACGAAGCCGTCCCGATTCGGATCGTCGTTCCGGCGTGAGTCACGAGCGGGACGGCGGCCGCTCGCGCCACCGCGATGGCTCGTTCGCCGGCCACGTCCGCCCCGGGATCGTGCGGGTTCGCTTCGGACGAAGGTTCGAGCGTCAGCTTCGGCATGTCCTCAGCGTGCCGCATCGGCGCCGTTCGCGCCAGCGGCGAGGCCGCCGGCAGCCCCGGGTCCGGGCGAGGAGAGGTGCGCGACCTGATCGCGGCGGTGACTGGGGAGACTCCTGCCGGAAACGGCCCGAATCATCGGGCCGAGGCGTTCCCCCCAAGGACGCTTCGGCCCGATGACAGATCAACGGCCGGCCGCGATCTCCACCAGGACCACGCCTCCGTCGGCGATGCCGCGCTCGAGGTGGGCGACGTAGCCGAGCGGCCAGAGCTCTCGATTGATCGCCCGGTCCAGGGCCGTGAGCCGCTCGCACGACGCTGCGCCACGGAGCAGGGCACCGCGGATCATCGAATCGTCGAAGGACGGCACGTCGGCCCGGGCCCGAATTGCCAGGCCGCTACAGCCGTCATGGAACCACGGCACCGGGCCCAATTTGCGAACGGCGCGGACGGCGAGCGTCTGCGATGTAACAGGCATGATCCACCACCGGGGGACTGGTCAACCGGGATTGTACCATCGACCGCCCGGCCCACAAGTCGCGCCGCCGTCACCGCCGCGCAACCGCGCCCGGTGAACCATTCCGCAGGGAATAAGCGGTGCAGGCCGGCACCGACTCGGCGCCGGCGACGATTGGGGCCGCGAACCTGACTCAGGACGCCGTCAGAGCCTCTCGCATCAGCGCAAAGGCGCGTTGGTGATCGCCGGAGGCCGCCAGCGCGTCGGCCAAATCGCGCAGCGACTTGCGGACCAGCGACGGACTGCCCGCCGTCCGGGCCAGCTCGGCCGCCTGTTCGTTGGCCGCGAGACCGCCGGCCGTGTCGCCGAGCGCGGTCCGGGCGCGAGCCAGGGTCAGGAGGGCATCGACCGAGGCCTTGGCGTTCTTGTTCAATTGCGCAAGCCCCAGGGCCTCGTCGGCGTATCGGGCGGCCTCGTCGGCGGAGCCCCGAGCGAGTGCGATGCGGGCCTGACTGTCGAGCACGAAGGCAAGCCACCATTTGTCGTCCAGCCGCTCGAACCGCGCCCGAGCCGAGGCCGCCATCTCGGCCGCCCTCGAAGAGTTGCCAAGGGCCAGGTACGACATCGACAGGTCGTTTTCGAGCGCCCCGCTTTCGCGCTCGGCCTCTGCCCGCCGGAAGAGCCCCAGGCTGATGATCCCCGTCCGAACTGCCGCCTCGTAGTCGCCGGTCTCGCGGTAGCTGTAGGCGAGATCGAACATGTAGGCGGCGCGACGGCGGTCGTCAAGATCGGCGTCCAGGCCGCGGACCTCCTCCAGGTATGCCAGAGCCGCGTTGTGGTTGCCCTCGAGCGACTCGTTGGATGACAGCGCCATCAGGATGCGGGCCCGGAAGTCGGGCTCGACCTTGAGGCCGGCTCTCACGCGGGTCAGGATCGCGTTCAGGATCGCCTTCGACTCGGTCGTGTTCTCGCGAAGGTACTGCGCCGCGGCTACCCAGTACTCGGCCAACGCGGTGTCGGCGTCGCGGTGGGCGGCACGGAACAGTTCCGCGGATTCAGTCGCGCACGCGATGGCATCCCCGGCCTGATCATTGCGGATCATGGCCTCGCTCAAGCCGCGCAGCAGTTCTGCGCGCGCGCCCGAGGGCTGGGGGGCCTCGAGAAGGTTGCAATAGGCGGCGATCGCCTCGTCCCAGCGACTGCAGGCCAGGAGCAGGTCGGCCTCCAGCCGGGCCCACGCCGTTGGTTCGTCGTTGATGAGTTGACTGGCCGATATCCCGAGTCGCCCGGCGAAGTGGTTCAGGGCCGCCATCGAGGGACGGCTGAGGCCGTTCTCGAGGGCGCTGACGTAGGCCTTGGTGTAGCGAGGATCGGCCAGCTGGGTCTGTGTCAATCCGGCGGCAAGCCGCGCTTTGCGCAGCCGCTCGCCGATCTTCCTGGCAAGGGGGGAATCGTCGACTCTGGGACGGGTGGCGCTGACTCTAGGCATGCGCACAGTTTACGACGTGTGTCAGGCAGTTTGAACAGGGGCTGTTGCCTGTGTGCCTACAGGTTTAGTAGCACTTGACCGCGCCGGCCGGGGTTCTTACGATTCGGGCGCCGACGGAGCCGCGCCGGCCGGGGTTCTAGGCGGGCGACCAACCCTCCCGAAAGGAGTCGCCCAATGTCCCTCCGTTCCTTCAGCCTTCGCGCCTTTGTTCTGGCCTGGATCCTGGCAGTCGCTCTGGCATTGCTTCCGGTAGCGACCGTTCTGGCGGATGGAGGACCGACAATCTTCCCCCGCTGACGCAATGCTCTCGACTCGCTAACGCGAGTTCCGGGGCCTCGTATCTCTTCGCCCGTGCCCGCTGGGTAGCTCGAGCCGGGGCGGCTGTCGGCGGACCCGGTGCCAGCGTGTCGGGCGCTGTGGGCAGTCCGACGACGGCGCTGAGTCGGCGATGCGCCCCACCGGCCTCGCGTTCGGCCTGATCAAGCGGCTCGTAGCCCCTCGGCTTGTGCCGGCTGGTGCGTCAATGGGGCGGAGTCGTTGTCCGTCCCGGGGCGCTGTGGCAGCCTCGTAGCTGGCTGGGCGGGTAGGTCCGGCAGATCCCTTCTCTACCACCACTGGTGGAATGCCAGAGGTTGATTCCCCTTCTCGTTTGGCCGTTCGTCCCAACGCCAGCGGCAGGAGCAGACAAGTGTTTTGGAATCGAGCCGCGCGAGAGGCGCGGCGCCAGAAGGTCCTGGATGATCTGATCGAGTTGAATCCGGAGGAACGCCGGCTCCGGATGGATCGGGCAGTGGCGGAGGGCGACGTCCGAGCCGGCGAGGTCGAAGAGGCGCTTCGAGTCGTCGCCCGGCTCGATGCCCTTCGGGTCATGACGATCCCCGGCGCCCGCGACGAGGCGCCGTCGATCGGCGCGACGACCGAAGGGCCGCACGAGTCTGTGTCGGTCGAGGCGGTCAAGAAGCCGTCGAAGAGAGCGCGCCGTCAGGTCGCCATCGAGGTGAAGCCCGAGTTGATCGATGTCCCCGTGCGCGAGGTCGGTGCGTGGCGACGGAATCGCGCCATCGCCCGCGAGGCGGCCGTCCGCAAGGCCGTCCGCGCAATCGGCGGATCTCCAAGACGACGAAGGCTTCGCCTCACCGCGTCGGTCCAGGCCCGGACTCCGGCGGTGGCCGCGGTCTCGGACGAAATGGCCGGTGCGCCCGACGCGCCGTTCGCGATTGCATCCGCCCCCGAGACCAAACCGGAGGAGCAGTGGCCCAGCATCTCCTGGCTGCGGCCCTAGGCAAGCCATAGCGTCGCGGCCGGGTGGTTCAGGACAAGGGGCACCGTGGCTCGTCACCGGGCCGTGGTGCCGTCGCCAGGCGTTTAGGGGTCGCCCGGTGCGCCCGACGCGCCCGGCTTCGCCACGGCGACCTCCAGCCGGTCCAGCAGAGGCGCCTGAGCCTGCTTGATCCGGCGCCTGGCTTCCTCGGGCGCGAACCATTCGACTCGATCGATCTCGGGGTAGGTCTTCATCCGGCCGGAGAATGGCGGCCATTCGAACGAGAACGTGTTGCTCGTCGCCTTCGCGGGGTCCAGGTCCCCTTCGGCAGCCCAGGCATAGACGACCTTGCCGCCCTTCTGCTTCACCGTGCCGAGATCGACCAGGGGCCCGGCGGGAACCCGATGGCCGGTTTCCTCCTCGAACTCACGCCTGGCCGTGACTTCCATGTCGACTTCGTCCGGGCTCGGCTCGCCCTTGGGGATCGACCAGTTGCCGGCGTCTGCACGGCCGAAGAACGGGCCGCCCGGATGGGCGAGCAGGACCTCGATGCGCCCCTGGCGGAGGCGGTACAGCACGATGCCGGCGCTTCTGCGATTGCTCATCGACAAGAGGGTACGCGAGGCGGCCGGCTGCCGTCTTCAACGGGGCGCCGTCTTCCAGCCCCGAAGCGGCACAATGAGCGAAAGCATCGCGGTTGCACCACCGGAGGAGACCAGACATGAACGTCCGCAAGCTCGGGACCAGCGGAATTGAGATCACGACGGTCGGCTTCGGAGCCTGGGCGGTCGGCGGTGGGGGCTGGGCCTTCGGCTGGGGACCGCAGGACGACGACGACTCGATCCGGGCGATAGTCCACGCCGTAAGCAAAGGCGTGAACTGGGTGGACACGGCCGGCGTATACGGCCTCGGCCACTCCGAGGAAGTCGTCGGTCGAGCCCTGGCGCGCATTCCTGCCTCGGACCGCCCTCTCGTGTTCACCAAGTGCGCCCTGGTCTGGGATCCGCAGAATCCCCGCACTCCGGCAAAGCGGATCTCGGAACCGGCTTCGCTCCGGCGCGAGTGCGAAGCCTCGCTGCGCCGCCTCGGCGTCCAGCGCATAGACCTGTTCCAGATTCACTGGCCGGACGACTACGGCGTCCCCGTCGAAGAGTCCTGGGGCGAGCTGAGCCGCTTCGTGGACGAAGGCAAGGTCGGAGCCATCGGCGTGAGCAACTACGGCGTCGAGCTGCTGGAGCGCTGCGAGCGGGTCCGCCACGTCGACTCCCTGCAGCCGCCGTTCTCGTTGATCGCCCGCGATTCGGCCTCGGACGTGATCCCATGGGCCGCCGCCCACGGGACGGGTGTGATCGTCTACAGCCCGATGGCCTCCGGGATTCTTACCGCCTCGTTTTCTCCTGCGCGCGTGGCCGCCATGGCGGAGGACGACTGGCGGCGACAGGCGGGCAACTTCAACGAACCGGCCCTATCGCGCAACGTGGCCCTGCGCGACGCCCTGCGGCCGATTGCCGGGCGCCACGGAACGACGGTCTCGGCGGTTGCCGTGGCCTGGGCCTTGGCCTGGCCGGGCGTTTCCGGCGCGATCGTGGGGGCCCGGTCTCCCGAGCAGGTCGACGGCTGGCTCGACGGCGGCGCCGTGACTCTCACCGTCGCCGATCTGTCGGAGATCGCGGCCGCGGTCGAGCGGACGGGCGCCGGATCGGGCCCCGTTCGGCCGGCGAGAAGCCAGGCGGAAGGCTAGTCCGCCAGCGTGACGCCCGCGGCCCGGCAGTCCGCGGCAAAGGCGGCCTGCGCCTCGCGCGTTGGCTGGTCGACGGTCGGGAAGGCAACGAGCCGGTCCAGCCCGATCTCGGCGCAGCGGCCGATGAAGTCGACACGCTGCTCGCCCGGAGTTCGGGAGTCTTCGTCGGCGCAGTAGAGCGATAGGCGGAGAGTGGCCGGGTCGCGCCCGATCTCCTCGCACCTCTGGCGGGCGATCTTCATCAGCTCGGCCGCCTTCTCCGTCCCGATGAAAACCAGGTTCAGCTCGTCGGCGAAGCGGGCGGCCAGCCGGAAGGTGACCTCGGGGCCGTTGCCGCCGACGACGATCGGCGGTCGCGGCTTCTGGATGCCCTTCGGAACGTTGATCGCGTCCTTGACGCTGGCGTACTTGCCCTCATACGTGGCGTGGCCGGGGGCGAGCATCCGCGTGATGATCTCGAGCGCGTCGCGCAGCGCGCCGAGCCGGTCGCCTATCGGCGGGAAGCCGTAGCCGTACGCCAGCCACTCGTCTTCCTTCCAACCTCCGCCGATCCCGACCTCGAAGCGGCCGCCGCTGACCACGTCGAGAGTGGAAGCGAGCTTGGCGACGACCGCCGGGTTGCGGAAGCCCGTGCAGATGACCATGTGACCGAGGCGCACGCGTGAAGTCACCATCGCCATCGCGGTGAGCGTGGTGAACGACTCGAAAGTGATCTCGTCGAGCGGGTCCGGGACGGTGTGGAAGTGGTCGAAGACCCACTCCGACTCGAACCCCAGCTCTTCGGACTGGCGCGCCAGCTCCAGAGTGCGGGCCCACGCCGCGGCCGGGTCCCAGCCGTTGTACTCGTACTTCCAGCCCTGCGGGATCAGCAGCCCGACCTTCATTTCGGCCTCCAGAGGTAGTCGCGGTGAGAGCCGCTCGCGGTGGGTCCATGATGCGACGGATCGGGCCTCGTCGCAGAGTGAACGGGCCCGCCGGGTCAGACGGGGACGGACGCCTTCAGCAGCGTGGCCGAGCCCGTGGCCGCGCGGACGCGATAGGTGCCGGTCGCTCCGGCCACGAGCGCCGTTTCGAACCGCTCCAGTCGGGCGACCTCGGCTCCGGCCTCGATCTCGGCCACCCCCTCGATCGCAGTCAAGATGTGGAAGCTGCGCCCGCCCGTGTCCAGAGGCAGGGGAGTGGCCCCAATGCGGGCGAGGTCCAGGTCGAAGTAGGGGCAGTCGATGGCGTCGGCCGTTCCCGTGGCGCCGGCGACGACAGGTGAGGTCGGCTCGCCCGGTCCGTCGGTCGTGGTCACCTCGACGGACTCCTCGATGTGCAGCTTGCGCCCCGTCGACTGCGGCCGGCCCCAGTCGTAGGCGCGATACGTCGTGTCGCTCTCCTGCTGGATCTCGTACAGGAGCAGTCCGGGGCCCAGCGCGTGCAGCGTTCCGGCGGGAATGAGCACCGCCTCGCCGCCGTGCACCGGCACCGTCGCGGCAACCTCGGCGACCCGCCCTTCGCGGATCGCGGTCGCCAGCTCGACGGCCGTCGTCCCGGGCCTGACTCCGAGCAGGATTCGGGCGTCCGGGGTGGTCTGGAGGAAGAACCAGGCTTCGGTCTTGCCGAACTCCTCGGGACCCACCATGCGCCTGGCCTGCTCGTCGGTGGGATGGACCTGGACCGACAGCCAGTCGGCGCAGTCGAGGAGCTTGGCCAGAAGCGGGAAGCGCCGGCCGTAGCGGCCGTGGACGGACGAACCCAGCAGCGCCGGGCCGTGTTCCGCGGCCAGACCGGCCAGGCTGCGCCCCGCCAGCGGACCCGTTGCGACGACGCTATCCCCAAAGGCGATCCAGGCCTCACCGATCGGCGGATCGGAGGCGCGCAGACGCTGCCCGCCCCAGACCCGTTCGCGGAATTGGGGTTCGAGCGGAAGCAGGCTCTGGCCGAGGCCCTGGCCGGATCCTGATACCTCTTCGGCCCTGGCTTTCTCCACGATTGGAGAGGTTACAGCGCGCCCGGCTCGCCCGCGCCGCCCGCCGGCGGGTGACGGCTCGGCGGGAAGCCTTCAGACCTGAGTCCCCGCCGGCTCGGGCTTCTCGACGATCCCCTCGCGGCGCGGCTCCTCGACCGGGAGAAGCAGAAGCGCTCCCACGACGTAGCACACAACCCCCAGCAGAAGCGCCGCTCGAGGTCCGGTTCCGTAGCCGAGCCAGCGGTTGACGTTATCCATGACCACGGCTCCGCCGATTGCGAGGGTGAACGTCCCGGCCGAGGCCGTGGCCACATTCGAAATGCCCATGTAGCGTCCCGTGGATGCCTTTGGGACGAGTTCGCTCATGAGCGCCCAGTCGACGGCCAGGAAGGCGCCGGCCGAGGCCGCGAACAGGCTGGCGCCGAGAATCGCCACCGGCAGGATCGGGGCGAAAGCCCCGATGGTCAGCCCGACGCCGCCCAGGGCGCACGATCCGTATATGACCGGCTTGCGGCCGATGTGGTCCGACAGCCGGCTGGCCGGCAGCACGGCCAGCGTCAGGCAGGAGGCCACGACGCCCAGGAGGATGAGCTTGGTCTCACCAGTGTTCGAGGCGTCCATGCCGAAGACCTGGGCGAGGTAGAAGGTGCTGAAGGCTGGGAAGAAGGCGGCCCCGGCCAGGACGAAGAACCGCGAGCCCACGAGCCACAGGAAGCTGGTCTCGCGCAGGAGGTCTGAGCCCCACGCCTCGGCCGCGATCGACAGCCACGAGCGGCCGTTGCGCGACTTGACGCGGTCGCCTTCGTGGACCCGGAGGACGACGCCGAGCATTGACGTGAACTCGACGACGCCGAGGGCCAGCGTCCCGTAGAGGAAGGCGTTGGGGTCGACGGAGCTCAGCGTCACGGCGAGGGCAGCGATCACGTAGCCGGTGATATTGCCCAACGCCTGGAACAGGCCGATCAGGCCCGAGGCGAGCCCAACCTGCTTGGCCGGGACGAGATCCGGCACGTAGCCTTGGAAGGGACCCTGGGAGAAGTTGGAGCTGAACTGGAGCAGGGCCACGAAGGCCGCGATGGCCGCCACCGAGTTGGAGGTGGCCACGCCCGCGAGGAAGATCACGTCCAGGGCGGAGCCGACGAAGATGTATGGCTTGCGGCGTCCCCAGCGGCTGATGGTGTAGTCGCTGATGGTGCCGACGGTCGGCTGGACGACGATCGCGATCACCATTCCAAGAAGGGAGATCTCGAACGCACCGATGCCTTCGCTGCCCTTGGGGACGAGCCCGGTGAACTGCAGGCGCCCGTTCACGATGTCCACGATCCCGCTCCAGACCGTCGAGATGCCCAGCCAGTAGAGCGAGATTCGCACGAGGTGGGAGACGGGCAGCGGCCGAGTGGGGCGGCCGAGAGTGTCCTGCCCGGGGGCTGTCGTCATGTCTGAAAGTATGGCCGCTCGAACGCGTCCGCGTTCCCGGGCAGCGCTGTCATGCAGCCGACACCCGTCTCCGCCCCCGACTGCTAGGCTCGGCCGCAACAGATCTGGAGATCCTGATTTGGGTAGTTCACGCCGGCATCTCACCTCGGGCCGACAAGAACCGCGCTACTACCTGTCGTTGGGCGACTCGCTCTCGACCGGGGTTCAGCCGATCGGTCCAGAGCACCTCCAGTTCCGGACCGACGAGGGCTACTCGGATCAGCTGGTCGCGCTCGCCCACGAGCGGCTGCCGGGTCTTCGCGTCGTGAAGCTCGGCTACCCGGGCGAGTCGACCGCTACGATGCTGGACGGCAGCCTGTTTGCCTACCCCCAGGGAAATCAACTCGCTGAAGCGGCCAGCTTCCTGCGAAGCCATCGAGGCGAGGTCGCCTTCGTGACCCTCGACATAGGCTTCAACGACTTCCCGACCCGTGACCTGGCGGGCATTGCGCCGGGCCTGGAGGCGGTCGCACGGAACCTGCCCGGCATCCTGGAGACGCTCCGGGAAGCCGCCGGGCCGGACACGCCGATCGTCGGAATGACGATCTACGATCCGTTCCTGGCGGACTGGGTGAATGGGCCCGACGGACAGGATCTGGCCAGGACGTCGGTGTACCAGGGCGTGCTGCCCATCAATGCCGGCCTGACTGCCATGTACACCGCCGCCGGGCTCGGTGTCGCGGATGTCGAGGGCGCCTTCGCCACATCCGATTTCGAGACGATGGTGATGCTGGAGGGCTTCGGTCCGGTCCCGCTCAACGTGGCCCGGATCCACGAGTGGACCTGGGCCGGTTCGCCGCCGCCGCTTGGCCCCGACCCTCACGCCAACGCCCGGGGGTATCGCGCCATCGCCGAGGCGTTTGCGAGAGTCCTGCTCCCCTGAGCCGTCGGCCCGGGCGGCTTTCGCATCCTGGGCGTAGCCTTTCCCGACGGGTTGATGTCGTGTAGCTCGGAGACGGTTGAGATGTACGGGTTGGCTCTGGGGTTGGCGATCCCGGTGGTCGTCGTCGTAGTTCTGCTTGTGGCAGGCGCGCGTTCTGGCGATCGCTTCGAGCGGATCGCACGCTGCCGTGCCGGGCACCTGTTCACCTCGACTGTCGTGCCCGGAGCGTCGCTCAAGGCCGTCAGGCTAGGTCGAGTGCGCTTCCAGCGCTGCCCGGTTGGAAACCACTGGACCCTTGTTCGCTGGGTGGACGTGTCGACGCTCACACCGGAAGAGATCAGCCAGGCCCACGAGCGGCACGACGTGAGCATTCCGTGAATGAAGAACCCGCCGGCCTTGCGGCCGACGGGTTCGAGCGGTGGTTCCGGCGGCGCGGCCGCCTGCGAATCAGTACCCGGTGTTCGTACTGGCAGAGGCCGCGGGCATGGACGTGGCCGCAGCCGGCGAGGCCGAGGCGCCGCTCGTGATCAGCGGCGCGACGAACCACTTGCCCGAGAGGCCCTGGCCGGTCGTGTCACCGGCCGCGGAATCGCCCGCGTAGTAGTAGAGCGGCTGGTGGTCGTACGCCACCTGAGTCGTTCCGTCGGGCCGCGTGATCAGGCTGAACGTCCCGGTCGCGCCGGTCGGCGGGGTGATCACCGTGCTGGCGGGAACGGTCAGCGCAGGCCAGTTCGTCGAACAGGTTCCTGTGCAGGTGGAGCTGTCCGGCGTGTCGTTCTTGAAGATGTAGAGCGTCATCCCGTTCTGGCCGGTGAGGTACGCACCCAGCGTGGGATCGTTCGTGACGCCGACCGTGAGGCTCATGGCGGCCGGGCTGGTCGCCGCCGCCATGGTGGGAGTCGCCGTCGCGCCCAGGACGGAGGCCACGGGCGTGGCAGCGGCCGAGGTGCAGGCGGCGACGAAGAGGAGAGCGGCGGTCGCAACCCCCGCGAGCGAGATGAATCGATTGGTTGGACGCATGGTTTCCTTCCGGGACTCTGTTTCCCTCCAATGAGGGTTCACAGGGATTACGCGGCGCACCGGCGTCCGGGTCTGAACCGGGCAGGCTGTCTCATCTCTCGCTCCGATATCCGTTTCGGAGCGGCATTTCGGACCACCACCGGGCCAGATCGGCAGTCGGCCGTCACTCGGCCGGCGAAGTCCCGTCGCTCGGGATAACGCGCAGAGACCGAACGGGCGACACGAGGACCCACAGGAAGGCGGCCGAGGCGACCGCGGCGCCGACCAGGATCGTCGTCCGGACGGGCAGGAACGATGCCAGCACGCCGCCGAGGAGCGAGCCGATCGGCAGCGTGCCCCAGACCACGAAGCGCATGGTCGCGTTCATGCGGCCCTGCATGTTGAGCGGCGTGATCGCCTGGCGGAAGCTCACCTGGTTGACGTTGTAGACAACTGCGGTCAGGCCGGTCAGGAACACCGAGCAGAAGAGCAGGGCGGCGGCCACGGGCGCGTTCGACGGCATAAGCCCGATGAGGACCGTGGCCGGTCCGCCGACAAACATCGAGACGACGATCGCCGGCCCGACGCCGATCGTCTTGGAGAGGCCGGCCGAGACTAGGGCGCCCAGCAGGACGCCCAGGGCACCCAGCCCGAAGACGATCCCGACGAGCGTCACGCTCAAGCCCAGTTCACGGTAGGCGAAGATGGGGAAGACCGAGAAGGCCATGCTCGTGCCCAGGTTCGAGGTCGCGGTGGACCCGGCGATCATGCGCAGGTAGCGGTTGCCAAGCACGTATCGCAGGCCCTCGGTGATCTCCTGGCGCAGGCTCGTGTCGACCAGCCGCTCAGGCTTCGACTCGTGCTTGCGGATGAGCGATATGAGCCCGCCCGACGCGAAGAAGCTGATCGCGTCGGCGATGACGGCGAACGGTGCGCCCACCAGTCCGATAAGTCCGCCAGCGAAACCGGGACCGACGATCTGGGCCGCCGCTTGCGGCACCGACAGCTTGGCGTTGCCTTCGACGAGATTATCGGGTCCCAGCAGAGCCGGCAGGTAGGACTGGTCGGCCACGTCGAACAGGACCGTCAGGGATCCGGTGATGAAGCCGACGGCGTAGAGCTGCCAGATCGTCAGGCCGCCCGCGGCATAGGCGATCGGGATCGAGAGCAGCGCCAGGCCCCGGCCGAAGTCGCCGGCGATCAGCACCGGCCGGCGGCGGACCCGATCCAGCCAGGCCCCGGCCGGCAGCGCGAAGAGCAGGAACGGCGCCATCTCGACGGTGCCGAGCAGTGCCACTTCGAGCGGGCTCGAGTCCAGGACGACAGCCGCGATGAACGGGATCGCCAGCTGGCTGACCTGGCTGCCCATCAGGCTGACGGTCGCGGCCAGCCAGAGCTTCATGTAGTCGGCGTGGCGCCACAACGACCGGCGTGGGGCGGCCGCGACGGCCGAGGCGGCGGTAGCGGAAGCCGGCTCGGCGGCCGGGATCGTCTCTGGCATTGCGCCATGGTATCCGCGCGGGCCGCTAGAGTTGCCCAAGAGCAGGGCCGGACGCTCCGGCAAGCGATCGCGGCGCCGCGCCCCAGATGCGCGACAAGGGAGGATCCTCCGATGTTGGGTTCGAGCCACCGTCGACGGCGCGGCGCCGAGCATCTTTCGGTCAACCCGCTCTTCGCGCAGGGTTCCGTCATGGCGCCCATTCCCGCCAGGCGGCTGCCCGACGGCGAGATGTCCTCCAGCGCGGCCTACCAGATCATCCACGACGAGCTGATGCTCGACGGCAACGCCCGCCAGAACCTGGCCACTTTCGTGACCACGTGGATGGAGCCGGAGGTGGGCATGCTGATGGCCGAGTGCCTGCCCAAGAACATGATCGACAAGGACGAGTATCCGCAGACGGCCGAGATGGAGCACCGCTGCGTCTCGATGCTGGCAGACCTGTGGAACGCACCGGATCCGAGCAAGGCCCCCGGCTGCTCGACTGTCGGGTCGTCCGAGGCGTGCATGCTCGGCGGCCTGGCCCTGAAGCGCCGCTGGCAGCAGAGGCGTCGGGCGGCCGGCAAGTCGACCGCCAAGCCGAACCTCGTCATGGGCATCAACGTCCAGGTCTGCTGGGAGAAGTTCGCCAACTACTTCGAGGTCGAGCCGCGGCAGGTGCCGATGGCCGGCGACCGTTTCCACCTCACCGGCGAGGAGGCGGTGAAGCTGGTCGACGAGAACACGATTGGCGTCGTGGCGGTGCTGGGCTCGACCTTCGACGGCAGCTACGAGCCCGTGGCGGAGATCGCGGCCGCTCTCGACCGCCTCCAGGAGCGCACCGGGCTGGACGTCCCGATCCACGTCGATGGCGCATCGGGCGGGATGATCGCGCCGTTCCTGGACCCGGACCTGCCGTGGGACTTCCGCATCCCGCGCGTCGCCAGCATCAACACCTCGGGCCACAAGTACGGCCTGGTCTTCCCGGGCGTGGGGTGGGTCCTCTGGCGCGACGAAGCGGCGCTGCCCGAGGAGCTCGTCTACCACGTCAACTACCTGGGCGGCGACATGCCGACCTTCGCCCTCAACTTCTCGCGTCCCGGCGCCCAGATCGTGGCCCAGTACTACATGTTCCTGCGCCTCGGGCGCGAGGGGTATCGACTGGTCCACACCGTCTGCCGCGACGTGGCCTGCGGCATCGCCGCGAAGCTGGCCGAGCTGGGCCCGTTCGAGCTGATCACCGACGGCAGCCAGTTGCCCGTGGTGGCGTTCCGCGTCAAGGCGGGGATCGACAACTTCACGGTGTTCGATGTTTCGCGGCGGCTGCGCGAGCGCGGCTGGCAGGTGCCCGCTTACACGTTCCCGGCCGATCGCGAGGACCTGGCGGTCCTGCGCATCGTCGTCCGAAACGGCTTCTCCCACGACCTGGCCGGCCTCTTCCTGGCCGACCTGGAGCGGCTGCTGCCGGAGCTGGAGCATCAGGCGGAGCCGATCGATAAGGCGCTCGCGACGTCGTTCCGCCACTGACAGATCGCCGGGCGCGGGAGCTCGGCCGGCGCCGCGGCCGAGCCGGGCTTAGTCGACCAGCTCGGCCGGCGCGATCGGTTCGACCCATTCCGTGACCGGGAAGCCCCGGGCGCGCAACTCCGCCACGATCTCGGCGCTATCCGTGGCGAGCTCCACCGGGGCCGCGCCGGTGGCGATCCGGCCCCGGGCCATGAGGTGGGCGACGATGGCGGCATGCCAGCCTGTCGTCTCCTCCATGGCGGAGAAGCCGAGCTTGCGGTCGCGAACGACCCGCATGTCGACGACGGCGCGGGTCGGCTGCCCGGCCTTGCGGCCGGTCACGATGACGTGGGCGATGACGATGTCGTCGACGGTCTCATCGGCGCGGATCTGCGGCTCGATCAGGGCGTGGAAGACCTGGCGCGGCACGACCTCCTGGTCGCCGACGCGGATCGGCTCCTCGGAGAAGAGGCCCGCATCCATGAAGCCCTTCCAGACGACGACGTGGCCCGGATATCGGACCACCTTGTTGCGCATCGAGCGCAGCCGCTTGCCCAGCGTCCACGGAGTGGTGGAGGCGCCGCCGGTCGAGAACGCCTCGAGCATGCCGACCGGCTCGCCCAGGTCGACCAGCTCGTACTCGGCCGGCTCGAATGAGGCGACCTCGACCGGCTTGCCGTCGCGGATGTAGGTGCTGCCGCCGGCGTACTCGTTCGTGAGCCCGTCCATCGAGAAGGTCAGGCGATAGTTCCATGGCGGACTCGGGTGAAGCGGCAGGCCGCCGTCGAGCAGCACGAGATCCTCGGGCTCGTCGAGCAGAGACATGGCATAGGCCATCAGGTTGCTGGCGAGGCCCGGCGCCTCGCCGCAGTCGGGCACGATCCGGACGCCGGCCTTCTTCGCACGTGCGTCGAGGGCCAGCTGGCCGAGCACGACGGAGGTGTTGCCGCCCAGGTCGCACCAGTCGGTCCCGGCTTCGATCGCCGCCTCCGTGAAGCGGAGGTTCAGCTTGTAGCTGATGGCCCCGATGGCGGCGTCGAGCGGACGCAGGAACTCCAGCACGGCGGGGGAGTCGGCGGCGTCAAGGGTCGCACCCGTTGCGATGGCAGTGCCCGCCAGCCGGTTGACCCGTGCCGCCGCGACAGCGGCTCGCGCCCCGTCCAGGTCCGCCAGCACGATGGACGCGGCTTCGCCGCGGACCGCCAGGTCGAACGCCGCCGCGGTTCCCTGGCGTCCCGCGCCCAGAACACCGTACTTGTACGCCCCGGTGCTGTCGCTCACGTCGCGCCTCTCGCTCTCCAGGCCAGGGCAGACCGCCCTGGCGAGTGTACCGCCGGGCTCGCTTTGGGCAGGGCCCGGGCTCAGATCACCGCCAGGACCGCCATGAGTCCGGCCGCGCCCGCCATGGCGACTGCTGCCAGCAGTGCGATCCAGCCGGCGCGGCCTTCTCGCAGCACCGCCGCCAGGCCGGTCAGAACGCCGGCCAGGGCCAGGAACGACAGCCCCAGGATCGACCTGGAGTTGCGCGCGCCGGCGTCGTTGGCCAGGTCCACCTGCCGGTTCTGCTCGTTCACCTCGGCGACCAGCTGCCCTATGGTGGCCGTCAACAGGCTGGAGGTGTAGGAGTCGAGCGGTGCGCCGCCGCTCGTGGCGGACGTGGCGGTCAGGGCGCCTCCGAGATCGGCCCCAGCCTGGTGCTCTGCCTCGCCCACTGCGATCGACCCGTTGTCGTTGTGCTGCAGCCCGGCGATCGCGCGATCCGTACCCTGGATCGCCAGCGCCAGGGCTTCCTGCTGCTCGACGACAACCTGGCCCTGGGCCGTGTCGCTGACCTCCAGGCGGGCCGAAAGATCGGCCGTCAGACGCGCCGCCTCGACCTGGGCGCGGCCGGCCGCCTGCGCGGTCTCGATCTGGATGACCGCCAGCACCGCGGCCAGCATGGCGATCACGCCGATCAGCAAGGCGGCCACGAGATCGAAGCGTCGCTCGGCCTGCAGGTCGGCGGCTGCGTCCGGGGAGATCATGCCAGCACCTCCACGCCGATCGCCATGACCACGCCGATCGCCAGCGCGACGACGCCACTCCCCAGCAGCGCGGTGCGGTGGCGCCGCAGCGGTTGAGCCAGGACGCCGAGCAGGGCGGCCAGGCTCGTCGGTATCAGGGCCAGGGTCATGAGCAGCGCCTTCTGGGCCAGCCCGTCGCCCGTGGCCTGCAGGCCGTCCGGATCGAGGGCCACCAGCCCGGCGTTCTCAGATCGGATGTCGGCCAGGCGTTTGCCCAGGTCGTAGCCTCCCGACGGCAGGGCATAGGCCGGGTCGCTGGGCAGCTGGGCGCCGGACGAGAGGGAGACTGCGAGCTGGCTCTGGACGCCGGCCTCGATCTCGAGCGCCTGCTGGACGGCCGGGCTCTGGCCCGGTTCGGCGGCCTGCATCTCCTTCGCCAGGATCCTCGCCTTGAGAACCTCGACGGCCGTCGGAAGGTCGCTCTGGTAGAGCGTTTGCACGTCGTTCATCGCGGCGGCGGAGCGCTTGACCTCGGTGCGCAGGGCCGACTGCCACGAGTCGTTGGCACTGCTGGAGACCATCGAGGCGCGCGCACCGATGATCGCGGCCACGACCGCGGCGATGGCGAGAAGGACCGCTACGCCGCCGTACCCTCGGTCGTGAGAGGCCACCTCCATCTCAGAGACGGCGACGGCAGGCGTCTCGATGGTGGCCCGCTCGAACAGATCGCCAGGCATCGCTCCCTCCGGTTTCTGATCAACCTCCCGGCCGGCTAACCGTGCCACTCTACCCGAACCGAACACGGAAGTCGGGGCCGTGGCTCACGCCGCGACCCCGACGTGTATCTCGCGGTTGACTCGCCTACGCGGGCATCTCCGCTTCCTCGCCGACGTGGAGCGGCTCGCCGGTTTCGAGCAGGGTCTTGAGGCTCGAGAGGATGTCGGGCCATCCGTGCTCGACCTCGTGGTAGGTCTTCGTCTCGCCCTCGAAGTCGTCGTGGACCAGGGTCAGCCGGCAGAGCGGGCCCTGCTTCTCGATCACCCAGGAGACGCGCGAGGGTCGCTCGGCCGCCATCTCCGTGTCGTAGACCATCGTGAACGTGTGGACCAGCCGATGAGGCGCCTCGATCTCGAGGATCTTGCAGTCGAGCGAAACCTGGTCGCCGTCGAGGTACACCAGGCGGGAGCCGGGCTTCCAGTCGGACTGGACCTTGGTGCCGTAGTAATAGAGCTGCGTATCTGCCGGGTCGGTGAGGGCGCGCCAGAGTCGCTCCGGCGTGGTGCGAATCAGGATCTCGTAGACACGGCGGGGCGGGACGCCCATAGGTTGCTCCTCCAGGTGAGTCTTCAGCGTGGCAGGCGCGTCAACTGTGTCGCGCCGGGGGCGCCTCGCCGGCGATCGCCAGCTACGGGAGTGGGACCGCAAACACGTACTGGTTCTGCTTGCCTGCGTAGTAGACCGCCTGATCCCATTTCTTGTAGTCCTGCGACAGCAGGTCGTACGGCACCAGCGAGTCGGGCGGACGCGAGTAGCCACCTCTGGTCTTGTTCCACAGCGTGGAGTGCCGGTTGTACCAGACGTCCTCGATGTAGAGGGAGAGAACGGTGTAGTTGTCCGTCAGCGCCGGATCCGCCGAGGCGACGAATCCCGAAACGACCCAGGTGTGCCAGCCGTACCAGACGAAGAGCGCGGCCGGCCGGTTCGTCAGCCGGATCTGCTTGACGACGTACTTGATCGCGGCCGCCATCGTCGGTTTGATCTGGATCGCGTAGTTGCCGTAGCCGCCCTGCTGCAGGCCCCCCGAAAGGCCCTCCGGATTCGGGCTGCCGTTGCGGGCTTCTGAGATCGAGTTGGCCAGGTCGTACAGATAGGCCTGCGTTTGTTCGGACGTGTCGGCACCGGCGTTCATGATGTTCTCCATGGTCTGCATCGCCGCCGGAATGCACCAGATGTCCTTCAGCTCCCCGATGAAGTCGCCCGGCTGATACAGATCCATCGCGAACTGGCCGGGAGGGGTTGGAGAGGCCGTCGGTCCTGACGGAGCCGCGGTCGTCGCCTGCGTCGCGCCCGTGGTGGCGGTCGCGGTCGCGGCCGCTATTCCCGAGGGCGCCGGCGTCGCGATGGCGAGGTCTTCGGTGGGCTGCACCCGCGGCCTGGCGGTGACCACAGGCGCGTAGCCAAAGCTCGCTCCATTTAGGGCCTGGGTCGCAGTGTAGAGGCCCGCCACGGCCAGGCAGGCTGTGACCGCCGCGCCCAACGCTATCTTCGGGACGCGTCCAATGCCCGGGCTCGCATACGCGCGGCCCAACTGGCTCTCCGCCAGGCGAACCTGCACGCGCGGGGGTGTCCACGCGGGCGCCGGCACGGGCCGGCCGATTCGATCCATCCTCGGAGCGAGCGCAAGGGCGAGGATCACGAGCTTGACGCCCTGCCCCACGCCGTATGCGGCCGGGATCGCCACCAGGCCCGCTGTCGGGGCCAGGCCCTGGGCCGTGATGAACAGGGCGACGAAGCTGGCCAGTGAGGCCAGCGTGGGTATCAGCGTGTTCTTGGTGGCGTAGATGGCACGGGCCAGTAGCTCGACCACGCTCTCCAGCGGAATCGAGACGGCGAACACGGCGACGAGAATCGTCGTGATGCTGACGTCTTCGGCGTCGAAGGCTCCGCCGGCCAGCACGATCCGGACGGCGAGCCAGCCCAGCGCCAGCAGGCCCACGGCGACGCCGGTCGACAGCACGGCAATCGTCGCCAGATTTCTGCTGAAGATCCGCCGGAAGGCGCGTCGATCGCCCAGGTCCGCGGCGGCCGCGAGGGCGGGGAAGGCCGCGATGGCGAACTGGGCGCCGATCACCAGCTCGGGATTCGTCTGGAATTTGCGGGCCCAGGTGAGGTCGGCAACGGACCCGGTCTGGAGGGTTGATGCGAGGGCGGTGAAGTAGAGCACGATGACCGACGATTCGAGCGGCTGGCTCAGCATCTTGGGCAGCATCAGCCAGGCATATTGCCGGAGGCCTTTCGCCCGAAGGTTGAGACTCGGCCAGGGCTGGAAGCCGGCCCGGAAGACCCCGAACAGGCGGATTCCGAGATAGGCGACCGCTCCCGCCACTGCGCCGATCGCCGACGCGTAGATGCCGAGCTGATCCTGCAGCACCAACGTGCCGGCGATGATCCCGCCCGACCACATAAGGGGCGCGATGGCGTACGTGAGCCAGCGCTTCTCCGCGATCAGGATCTCGCCCAGGATCCACGTCGCGGCAAAGATGATCTGGGTGACGCTCAGGATCCGGAACAGGCTGATGCACTCGTCCCGTTGCTGGCCGCTGAACCCCGGCGCTACGAACGACACGCACTGCGGAGCGAAGACGGTCATGACCACCGTCGCTGCCGTCATCGCCAGGATCGCCAGGGTCAGGAGGGTTCGCCCGAACGCCATTGCATCGGCCCGGTCCTCGTCTCGAAGGCCCACGAAGAGCGGCACGAACGAGGCGCTGACACCGCCCACGACCAAGACCTCGAGCACCAAGCTGGGGAGCACCTGGGCCGCGTAGAAGGCGTCGGTATCGGTTCCGGCGCCGAAGAAGTGCGCCAGCACCTTGGTTTCGAGCAGGCCCAGGATCACGCCGACGGCCGTGACCGACGACAGGATCAGGGCGCCCCGCGGGAGCGACGCCTGCGCCATCGCCCACAGGCGTGTTCGCAGGCTCGGTGCGTCAGGCCCGCCCGGTGGCCCGGCCCGGGGCGGACCGACGGCTCCGCCTGGCTGCACCGCAGGCCGGCCGGGCTGAGGCGTCACGTCATCCAAGGGATCGTTCCTCCGCATCCGTAGATCGGGAAGTGTGAGCCAGGGATCGGACAACGCGCAAGCTCGCCTGGGGTGGTCGCCTGCGGTATCGAACGCACAACGACGATCGGCGGCTCCGGCGTGGGGCGCGGGGCGCCGTTTCGCGCCCGGGTCGACCCGCTCGAGATCGATCGGGCCTGCATGGCCGGTGCTCCGCCGCTCGCCGCCCTCTTGACATGTCCGGGGTTGTATACTTGACACAAGGCCCCGAACATGCTACTGTCATGGCATGGACGACCGCTCAGACCTCGGACCCTTCGACTCAGCCTCTCGGGCGTGCTTCTTCGCATACTCGATCACGTCCGGGTGGAAGAGTTTGGACATGGCTTCTTCGGTCGTCAGTTCGTGCGCCTTCTTCGGCGGTTTGGGTTTCTGAGATGTCACGCCAACCTACCTTCACTCAGGAAATCAACCTCGTTGACCTGATCGAGTCGTTCAACAGCGAGGACAAGTGCCGCGACTATCTGGAAGAGTTGCGCTGGCCCGAAGGTGTGCGCTGCCCGCGTTGCAAGTCCGCCAAGATCAGTCGGATCAAGGCCCGCCACCAGTTCGACTGCGACGCCTGCCGGTATCAGTTCAGCGTCACGGCTGGCACGATCTTCAACGACTCCCACCTGCCGCTCTCCAAGTGGTTCCTCGCGGCCTACGTCATGGGCGAGTCCAAGAAGGGGATCAGCGCGAACCAACTCAAGCGGATGCTTGGCGTCTCGTACAAGACCGCCTGGTACCTCTGCCATCGCATCCGCGAGACCATGACCTCCGAAACCGCCAGGCAGTTGCGCGGGATCATCGAGGCGGATGAGACGTTCATCGGCGGCACTAAGACTCACTTCGGCCGGACGCCTGCCGAGAAGGTCACCGTGCTGGGTGCCGTCGAGCGCGGCGGGAACGTGCGCGTTCGGATGAGCGACCACACCGGCAAGGTCCGCAAGCACGACGTGTACAGCTTCCTCGCTGCCGCTGTCGCACCCGACGCTGAGGCGATCTACACGGACTCCGCTCAGGTCTACGACGAACTGGCCGATGGGGACACCCGCCACGAGTCCGTGAACCACGGCATCGGACAGTGGGTGCAGGCCGACGTTCACACGAACACGATTGAGTCCGTGTGGTCGCTGTTCAAGCGATCCGTAGTCGGTTCCTACCATCACCTGTCCGCCAAGCACCTTCAGTCCTACCTCGATGAGTTCGCGTTCCGGTACGACAACCGGGAGAACGCATACCTCTTCCGCGACACGCTGCTGCGGCTCATTGACGCGGAGCCCATTCGATACGCGGAGTTGACGGCCGAGACGGCATAGTGATCACTGGATGAGCTTTCCCTGCTCCGTCCAATACCGAAGCAGTCTCTTGATACGCAGGTGAACATGCTCGCCCAAGGACATCCGCCAACTTACGGTTTGGGTCGCTGGCAAAGGATCGGGTTGCCCAAAATCGGCCAAGCTAGACGGTAGTTCCTTCCGAAGGAACTTTGTGGCTCTTTCCTCCCACCGACGAACTTCCTCGCGACGAGGTGCCTCGCATTCGTCGCCGGATTCGATAATTGCCTTCATTAGGCGAGACCCCTTGTTTACCTGCACCTGAAGCCTGTCGATCACCAAGTGCGCGGCCAAGTTCTGTCGTGCTTGATCCCGTTCTGCGGTCGCCTGCTGGAAGTTGTTCTTCAGCCGTTCGACCTCCTGTACGAATTCGCCCGTCAGGACGGGG
Source organism: Chloroflexota bacterium (assembly GCA_003141955.1). Classification (GTDB taxonomy): domain Bacteria; phylum Chloroflexota; class Limnocylindria; order Limnocylindrales; family CSP1-4; genus Fen-1039. The sequence continues at coordinate 26,604 of PLOC01000026.1, forward strand.
TCGCTCTCGTTGTGTTCGTCAATCAGTTGGCGCCGTGCCTCGGATCTCAGAGCTTGATCTACTTGCCACCTTGGATCACCCTGCTTCTTCCACGTGTCCAACAACCAACTCGCTCTGTGCCCAACCTCCAGCTCTGGCGGCTGCCATGAGGCACTCATGCCTACATCAAGAGCCGGTAGGATGTTCGTGGCATATGGGGAGGGCGGGGCGAAGTTCAGCGTTGACCGCACCCGGGCCAATTCAGCGGCCATTTGCGCACCATTGGCGCGTTCTGCAGCTATCTCCTCTTGTAGCTTCACCACCTGCAAGCGCACCGGATCATCTACAGTCGATACCGTCCCGATGCCAGCTAAGTGCGACCGACTTGGTCGCGTGTCCCAGTACGCATGAATTAGCAGCACGACAACGACAACGAGTGCCAAGCCAATTGGGGCAACCAACTGGTGTGCAGCGTCCGACAGCAACGTAGGGGCGTTCACTTGTGCCACGCCCCAATCGATGGCCGCGGACAATCTTGCGCTGAAGAACTCAGAACCGAAGAGCAAGAGGACCCACAACCACCAATAGCGCCGCCCGCGAGACTTGAACTCGTCCCACGTGTCGAGTGTTCGAGTCCAGACGCCTGAGCGCATGCCCACCTCCTAGTGCGCTCCATCGTAGCGTCCCCGGAGCGCCCGTCTAGGGGCGCATACTGACTCCGACGTGCGTTCATGCGTCACGACTGGGAGAGACTTGAGATGGTGAGTCAGGCGAAGCTTGAGAAGATAGAGAAAGGCGTGGCGGCGTGGGAGGCTGGGCAGCCGTATCACGACTGCAAGAAGAAGCGCGTTTACCACACGAGGCCCTCTTGCCCTGCCGGGACGAGCATCGAACTGCGCCGTCTGCGCGCGGGCGCCGGGACCGGCCGGATCGTCTGTTCGAAGTGCTAGGCCACCAACTGAGGCGCCACTCGGGTCCGGTTAGATCACCTTCCTGCAAGAGCCATAGACGGCTCAGGCTCCTAAGCCGCAGACCGATCCGTTCGGCGTAGTAAGGTCGCTGGACAATCTCTACGGCACGGAGTCCAACACTCCGCGGCCCGCCGAACCGGATGCTCGGCTCTCGTCCGCCCTTGTTCCAATCGAACGGTTTGATCCCCTCGCGGCGTAGTGCCGTTACGGCAAAGCTAACGCCCAGCCTGTCACGCTTTGACATTGTCCGTTCCTTTCTGCCTTGTGTCAAGTATACAACCCCGGACATGTCAATACCCCCCAGGGGTATACAAACGCGGCGAAAAGTGGTAAGAATCGCCCAGCAAAGGCCTGTCAAGACTTGACAGGCCGTTAGTTGTGTCAGGGTGGTTTGGCCGAGAGGTCGGGCCGGCGGTCGGACCGCTCAACCGGGCGCGCGGTCGAGCGGTCCGCAGGAATCGGTCGGTCGTTCGGCCGGTCCGCAGTCGATCGGGCGGCAGGCTGGGCATCCGGGCGGCTGTTCGGGCGGTGNNAGATCGTCGGCGAGCAGGTGGAGTTGCGCAAGGCCGGCACCACCTACAAGGGGCTCTGCCCGTTCCACGGCGAGAAGACCCCCAGCTTTGTCGTGACCCCGGCGCGCGACAGCTGGCACTGCTTCGGCTGCGGCGAGGGCGGCGACATCTTCAGCTTCGTCATGAAGCGCGAGAGTCTGACCTTCCCCGAGGCGCTCAAGCGGCTCGCGGCGCGGGCCGGCATCGAAGTCGACGAGCGGACGAGCCGCGAGGACGCCCGAAAGGCTCGACTGCGCGAGGTGCTCGAGCAGGCGATCGCCTTCTATCACGTCGTCCTGACGCAGAGCAAGACCGGCGCGCCCGCGCTCGAATACCTGCACGGCCGCGGCTTCACCGACGAGACGATCGAGCGCTTCCAGCTGGGCTGGGCGCCAAGCGGCTGGGACCAGATGATCAAGATGCTCCAGAGCCGCCGCAACGTGGCGATTGCGGAGCTCGCGGAGGTGGGCCTCACGAGCCAGCGTCAGGGCGGGCGAGGGGCCTACGACAAGTTCCGCTCGCGGGTGATCTTCCCGATCCGGGACGCGGCGGGGAACGCGGTCGGGATCGGCGGGCGGATCCTTCCCGGCGGCGTGGGTGCAGGCCATGACGCGGCCGCGGCGGCCGCGGGCAGTGGCGCGCCCGATGCCGGCGCGCCCAAGTACCTCAACTCCCCGGCGACCGCTCTCTTCGACAAGAGCCGCACGCTGTACCTGATCGAGCGGGCCCGCGGCGAGATGCGCCGGTCGGAAGAGGCCGTGCTCGTCGAGGGCTACACGGACGCCCTGATGGCCCACCAGGCCGGCTTCGAGAACGTGGTCGCGAGTCTCGGCACGGCGCTCACGCCGGCCCAGGTCGCGCTCATCGCCCGCTACGCCCGCGAGATCGTCCTCGCCTACGACGTCGACCCGGCCGGCCAGCACGCCGGCTCGATCGGCGGTGCGGAACTGTTCCGGCTGATCGGATCGCTCGCGGCCGAGGAAACCGGCGTCGAGATCACGCGTGTGCGGGTCGCGCGGCTCCCGGAGGGCAAGGACCCGGACGAGGTCATCCGCGATACGCCCGATCTCTGGCGGGAGGCGATCCGCACGGCCCAGCCGATCATCGAGTTTCTGATCGACTACTACGCCACGGCCTTCCCGATCAGAACGGCCGAGGGGCGGCGCCACGCCGTTGGGGCGCTGGTGCCGATGCTGCGCGAGATCCGCGACCCGGTCGTGCGCGACAGCTATCTCCAGACGCTGGCGCGTCGAACCGGGGTGGAGGAGCGGGTTCTGCTGGAAGCTTTGCGGGCGCCGGTGCCGGTGGGCCAGGCTGGCGCGGACGGGCGCGGAGGCTCGGGCGGGGTCGGCGCTGGTTCGGGGCGCTTCACCACGGACGCCGTCATGTCGGCCCCGGATACGATCGACACGAAGGCCGAGCTCAAGTCTCTGACTCGCGAGGAGGCTCGTCTGCTGAGGCTTCTTCTTCTCGTGCCTGAACAGCAGGTACGGGTTGCGGAGACCCTGGCGGCGCAGGGGGCGCGCCTTCCCAGCACTCCGGCTCGCGAGCTGCTGACGGCCATGCTCCAGGATCGCGACCGGGACCGCGAGGCCGGTGGTTCCGGCGAGTTCAAGCGCATGCGGTTCCTCGACGCGCTGCCGCCCGAGCTGCACAGCCTGGCAATCGCGCTGTACGCGGACCGCGGACCCAACGATCCGACCACGCTCGACACCGACCACGTCCGCAACGGCGTGGACCAGTGCCTCCTGGCGCTCGAGGCCGATCGCATCGAAGACGAGATCCGATTCAACGCAGGCGAGCTGATGGAGGCTCAAACCGCCGTCGACCCGCAGGAGATCGCTCGACTGCTCGAAACGCAACGCACCCTGTATGAAGCCCGCAATTCGCTCGATCGACGGCGTGAAGCCGTGAGCAACCTGACGACCGCTGGAGGACACCGATGACCGACCCCCTGGACAGGCAACTCGTAGAGGTGGCCCTCTCCGGCGGCAACCGCCGCAAGGCGGATCTCGAGGAAGCCAAGCTCGCGGGCGTTCGCACGCGCCATCTGGCCGAAGAGGAGCCGCTCGACGAGGACGAGCTGCTCGCCGATGACGACGAGGAGATCGTGCCGCCGGATGCCCTCGAGGACGACACGGTCGAGCTCGGTGTCGAGGTCGTCGCGGAGGATGACGGCCTGGTCGAAACGCGCGTCGTGGGCGAGGTTCCGGTCAAGCTGGACGTCGAGGCGCTCGAGGAGCCCACGCCCGAGGAGCTCGAGGCGCTCTCGGCCGACATGATCGGGATCGACGACCCGGTCCGCATGTACCTGAAGGAGATCGGCAAGGTCGCGCTCCTGACGGCCGAGGAAGAGGTCGTCCTGGCCAAGGCCATCGAGCTGGGCGAGCAGATGGTCGACGAGCCGTGGAAGGGCATCGTCTCGCTCCACGAGTGGACGCACCACGAGACCGAGCGCAAGACCCGGACGATCAAGCCTCAGTACAAGCTCCCCTTCGCGGCCGAGTCGGCGCGAATGGTGGCCGACGCCGTCAAGGCGGAGGAGGCCGCCGACCTGCTGGTGCCGACGCCGGACTTCCACCTGATCAAGGCCGGCAAGGACGCCACGACCGAAGGGACCAAGGATCTCCTCAAGGAGGCCCGACACCTGGTCGGTGCCTACAACGAATCCCTCTCCGCGGACGCGTTCCTGGCCCTGCTCGACCGGGCCTATTTCGCCGTACACAACGGCGACCTCGACTCTCGGGACAACGTCGGGCTGCGGGCCATCTACGACTGGAGCCGGGACGCGGTCGCGTACCCGGCGCTCCAGCGCTGGATCGAAGGTGGGCAGGACATCGATCTGCTGCGCCGCCTTGGCTACGACCCGGAGGTTCCGGCCAACACCAAGCTTGCCCACCGCCGCGGCGAGCTGGTTCGAATCGGGCGCGACGCGCGCGAGCAGCTCACCTCCGCGAACCTGCGCCTGGTCGTCTCGATCGCGAAGAAGTACATCGGCCGGGGCATGTCGTTCCTGGACCTGATCCAGGAAGGCAACATCGGCCTCATCCGCGCGGTCGAGAAGTTCGACTACGAGAAGGGCTACAAGTTCTCCACCTACGCGACGTGGTGGATCCGGCAGGCCATCACCCGCGCCATCGCCGACCAGGCCCGCACGATCCGCATCCCGGTCCACATGGTCGAGACGATCAACCGCCTGATCCGCGTCTCCCGCACGCTGCTCCAGGAGCTTGGCCGGGAGCCGACGGTCGAGGAGATCGCCGAGGCCATGAGCAAGGGTCAGGAAGTCGTCGTCACGCCCGAGAAGGTCCGCGAGATCATCAAGGTCTCCCAGGAGCCGGTCAGCCTCGAGACGCCGATCGGCGAGGAAGAGGATTCACACCTCGGTGACTTCATCGAGGATCGCGGAGCCCTGGCGCCTGCCGAGGCTGCCTCCCACCAGCTCCTCAAGGAGCAGGTGGAAGCGGTCCTGGATTCGCTGACCGGCCGCGAGCGGCGCGTCCTGCAGCTGCGCTTCGGCCTCGAGGACGGCCGAGCCCGCACGCTCGAGGAGGTCGGCAAGGAGTTCAACGTCACCCGCGAGCGCATCCGCCAGATCGAGGCGAAGGCGCTGCGCAAGCTGCGCCACCCGTCGCGCTCTCGCAAGCTCAAGGACTATCTGGAGTAGGGCCGCGGGGGAGTGGCGCGGGCCCGACGCCCGGCTGGCACGGCGTCGGCCATGGAAGGCGGCCGCCTCACAGCAGGACCACGCTGCTTCCTCCTGGGTCGCGACCTTCCGAGAGCGCCCGCAGCATCCTGACCGCCTCGACCGGGAAGTCAGCGCGCCGCCCATCGCCATACTCGCGCAAGACGGTGCGGTTGTGCCGTGTGTTCGACAGCAGCAGGATCGCCCCCGAGACGCCAGAGTCGTCCCGGCGCTTCAGGCCAATGCGCCGCTGCACCGCCTGCACGTCTCTCAGCCGCGTTTCCACTTCCACGGCCACCTTCGCGGGACCTGCCAGGAGGACGGCATCCCAGGCGCGTTGGTCCCCGGGCCCTCCGACAGGCGCCTCGAACCGCCACGCCACTCCAGGCCCAACTTTCGCCCGCAGCCGGCCGATCAACGCCAGGTGGGCCGCATCGCGGACGGGCTGCCCGGCTGGATAGGCCCTCGCGCTCAGTTCGAGCCCGACGACCGCGAGCAGTCGAGCCATCTCCAGGATCGAGGCGGCCGGCACTTTGGAGCGCTCGATCCGACTCAACTGGGCCCTTGAGGTCTTGGCCGCGCGGGCCACGTCGGCCTGGCTCAGCCCATGTTCCAGCCGAGCTCGCCGGATCTCGTTGCCGAGTTCGATGACGATGGACCTGGCTCGCTGGGAGCCGATGTCATATGCCCGTTCCTTGGCCGCCATGGCGACATTCTGCTCGGCGCCCCTTGTCGCCGGCTTACGTGCCGGTCGGTACCTGCCGCCAGCCGTGGTCGAGTGTGCTCTGGAGAGACGCAGAATGGACCTGCGAGCGTTCCGGCGGGCGCGGCTGCTCACTGGGTGAGCACGTCCGACGCCTCGACTACCAGGGCGAAGGATTGCGCGTCGAACTTGCTCAACCGCGCATACACGTTCGGCCGTCTGGGTCGTTCAGTGGCAGGCTGAGTCCGTGGATCGTCGCAGCTGTAGCTCGTAGCGATCAGATTCGACCTGCGCGAGGGCCGGCGGATGGTCCTGCGGTCACACTCGCTCACCGGGTGCGCAACAGCCGGCCGTCTGAGCCGTGTCGGTCAGAGGAGTATCCGCAGCTGAGCCGCATCGACGCATGGGGAGCCGCCGAAGCCCAGATAGGGGAAGCGGGAGCGCGCCGGCGATGCGGAGCGCGCGCGGTCGAGGCGCAGCCCCCGCTCGTGGCCAGGCGTTACGCTAGCCACGTCGTGGCAGAAACCGGGAGAAGTCGCGGGAGGAGTCGAATGAGCGTGGGTGAAGCTGGACCCCTGGTATCGGCAGAGTGGCTGGCGGCCCACCTTCACGACACGGACCTCCGGATCGTCCATGTCTCCCTGGACCGTGAGATCTACGACCGAGCGCATCTGCCCGGTGCCATCTTCGTGGACATGCACGTGGATCTGGCCAAACCCGGCACCCGGCCGGAGACGGGCGCGATCCCGCGCCAGTACCTCTTGCCGACGCGCGAGGACATGGCCGCCTCGCTCCGCAATTGGGGCGTCGCCCCGGGCGGGCGCATCGTCTTCTACGACGATGCGGGTCTGAACCGCCAGGCGATCCGCGGCTACTGGCTGCTGCGCCTGTACGGCTTCCCGCGCGAACGAGTCCACCTCCTCGACGGCGGGCTGACGGTCTGGCAGGCGCAGGGGCGCCCGACCACGGCCGAGGCCTCCAAGCCGGCGCGGGTCGAAGCCACGGAACGGCTCCACGAGCGCGACGACTCGCTCATCGCCTCAGCCGATCAGGTCCTGGCGTGGAGCAAGGAGGCGAGCGCGCCGGGCGGCCCCACGCGTCTCCTGGACGTCAGGCTGGTAGACGAGTTCCTGGGCGCCGACGTCAGGGCGGCCCGCGGCGGCCGCGTCCCGGGGGCGAAGCATCGGGTCTTCAGCGACTTCGTCGCTCCCGACGGCCGGCTCCGGAGCGCGCCGGAGGCGCTGGCGATTCTGCGAGGGACCGGCGTGGATCCCGACGACCTGCGGGCCACTTACTGCCAGGGCGGCATCCGGGCCGCGCTGGCCTGGTTCGTGCTCCACGAGTTCGCCGGCCTGGGCGAGGTCCGCAACTACGCCGGGTCGTGGGAGGAGTGGGGCAACCGGCCCGACCTACCGGTCGAGAAGTAGCGTCGACGGACAGCCTGGAAGTCGCCGCTCGGCGCCTACGCGTAGGTGTCGACGACCGAGCGGACCCGAAGGGCCGCCCGCGCCCGTGCGAGGTCCCAACCCTCCGGCAGCTCGAACGAGACGGTGACGTCTCGCCCGGCCGGCAGGTCGAAGTAGTTGTCTTCGAGGACGACATCGGTGCCCTCGAGCGAGAGCTCGACCCAGCGCGCCAGCGTGTCCGACCGGAGGCGGACGGTCGCGCGACCGGCCGAACCCTCGACAACTGCGTCCACCGCCGTCTCGACCGTCGGCCGACCCAGGGCCAGCTGCTTGTCGGGGACGAAGGTCGTCACCACCAGCGCCAGCCGCAAGCCGGCCTCGAGCAGCTCCGATACCAGGACGAGAGATCGCCGCTCGGCCGCGGAGTCGGGGAGGGGGACTCGACCCACGGAAGGCGTGGCCACACCGCGTGCCTCCGCGGGGCCGCCGCCCGCCAGCACTACCTCGCCGTCGAGCCGCTCCAACGACCAGCGGACGTCGCCCCGCCAGGCCGCGGCCCTGTCGTTGGTGACGGCCAGCGAAACCGCGTCCGCCTCCACCTCGGCGGAGAGCAGCACCGGGGCGTAGAACCGTCGCGTGGCGTACTGCAGGGCCTTCCAGCGGCCGAAGTAGTCGATGCTCGCCCACGATGAGACCGGCCAGCAGTCGTCGAGCTGCCAGTACAGCGCCCCGCTGCAGCGGCCTCGCTGCCGCCGCCAGTGCTCCACGCCGACCCGCATCGCCTCGGCATGGAGGACCTGGCTCAGGTAGACGAGCGACGGGAAGTCCCTGGGCAGCCGGAACTGCTGGGCCATGTAGTAGAGGATGCGGGCGTTGCCGACCGGGCAACGCTGATGGTGGTCGAGCAGCGGCGAGCCCAGGTTCCAGTCGGCCGGATCGGGCGCGAAGGCGGTGACCGTCGCCAGCGCCGGCAGCGACTCGAAGCCGAACTCGCTGACGAACCGGTAAGTCTCGTGGCCGTAGGCGGAGAACGGTGCAAGGGCGTGCCACACGATCCACTCGTGCTCGTCACCGTGATTGCCGCCGATCGGCTCCGCCAGCGGCCGGCCCGACGATGGCGAGCTCGGCCAGTAGGGAGTGGCCGCGTCCTGCGCCGCGACCCATGCCGGCAGCGTGTCGGAGAAGAAGCGCAGGTAGGCCGCGCGCAGGTCGTCGTTGCCGGGCCGGCTCCAGCCCCAGTTAGTCCAGCCCCGCTCCATCTCGTTGTTGCCGCACCACAGCGCCAGGCAGGCCCGATGTCTCAGTCGCCGGACCTGCTCGCGGACCTCGACCTCGAGGTTGGCCAGGAACTCGGGGTCGGTCAGCGGGTAGACGCTGCAGGCGAACATGAAGTCGTGCCAGACCAGGATGCCGTAGCGGTCGCACAGGTCGTAGAACGCCTCGGTCTCGTAGTAGCCGCCGCCCCAGATCCGGATCATGTTGTGGTTGGTGGCCGCCGCCGCGCCCAGAAGCGCTTCGAGCCGTTCCGGGGTCACCCGGGCCGGGAACGAGTCCGCCGGAATCCAGTTGGAGCCCTTCGCGAAGACGGGCACGCCGTTGACGACGAAGGTGAACGACTCGCCCCACTGGTCGGGCCGGCGCCGAAGCTCGAGCGTCCGCAGGCCGACCTGGTACGAGCGGACGTCGAGCGTCCGGTCGCCCCCGACCAGCTCGACTTCGACCCGATAGAGCGGCTGGCCGCCCAGCCCGTTGGGCCACCACAGCTCCGGTTCGGCGACCTCGAGCGAGAGGCTGGCGGTCGACTCCCCGACGTGAACGGCGGACGCGACGACGATCCGACCGTTCGGATGGATGACCCGAAGGCGCGCCTCGATGGGCTGGGGGTTGGAGACGTCCGTCCGTTCGACCTCGACCCTGGCGCGCAGGCTCGCCCGGGCGGGTTCGACCTCGACCGCCTGCTCGATCCGAACGTCCGCCAGCCGGGCGGCGCTCCAGCCCTCGATGCGCACGCCCTGCCAGATCCCGACGTTCGGCAGCTTTGGGCCCCAGTCCCAGCCGAAGTGGCAGGGCGCCTTGCGCAGGTACGGACCGCCCGGCAGCGTCTCCTTGGGCCGGTCGAGGGCCCGGACGGCGTTCAGCTCGGCCCCGCGTCGGACGGCGGAGTGGAACAGGACGGCGACCTCGTTGTCGCCAGCGGCCAGGCGGCCGGTCACGTCCCAGCGCCAGGTCCGGAACATGTTGTCGGCGCTGCCCAGCAGCTCCCCGTTGAGACGGACGTCGGCCAGCGTGTCGAGGCCGTCGAAGACGAGGGCGACGCGCTGCTCGGTCGCGACGGCGGCGTCGACCCGGAACGTGCGCCGGTAATCCCAATCGGCCTCGGCGACCCATTGGACGCGCAGCTCCTCGTCGCCGACGAACGGGTCGGCGATTCGGCCGGCGGCCATCAGATCGGTGTGGACGCCGCCGGGGACCTGGGCGGGCAGCCACTCGTTCGAGCCGGCCTGCCGGAGCTGCCACGCGCCGCTGAGAGACTGCCTGGTCACTGCTCCTCCTGGTTGGGATGGCCCGCCCGCGGGCCCCGATTAGCCGCCCCCAAGCAGCGCGCCACGTACCGGTAACGCCCGGCCGGGGCGTGCTATTCTGTCGCGCGGCGCCGCGACGGCGTCACGGATCGCCCCAGGCGATCGACTCGCTCCGGCGTAGCTCAGTGGTAGAGCGGGCGGCTGTTAACCGCTTGGTCGTAGGTTCGAATCCTACCGCCGGAGCCAGCTACTTACGTCGATTGACGACGTAACTGGTTCCTCAGTCTCTCGCCAGTGCGCTTCGGCGTGGTCGTCGAATACTTCCACGTAGTCGAAGGCACTTCTGATCCATTCCACGCGCTCGGTCAAACTCCCGTTTTCCGCGATGCCTCGCAATTGCGCCAGCGTGGTCGCGACTGACTCGTCGCTGACGGCGACGGGCTTCTCGCGAACCGAAACGGCGTCCAGACGAGCATGAGCCGCGGTGAGTTCCGTTGCGATGTCCTCCAGGGCCGACAGCACAGATGGCATCGTCGCGGCAGACGCCGGGCGAAGAGCGACGTGCAGGTTGTCTTCTTCGCGTTCGAGCCGTCTAATCTCGGCCTTGCCTGCCGCCAGCGCCGGCCCGCGGCTGACATCTCTAGACGTGATCGCCTCGTTGATCGAATCGATGATCGAGCGGACGGCCTCCTCCGACAGGACATCGCGCCGCACGAGATCCATGACCGATTGCTCCAGTTCGTCGGCGGGGACCGAAGAGCGACCGCACTTGGCAGTGCATCGGTAATACCGAATTCGGCTGCTGCCGGCGATGTTGCCGGCCATCTTGCCGCCGCACTGACATCGCAGCACATCGGTCAGGACATACCCACCGGCATAACGCTGTGGCGGAAGACGGTTGTCGCGACTCTTGCGGAGCCGAACCTGCACGCGGTCGAACAGCGCATCGGGAACGATCGCCTCGACCTCAGAGGTAACCATGTCCTCAGCGTTGTTCTTGCGGCGCTTTCGGCCATGCTCGCCTTCGACGCGCGACTCGCGATTGAAGACTCGCAAGCCGCGGTAGGACGTGTTGGCCAGGATCGTTGCGAGGCTGCTCTTGTTCGAGCAGATGCCGGTCGCGGCCAGAATGGTTTCGTAGGTCGCGCCGTCAGCCGCCATTTGAAAGGCTTGTACGACCCGTGGCGCCGTGTCGGGATCACGCACCCAGCGGACGCGGGTCAGCGGAGCGCCTCCGTACTTGGTCCCGATCACCTCGACTGACCGCCGAAAGCCGACCGGTGGGCGACCGCCGGCGGAAAAGCCTTGGCGAGTCAACTCTTTCTGGCTTCGGAGCACGTCGGCAGCAGTGGCAGCCGCGTAGAACTCGTCTATCGCCATCAAGATGTGGGTTATGAGAGCGCCCAGGTGCCCGTCGGGCACTGGCTCTTTGTACGAGATGAGGTCGATGCCGCGCTTCTTCAGGAGCGCCCTGTATATCAGAGCCTCTTCCATGTTGCGAGCAAATCGAGAGTACTTCCAGGCCAACACCCAGGAGAAGCCCGGACGATCCTCACGGGCGGCGGCCATGATGCTCTGGAGTCCGGCCCGGCCTTCCAGGTCCGTACCGCTGATCCCCGCATCGATGACGACTTCGGCGGTTGCCCCGGCAGCGTCTACAGCCGCCTGAAGTTCCGAGAT
>PLOC01000048.1 GCA_003141955.1 Chloroflexota bacterium
AACCGCGATGTCCGTGGGCCGCTGGCCAAGAACGGGCCCAAGTACCTGCGCTGGGCGCTCGTCGAAGCCGCCACTCACGCCGCTCGCGATGTCCGCTATCGGGATCGATACGAACGGACCAAGCATCGCCTCGGCCGCCAGCGCGGCGCGAAGGTTGCCCGCGTCGACATCGCCCGCAAGCTGGCCGGAGCCATCTGGCACGTCCTCACCAAGAATGAACCGTTTGCCCCGGCAAGCCCCGCTATGACCCTGGTCGCTTGACGACCCCTTATGGAATTGGGCCGCCGGCACAGCCTCCCATCCAACCTTGTCCTTCAAGAAGAAGGCCATAGAGAGATGAGCGCTGCTCGATCCGTCAATCAGTCCGCCGGGCCGTGAGACACCTGGGACGAAATCACGCGCAAGGTACCCAGCTTGACCGCGGGGACCTTTTCATAGAGGGTCATCGTGACGGGGCTCAGCCTCGTTCACGACCGTGCGCAAGGCCACCGTAACCTAAGCCGGGTTACGGCCGCGAGGCCTCCGTAACCTCAGCCGGGTTACAGCGGTGAGGCCTAGACAACCTCGGCAGGGTAACGCTGGCGCTGCATGCCCCTGTGCCCCTGGCCCTGGATCTGTCCGGGTGCACCTGTTCCGAAGGTCCCGGCTGTCCGGCCGCGTGGGGGTCAAGAACCCAGATTCGTAGCCGCCCGGACTCTAGAATGCGCCGATGCCCGCTCTGCCGGCCCAGCAGAATGGCGAGTCGGACCCTCGGGCCTCACTGTGACAAGTGGGCGGAGCGCTCTGTCGGGTCAGCCTTCGCTTTCGGGTGCCGGGTCGATCGGCAGGCTCGCCTGGACGCCCGCCTCGGCACGGTGCCTGGCCGTCGCCTCGGCGGCCAGCAGCCCGGCCTCGAGCTGCTGGGCCTCCAGCTCATCATGCACGTAGCGCCCGCCGCGCAGCCAGGAGGCGGTGGCCGCCACGAGGAAGATGACGATCGAGAAGATCGAGACCACCACCACCCCGTCGTGGAACGGACCTGCGATGAGTGAGGGGAAGTAGGCGGTGCTCACGAGCCGACTGGCGTCGGCGGGCGGGAGCGCCCCAAGAACCTTTGGTCCGAGCAGCGTCCCCAGCGGGTTGTAGCCGAGGAAGGCGGCGAACAGGTATCCGACGGCCGGGAGATGCGAGAGGGAGGTGGCGACGCCGGCGGAGACGTGGTTGGCGGTGAGACCGCGGTACATGGTGCCCGGGACGTTCGCCGAGAGCCCACCGATCATGAGTGTGAAGAAGACGCCGATCGAGAGCGGCATGCCGGTGTTCTGGAAGGTCGCGCGCATCCCCGAGGCGGCGCCTCGGTACCCGGGCGGCACGCTGTTCATGATGGCTGCCGTGTTGGGGGCGGCGAACATCCCGAAAGCCACGCCGTTCAGGAGGATCACCACCGCAAATGCGGGGTAGCTGAAGTTGGCGGGCAGGGCCATCAGCAGCACAAACGAGAGGGCGGCGAGGAGCATGCCGCCGGTGGCGAACGGCCGGGCGCCGTAGCGGTCCGAGAGCCATCCCGATACCGGTCCCGCGACGACGAACCCCAGCGTCAGGGGCAGCATGTAGATGCCTGCCCACAACGGAGTGTCCTCGAACGAGTAGCCGTGCAGGGGGAGCCAGATCCCCTGCAGCCACATGATCAGCAGGAACTGCAGGCCGCCCAGCCCCACCGCGCTCAGGAGGCCAGCCAGGTTGCCAGCGCTAAAGGCCCGTATGCGGAAGAGCTCGATGTTGAACATCGGCGCCGTGACTCTTCGCTCTATCGCGATGAATGCGGCCAGCAGCACGAGCCCGGCCACGATCGAGCCGATCACAAACGGGTTGCCCCAGCCCATCGGCGAAGTCCCGTACGGCGCGATGCCGTAGGTGACGCCGATCAAGAGCAGGCCCAGGCCAGCCGCGAACGTGGCGTTGCCCGCCCAGTCGATGTGCGCCGGATGGCGCTCGCCGAGCTCGCGCAGGGCGAGGTACGCCCAGATGGTCCCGACGACCCCGACCGGCACGTTGAGCAGGAAGACCCAGCGCCAGTTCACCGCCGCCAGCACGCCACCCAGGATGAGGCCGAGAAAGGACCCGGCCTGAAAGGCGATCTGGTTGACGCCCAGGGCCAAGCCGCGCTGGTGCGAGGGAAACGCGTCGGTCAGGATGGCCGCCGAGTTGGCCATCAACAGCGCACCCCCGACCGCCTGGACCATGCGCATGACGATGATCTCGACCGCCCCCGCCGCACCCGTGCTCCAGGTCGCCGAGAGCCCGATGGAGGCCGCCGTGAAGACCACGAACCCCAGGTTGTACATGCGCACTCGCCCGAACATGTCGCCCACCCGGCCGAGCGTGACGACGACGACCGCGGTGACCAGCAGGTACCCCATCAGGACCCACAGCAGGAGCGAGAAGTTGGCGGGATCGAGCGGGTCGAGGTTGATGCCTCGGAAGATCGCCGGCAGCGCGATGATCAGACTGGTGGCGTTGATCGCGGCCATCAACCCGCCCAGCGTGGTGTTTGAGAGCGCGACCCACTTGTACTCGATATGGGCCAGGCGGGGCCGGCGCGGTGAGGTGCTCATCGTCGCGCGACCTCGGACCTGGCTGAGCCATCGGTCGCAGCAGCGCTTGCAGCCGCGAGCGGCTGGCGAGCCGTCGGCGGCTCCACGACCGCCTCCTGTTCCGCAGCGTCCTCGGAGCGGTGTTCCAACATGCGCTCGAGCAGGGTTGCCAGGAGCACACGCTCGCCGGGCGTCAGGCGTTCGACGTGCCGCACAAGGTCGCTCGACTCGAAGAGCGCTCGATCGCTTAGCGCCTCCTGCGCCCGAGCCGTGAGACGCAATGTGGTGACCCGCCGATCGGCGGGATCGGCGCCGCGTTCGACGAGTCCCGCTCCCTCGAGCCGATCGACCAGGTTGGTGGCGCGCGACGCCTTGATGCACAGCGCCGCGCTGAGGCGGCTGATCGGGACTTCTCCCAGGTCACGCAGCAGGCGCAGGGAATGTACGTCGCCGAGTGCCACGCCGTAGCGGCGCGCGAGTTCGCGCTGCAACGGCTCGGTCACGGAGATCGCTCGCAGGTAGGCGCGGAGGACCCGACGCGTGTCGGGAGACCATTCGGACACTAAATACTCCAGCCTTCCGTATAGTCCCGGTCGCTGGAGTATATGGGATGCCCGCCCTGCCGTCTCCGCAGGCAATGGCGAGGGTGTGTCGGCTTGTCTCAGGCCTTGTCCCCGGGCACCGTGCTCGGGCCGGTCTCGATGTTCGCGCTGTCCGTTCTCTTCGACAACATCAACCGCTACCACAACACCGTACACGCCATCGCTACCTCGTTGGTTAGCTAATCGATCGAAGGCAGGCTCGCGTCTTTGCTGACCGAAGGCCGCGCCCTCTGGGTCGCACCGCCTCCCCGACCGCCGCCAATCCGCACCCAGCCCCGTAGCACGGCCGCGGCCGCCACGGCCTCGGCGGCAAGGACCACGCCGCCGTCCATGACCAATGCAACCGGTACCCCGAGAAGGCCGCCGACCCCGCCCGTCAGGCCACTCCCGATCGGTGTCCCGCCGGCCCACACGGTCGTCCACACGCTCATGACGCGACCCCGCAGCGGCCCCGGGACGGTAACTTGGATCAACGAGTTGGCGCTGGCCGAGGTGGCAATGGCACCGACGCCGGCGATGAAGACCGCCGCCAGGGAGACCGGATAGGACTTCGTGGCGGCCAGAACCAGCTCGGCTGCGCCCAGCACGAGGCCGCCGCCGATGAGGACCCGGAACCGCGGCCTCTCTAGCGTTGCCACCGCCAGGGCAGCCACGAGCGCGCCGGCCCCCATCGCGGCGGAGAGGAACCCATAGCCGCTGGATCCCACGTTCAAGACGCTGGCGGCCATGACGGGCAGGACCACGTTGAAGTTCATGCCGAACGTGCCCACGAACCCGCCCACGACGAGGACCAGTAGTACTACCGGCGTGCTCCGGACGTAGCCAAGGCCCTCACCCAGGTTCGAGCGGACCGCAGTCAAGTTCCTCGGCATCGCCAGCCGGGGTGCCGGCATCAAGTCGCGCTCGTGCATGGCCAGCAGGCCGACCACGACTGCCCCATAGCTGAGCCCGTTGAGAATGAAACAAAGCGCTGTGCCGAGGAGGCCGATTAGGACCCCGGCGATGGCCGGCCCAACGATGCGCGCGCCGTTGAAGACGGCCGAATTGAGGGCGATGGCGTTTGCGATGTCATCGCCGCCCACCATCTCCATGACGAACGACTGGCGCGTCGGCATGTCCACTGTGTTGACCAGTCCCAGCAGGAACGCAAGAACGAAGACGTGCCAGACCGCAACTACGTGGAAGTAGGCGAGCAGGCCCAGGGTGAGCGCCAGCGAGCCCAACGTAACCTGGGTTCCGACTACGGTCCTGCGTTTGGGCCAGATGTCAGCGATGATCCCGCCGAAGAGGCCCAGAAACAGGACCGGCAAGAACTGCACCACACCCAGCAGGCCGATGTATAGGACCGCCTGATTCCAGCCGACCAGGGTGCCGAGCAGCCAACCCTGGGCCACGGTCTGCATCCAGGTCCCTGTTTGGGAGATGAGCTGGCCGAAGAAGAAGAGGCGGTAGTTGCGGTGCCGCAGGGCCCTGCCCGCAGCCGTCAACCGGACGCGCCCGCCGACGATCATTGGACGGCCTCCAACTCGAAGGCGGGCTGGCCTCGAACGGGGCCGGGGACCGGATCGATCACGTTGCGCCCGGCGCGAGCTCGTCGATCAGCGCAGCCGTCCGAGCGCGACGGGCCTCGGCCTCGTCGACCATGATCGCTAGTCGATCGATCTTGGTCCGAAGCATCTCGATCTGCTGGTCGTAGCGGACCAGCCGATCGCGCAGGATACGTGCCCGTTCGGCCGGATCGCTCGTGGCGTGGTACGCGGCATGGCCGCGCTCGCGGGCTTCTTCATCCTCGAGCAGTCGGGCGACCTCGGCGAGGGAGAAGCCGGCGTCGTCGCGGAGGCCCTTGATAAAGCGGAGCCGCTCCAGATCCGTCTCGTCGTAGAGGCGGTAGTCGCCCTCGGAGCGGGCCGCGGGAGTGAGAAGCCCCAGCTCCTCGTAGTAGCGCACAGAGCGAGGCGTCAGCCCGACCTCAGCCGCCGCCTCATGAATTCGCAGCAGGCGAACGGGAGTCAACGACCCTACCTCAGTTTCAGGCATGGCCCCATCCTAGCGCGACATTGCCGTTTACGTGAAGGTATGGGCCGGGGTGGGTAGCTCGATCGTTCAGGTGCAATCCCGATTCCTAGTCGAGTGGCCTCGTCGCTAGTCCATCGCCTGCACGCTGCCCGTGGGGGGTCAAGAACCCAGATTCGCAGCCGCCCGGACTCTAGAATGCGCCGATGCCAGCTCTGCCGGCGCAGCAGAATGTCGGATTTCGCGGCGGCGTACCTGCAGTGCCCACAGGTAGCCGGCGAACCCACCCGTTTCCACCCGTCCGAGTCTCCATCGACCCCAGGGCGGTTCAGATCCGTAGCAAGCAACCACTTATGTCGGCGACAAGCGCCTTCCGGCTTGCTGTTTGCTTGCGCCATGGCGGCGTGACGAGAGGCCCTTGAAGAATGGTCATGGCGCGGACATTGTGTCCGTTGATGCTGTTGCACATGCGTCCAACTATCCTGGTCGCCGGGACGCCGATCGCACCGTTCGACAGGTGACGGGAGCGTTTACCGCGAATCGGAGAGAATTGCGACGGGGCCAGGCGAGCAGCCGGGTAGATCCGGCCAGGAGGTGATCGTGAACGAGCGACGGGCCCGTGAACTCGTTGCCCGGGAGCGAGCGCGTGTTGAATCCATGCTGGGCGAGCTAGGCGGCGAGATCCGAGCCGAAGGGTCCCTCCAGCGCCAGCAGACCGGAGATTACGGAGACGTCGGCAGCACTCTCGACACGGAGTCGGTCGCCATCGCCTTCGAGGTCGACCTCCGCGCGCAGCTCGCCGCCGTCGGGCGCGCCGAGGAGCGTATCGCACGGGGCACGTACGGCAGATCGGTCGAGAGCGGGTTACCGATTCCGGACCAGCGACTCGAGGCGGAGCCCCTCGCCGAGCGCACCGTAGAGGAGCAGCGACACCTCGAACGGCGCGGGCCCAACTAGCCCGCGCCGCGCTGCTGCTGCGGGTCGTCTTCCTCAGCCAGCCGCTCGTCGCCGCAGCGAGCCGCCTGCGGCAAGGCCGCGTTGACGCCTGGGATCACGCGCACGCGCCCTCGTCGATCTGGTATTTCGCAGGCCGCTCCATGGTCGAGCTCGCGGCCTGCCGCCGCCCGGAAGGTCGAGCGTGGCGCAGCGAGCTTCGTCCACGTCGAACGCTAGCATCCGCGCCCATGTCGACGCCGTCCCCGATACGCGGGCCACCGACCTGCCCGGCTAACGTGCAAGAGTCTCTCGGCCCCAGAAGCCAAGAAGGGGTCCGCTTGTACGGGCCCAGGACTCGATCGCGGCGACCCCGCTGAGGTCGTCCGTCAAGGTGGACTATGCTGCCGGTGGCTTGGCCGCGGCCGCGCCGCTGCCGGTCGAACGACGGCGAGGTCCAGATGACCGGATTCGTATCCGGAGGATGAGTTGAAGGTTCGTTTCGACCGCATCGCCCGCATCCAGGCAGCGATGCGCGAGCGGGGCTGGATCGCCATAGTCATCCTCAACCACGACGACTACCGCTATCTCTTCGGAACCGACAGGACCCAACCGAGAGCGCTGATCCCGTTCCAGGGTCCGCCCGAGCTGATCGCCTTCACGGGCGAGGAGCCCGAGCTTCGGGCCTCCCTGGCCGAGGGCAAGGTGCGGGTATTCGGCAGCCTTGGCGGCCAGATCCACGACGTCGTCGGGAGGCTGCGCGAGATTGCCGCAGCCGCGCCGGCCGCGTGGGCTAGCGACGGCCGCTTGAAGGTCGGACTGCAGATGTGGTTCGGGACCCCGGCCTTCCTGGTCGACCTGTTCAAGCAGGTGAACCCGGAAGTCGAAGTGGTCTCGTCTGAGCCGGTAATGGATCCGCTTCGAACGATCAAGGAAGCTGACGAACTGGCAGTCATGACCGAAACCCAGCGGATCGCCGGCCTCGGCATGGATCGGGCTCGCGAACTGCTGCGCCCTGGCGTCGCCGCCCATGAGATCGCGACCGAGGTCACCTACGCCATGATGCGGGCGGGGGCCGAAGGCACGAGCACGCCCATCTACGTCAACTTCGGTGTCGAGACGTGCATGCTCCACGGCCGCCTCAGCCCGGAGCCGCTCGGCCAGGGTCAGTTAGCCCTGATCGACCTGACGCCGCAGGTCGACGGCTACTGCGCCAACCTCGCCCGGACCTTCGTGCTGGGCCGGCCCGACGCTCGCCAGGCTGAGCTGATCGCCACATATCGAGAGATCGTGGCTTCGGCACGGGCGGCCCTCAAGCCGGGCGTCACCGTCGCCGGGCTCGACGGCATAGCACATGGGGTGTGCGAGAGCCACGGGTTTGGCGAGTACCAGGTCTACGGCCTTGGCCACGGCATCGGCCTGCGCTTCGAGGAGCCGCCGGCTTCGACCATCATCCCGCCTCATAGGAACCTGCCCCTGGCGGAGGGCATGACAGTCACCATCGGGCACCCGGTCCTGGCTATCCCCGGGTTTGGCGGCGTTCGCTTCGAAGACGTCTACCGCGTGGGCGCCTCCGGGCCGGAGATTCTCGTCGACTACCCGATCGAGCCCATCATCCCAGCCTGACCGAGGGCGTCCCCGGGCGTGGGGCCCCGGAGACGTCGCAGATAGTCTCGTTCTGGTAGCCCGCACCTGGCGAAGACATGACCACGCCTATACCCTCTTCGCTGATCTCGCCACAGAGGCGCCCATCCCAGCCCGAGGCATCCTGAGCCAGACGCTCTCGAACGCGGGCGTTCAACGGGGAGGCCGACGACGACCTCGGCGTGCGTGTGCCAGACATCGACCCCGGGCCGTCCACCGGATCGGCGAAGCTCCGAAGCGAAGCTATGGCCGCGCCAATCTGTCGACGAATTCGATGCGCATCCCGGCCGCGTTCGTGGCTTGGCTCATTGCATTCGTGGGTCACCTCGGGCGCGACCCGAGGGTGCGCCATCGTGCCCCTTGGTGAGGATGGAGACCGAGTCTTGGGGCTCGGCTCCGTCCGCAGGGGGTGTTGGCCTAGTAGTCCATGTCTCCGCCATAACCGCCGCCGCCGGCTGGCTCGGATTGCTTCTTCTCCGGCACGTCGGTGATCAGCGACTCCGTCGTGAGGACCATCGCCGCGATGGAGGCGGCGTTCTGGAGCGCTGAGCGCGTCACCTTGGCAGCGTCAACGATGCCCTTCGCGAACATGTCGCCGTAGTTGCCCTTGAGGGCATCGAAGCCGTGACCCGGCTTGAGGCTCTTGACCTTTTCGACCACCACCTCGCCATGCGCGCCGGCGTTGTCGGCGATCTGGCGGATGGGCGCTTCGAGCGCGCGGCGCAGGATGTCGAGGCCGACCGCCTCGTCGCCCACCAGCTCGACCTGGTCGAGCGCCGGGATGGCCTGCAGCAGGGCCACGCCGCCGCCCGCGACCAGGCCCTCTTCGACCGCTGCGCGGGTGGTCGAGAGCGCGTCCTCGATGCGGTGCTTCTTCTCCTTGAGCTCAACCTCGGTCGCCGCGCCGACCTTGATGACCGCAACGCCGCCGGCCAGCTTGGCCAGGCGCTCCTGGAGCTTCTCCTTGTCGTAATCGGAGGTGGTGTCCTCGATCTGGGTCTTGATCTGGGCGATGCGTGCCTTGACCGCTTCGGGCGCCCCGGAGCCGTCGATGATCGTGGTGTCGTCCTTGGTCGCCACCACGCGGCGGGCCTGGCCGAAGTCTTCGACCGTGACCGAGTCGAGCTTGCGGCCGATCTCCTCGCTGATGACGGTCCCGCCGGTCAGGATGGCAAGGTCGCGGAGCATCTCCTTGCGGCGATCGCCGAAGCCCGGCGCCTTCGCCGCGAGGACCGACACGGTGCCGCGGAGCTTGTTCACGACGAGCGTGGCGAGGGCCTCACCGTCGACGTCCTCAGCGATGATTACCATTGGTTTGCTCTGTCCGACGACCTTCTCGAGCGCCGGCAGCATGTCCTTGACGCTCGAAATCTTCCTGTCGGTGATCAGGATGAGTGGGTTCTCAAGGACCGCTTCCATGCGGTCGACGTTGGTGACGAAGTAGGCCGAGAGGTAGCCGCGGTCGAACTGCATGCCTTCGGTGTACTCGGTCTCGAGGCCGAGCGACTGGCCCTCCTCCACGGTGATGACGCCATCCTTGCCGACCTTGTCCATCACCTCGGCGATGATCTTGCCGACCTCGGGATCGGCGGCGCTGATTGAGGCCACGGCCGCGATCTGCTTGCGGTTGTCGACCGGACGCGACCCGCGCTTGAGCTCGGCGACGATCGCCTCGACGCCCTTCTCGATACCAAGCCTGACAGCGATCGGGTTGGCCCCGGCGCTGACGTTCCGGAGGCCCTCGGCCACGATCGCCTGACCCAGGACGATGGCAGTCGTGGTGCCGTCACCGGCGACCTCGTCGGTCTTGGTGGCGACTTCCTTGAGAAGCTGGGCGCCCATGTTCTCGAAGGGGTCCTCGAGCTCGATCTCCTTGGCGATCGTGACCCCGTCGTTGGTGATCGTGGGAGCGCCGTACTTCTTGTCGAGGACGACGTTGCGGCCCTTGGGCCCGAGCGTGACGCGGACGGCGTCGGCCAGACGGTCGACGCCGTGCATGAGGCTCCGACGCGCCATCTCATCAAAGAGGATTTGCTTGGCCACGGCGTGTGCCGTCCTTTCAGGGTGTGCGGGAGGCTCGCCGACATTGGCCGGGGAGTGCCGGAGTCGAAGCCTGACTTAAGGTCGGCTCTCGACCACCGCGAGGATGTCCTTGTGGCTGATGATCAGCAGGTCCTCGCCCTCAAGCTTGAATTCGGTGCCGCCGTACTTCGCATAGAGGACCTTGTCGCCCTGCTTGAGGTCCATCTGTTCGCGCTTGCCGTCGTCGAGGACACGACCCGGGCCGACAGCAAGGATCGTCCCCTCCTGGGGCTTCTCTTTGGCCGTATCCGGGATCACGATGCCGCTCTTCGTCGTCTCTTCGCCGGGAGTCGGCTGAACGACCACGCGGTCGCCCAGCGGGCGGAGCTTCTTCATGATTGGCGTGGCGACGGCTGGCTTGGGCGACTTCGAAGCGTGGACGGGCTTGGCTTTGGTGGCGGTAGCCACGGATGGTTCCTCCTGAAGGTCCGTTCTGCGGATAGGGTTCCCGGCCTGCGGCCGGCCCGGGACTCAGCCGCGCGCGATAAGTCTGAGCAGAGAACGCTATCTACTTGGATCGGTCATCTCTGCGGAACCATCTCAACAGTATGGTATCGTCTGGACCATGTCAATCGACACGACAGCCGCGTCACCCGCACATTTGACCTCGACGTCGTACCTCGTGCTGGGCCTGATCGAGCGAGAAGGTCCATCCACGCCCTACGAGCTCAAACGCCACGTGGCGGCGACCATTGGCCATTTTTGGTCGTTCCCCCACGCCCTTCTCTACAAGGAGCCGCCGCGCCTGGTCGAGCTGGGTCTGTTGACGGAAGAGCGTGAGGCGGGTGGCCGGCGGCGGCGGCTCTTCACGATCACCGGCCGCGGCCGCGCGGCGATCCAGACATGGCTCGCGAAGCCCTCGCAGGAACCGACCGAGCTGCGCGATGCCGGCTTGCTCCAGCTGTTCTTCGCGGATCTGGGGTCAACCGACGACCGCCGGGCCCTTGCGGTTGCTCAACTCACGATCCATCGCGCTGCCCTCGCACGCTACGAGGACGACCGGCGCGGCGAGCGCGGGGTCAACGGCTCGGATCCAGCGGCGCGCACCGTCGAGCATTGGCGAGGGGTGACCCTGCCCATGGGCCTCCTCTACGAGCAGGCCGCTGTCGAGTTCTGGGAAGGCGTCACCGCTGGCGCGCGCATCGATGACGCGTCCGCGGACAGATCGCGGCCGGTGGACGACGGCGCCCGCCTCGCCTCGAAGGAGGCCTGGCTAGATGTGGGTGGCGGGAGGTAGGCGGGCCTGGCGCCAAGCGGCGCATGATGAGATGCCGAGGCGGTGGTCACGCCACAGGCAATACCGCGGAGGCAGCTCCGCAGATCTAGCCGGCGGGATCGTTCATCCGGCTCAGGCGCGCCACCCGCTCCCACCCACCTAGTCTCGGGAACAGGCCCGAGCCCGGACTGCTCGTCCACAGGGGCGCATCGAGGATGCGGACGAGCGTGCGATCGCGCAGGCTCTGCTGGCGGAGGTGCTCTCGGATCAGACGGAGCTGGGGGAGATTGGCCCGGCCGACTCCGCGGATATGCTCGATCGCATCGACCAAACTCGAAGGGTCAGCGTCGACGCGTCCGCCGATCTGTTCGATGAAGAGGCTGTCTAGGACCGGTACGAGCCCAGGCCGCTTGATGTGGAGCACCTTGGTGGTGACAGCGATCCTAAGTCCTGCCGAGGATGGCCTCGAACGCCCGCCGGAGTCGGGTGGCCGGATTTTTGGGTACACCGTGCTGCGCGATCGTGGTGGCGGATACGCAGATGCAGCCCCGTGCGGTTGGGGCCTCTCCC
>PLOC01000053.1 GCA_003141955.1 Chloroflexota bacterium
CCTGAGCCCTGGGCCAGAACCCTGACCAAGAGCCTGGCCATGGTCGACGAGCTCGACGAGCGGATAGACGAGTGTGGGCAAGAGCTCACACGCCTTGGCGCCGACCAACCCTACATCCCGCTGTTGCTGACCGTTCCGGGCGTAGGCCCGCTTCTCGCCTACACGATCGCCGCCGAGATCGGCGACATCGGAAGATTCGCGAGTCCGAAGAAACTCACCGGATACACCGGCCTGTGTCCGCTCGTCCGCCAGTCGGGCAACCACGACTTCCGCGGACCGCTGGCCAAGAACGGCCCAAAGTACCTGCGCTGGGCGCTCGTCGAAGCTGCCACCCACGCCGCCCGCGATCCGCGCTACCGCGATCGCTACGAGCGGAACAAGAAACGCCTCGGTCGCCAGCGTGGCGCCAAGGT
Organism: Chloroflexota bacterium; assembly: GCA_003141955.1. Lineage (GTDB taxonomy): Bacteria > Chloroflexota > Limnocylindria > Limnocylindrales > CSP1-4 > Fen-1039. The sequence goes on from PLOC01000053.1 coordinate 414, forward strand.
TGCCCGGATCGACATCGCCCGCCAGCTGGCCGAGGCCATCTGGCACGTCCTCACAAAGAACGAACCGTTCGCCCCGGCAAGCCCCGCTATCCTGCTGGTCGCTTGACGACCCCTTATCGAATTGGGCCGCCGGCGCAGCCTCCCATCTGACCTTGTCCTTCGGAACTCAGAAGGCCATAGAGAAATGAGCGCTGCTCGATCCCGTCCACGATCCGAGGGTCCGTGAGGCTGGCCTGCCTGGGTGGAAATCAAATGCGAGGTACCCAGCTTGACCGCGGGCTCCCTTTCATAGAGCTGGATCGTGACAAGGCGTGGCCGCGGGAGCGGCTTTACGCCGCGATCTACATCCCGCCCGGGTGCCTCAGCGGTCCGCCACGCGTCGGTATCGCCTCGCGACTGCGGTGATGTCGAGATCGGCGCCGCCAACCATGGCCTCCTCGATCAACTCACGCGTTAGGGCCGTCAGCGGAACCGACGCGCCAGAGCGGTGGAAGAACTCCAGCGCGAGATCGAGATCCTTGCGCAGATCGCGCAGCGCGAAGAGTGTCGGCTCGTGCCGATCCTCCATGTATCCGGCGCGGCGGAGCTCCAGGGAGGGGACGAAGCGGGCGAGAACCCAGAAGAGGTGCTCCCGGTCGAGGCCGCTGGCATCGCCCGCCGCCAGCAGCTCGGCCGCTGCCACCGTGAGATCGGCGAGCATGCTGTTCGCCGCGAGCTTCAGACGTGCGCCCGACCCGAGCGCGCCTACGTGGCGCACTTCGCCTAGAAGCTCGAGCACCGGCCGCGCGCGGTCCACGTCGGCGGCATCTCCACCGGCCAGGATGGCGAGCCCGCCACGGGCAGCGACCGTCGGGGCTCCCAGCACAGGGGCGTCGATGAGCCGCGACCCGGTAGCCTCGACATCGGGTGCCAGTTCGGCGATGAGGTCGGGCCCCGCAGTACTCATCTCGACGAACAGCCTCGTGCCCGTGGCCGCGAGGGCCCCGTCGCGTCCCAGATACGCGGCCCGGACCGCCTCCCGGTTTGTCAGACTCGTGATCACAAGCTCGGCGTCGCGGACGGCCTCAGCCGACGTCCGGGCGACGGTACCTACACCCACCTGCTCGGCCCGCGCCCGGGTCCGGTTCCAGAGGCTGAGTCGCAGGTCCGTGCCGGCCGCGTCGAGGCGGCCAGCGAACGCCGAACCCATCTTGCCCGTGCCAAGGATCGCGACGTGGGTGATCATGTACGCACCTCCTCGAGGACCCAGGCGCCCAGGAGAGCGCCCGTCGTGTCAGGCCGGGCAAACGGTCGTCCCGCAGCCACCGCACCGCCCCCGCTCTCGAAGTCTATGCCTGGGCGCCTTCGCCGACCGTCCAGAAGGGGGTTGCCCGGCGGTGTCCGCATCACTTACAGGCATCGCGACGATCTGCATAGCGTTGCAGGCCGGGTTGGGCGGCGAGCGCCTCAACCGTTCGCGGGGCCAACGAGAGGACAGACCCGATACGGGCGCCACCAAGAGCCCAACTCAGAGCCTCGGGCGGATCGCCGCGAACTTCGGCACCGAGCAGGGCAGCCCCGACCGGCAGCGACGCCGATGCGACGGTGCGGTGGCCGTCCGTGAGCGTCAGCTCGGTCGAGGCGCCGCCCGAGTCGATGAGTAGCTGCGATCCGACAGGATCGAGTCGGTGAACTGCGCCGGCAATGCCGGCCCGACGCGGGCGTCGACGCGGCGTCGGCCAGGGAACGCTCAGCTGCAGGGCCGGCGTGGCGAGCCTGACGGTCGGGCGCGGAAGACGTCTATCATCCTCGGTCATGCAGACAGAAGAAACACGTCGGGCGCGGATCCTCGTGCTCTACCACAGCAATACCGGCAACACGAAGCTGATGGCCGATCTGGTCGCGGAGGGAGCCGCGAGCGTTCCCGAGACCGAGGTCCGCGTGCGAGGCGTGGCCGAAGCGGACGCCGACGACCTCGTCTGGTGCGATGGCGTCGCGGTCGGCTCACCGACGTGCATGGGCACGATCTCCTGGCAGATGAAACGGTTCTGGGACGAGACCGCGCTGCCGCTGTGGCCGAAAATCGAAGGCAAGCTTGGCTGTGCCTTCTCGTCCTCCGGCGGTCTCGCGGGCGGGGGCGAGCTGACCTGCCTCGCTCTGCTCGTCGTGCTCATGAACTACGGCCTGCTCACGTTCGGCATCCCCGACTACGTCGCGCCGGGACGAACGCTCCACTACGGCGCTGTCTGTGCGGGGCGGCCGCGCGACAATGCTGACCGAGAAGCCTGCCACCGGGTCGGACGGCGGCTGGCCGAGTGGGTGCAGACGCTCCTCCTGGGACGGCCCGAGCATGCGCCGCAAGCGGCCGCCTATTCGCGCCAAATCTGAGTCCGGCCGTCACTCGGCCGGCGTCGGCACCCTGCCCTCCTGCTCCGGGTACTACCCGTCGCCTGAGTGTACAGACTGCGGCTCGGCGTCATGAGGGCCGGCCATCCGCCCACACGATGCGTGCGTCGTCGGCATGCGAGCCGATCGGGTCACCCCCCGAGCACCGCGCGCGCCAACGCTTCGAGCTGGTCCGCGCTGACGCTATTCGAGCAGCTGATCTGGATGAGCGAGAGCGGGTAGACAAAGACGTCCAGCCCCGCATCGGGGACGTAGTAGGCCTGTTCGCCAAGACCCGTCACCGCAGTCGAGCCCTGCATGGCCGCTGCTCCAGCCTCGGCGGCGGCCATGTCGGCCGGCGAGCCGAATGTCGCGAAAGAGACCATGGTCCTGAACGTGCCGGAGTAGTTGCAGGTGGTCATGGACTCCGTGCCCACCTGAGTGGAACTGATCGTCGGGCCGGTCGGGGCCTGCTCGGCCAGCAGATCCAGCGCCGCCCCGACCGCGGCCGCGGACGGACACGTCGCGTTGACTGTCGCGGCCGCCGTCTGCCCCGGCGCGCCCGTCTCGACGGCCGTCTGCTGGGGCGAGGTCGACGTAGGGGTCGGGCTCTCACTCGACATCTCGGTGGCCGTCGGTATCACTGAGCCGGGGACGATGATCAGACCGGTCGGGCTTGGTGACGGCGAGGGTGGCAGCGTTGGCGTGGCGGTCGAGGCCGAACAGGCCGCCAGCGCGAGGGCGACGAGCAGGCCCGCCAGGCCGAAGAAAGTCGCCCGAGATCTACGCTGGCGGCCGGAATGGGAAGGTCCGATGCGAAGCCCGAGAACGTCACGACCGGCTCGAGAACGGATCTCCATTTCCGGCTCCCTCTGGCGCCTCGCGTGAGCGCCGACCCTATTCCGGGCCGGGGCACCCCGACCCCTGACGAGAGGCAGTGTATCGAGCGGCGCGGCTGGTGACGATCCGCGCGTCGCGCGATCGCGCCTTCTAGATGACCAGAAGTGCAGGTAGATCGTCCAGGCTGTCGAGCATGGTCGTGCCGTAGAGCTTGTCGAGGTGGGTCGCCTGGACCAAGGCGCGCCATTTGCGCTCGGTCACGACGATGTCGCAGTACGGCACAGCGAGGCAGAGGGCGCCGATATCGTCGAGGTCGTTGCCCTTCCAGGGCAACCCCGAGTCGCGATGCAAGGCGAGCCGTAGCTCGTAGTCCACGCGCTGGGTGGGTAGGTCCATCAGCAGGTCGGTCAGCGCCTCCGGGGTGTATAGAAGGTCGGCCGAGAGACCGGTCCTCGCCATCGCCTCGTTGAGCGGACCCAGAATCTCGACGAGCATCTGGGCGACAAGCGTAGGAACGGCACGGCCGTCCTTCCCGTACCCAGCTTCTCGGAGTGTGGCTCCGACCTGGCGTTGGGTCGCCGCGAAGCGGTCTTCCTGCTGGCGAACCGACTCGGTTGGGAACCACGGCAGCGGAAAGTCCCTTGGCGGCCCTGCCAGCATCGCGAACTCTCGCCGCTTTTCGATGAACGGGCGCAGCGTTGGATCGGCGTCCATAAGGGCTCGCAACCTGGGGTCCTGAACGTCGGCGAGTTCGGGTTCACCGAAGGCGTGGGCACCGCCGGTGCCAAAGACATCGATCGTGCGGACCTCGTACGGGCGCCCGAACATCTTCCGCAGTGCCTGGTCGAGTTCGGCTTCGAGGAGCCGAGTAGCGGGGGCGATGGTGGCGAAGCACGACAGCTCGGCCATCGTCGCCGCGAGCGCACCCCGCTGGCTCCACCGGCGCGTCTGCGCGTTCTCCATATAGTGGATGCCCGAAAGCGGGAGGGCGACGAGGCCCAACGGTACGCCTGCCCGGGCGATATCCAGGACCTCTCGGACACCAGCCGACGTGGGCTTGCCCAACCTGGCGCGCGTGAGCTCGATCCACTCCGCTTGATCCAGGTAGACCCTCTTCACGAGCGAGATCCTAACCCCCAGACGCCTTGGCGAAGACCTCCTGTCCGGCCTTCACGACGATGTGGTCATAGGGTTGCCAATCTGCCGTGGCCGAGAGTCACAGCAGACTATCCAATACGAACCGCGAGCCGCTCCCCAAAGCCGCGGCCGCGGGTGCCCAGACTCCTCCGCTACGGTCGGGCGACAGGTGTCGCCAGCAAATGGACCGGCTGGCCCGTACGAATGCAGGGTACCGGTGAGTTCCGAGCCGTGACACGCTGATGCGGCCGGCGGGCTGCCGGAGACCGGTTAGCAGACGATCCGATGACTCGCACATCGAGCGGCGCGCTCCGTAGCCACGTCAACCGACTGCTCCAACGAGCGGCAGTCGGGGTGCCCCTACACACTCAGGACCGTGGGGTAGCTGCTGACCCTGGGGTGCCGGCGCGAGGAGCCAGTCGGTTCACGCTCGATGGCGCACTGATCGTGACCGCGGCCGCCCTCTGGTCAGCCAGCGTGGCCTGGCTCGTGTGTGGCATCGGGACCGCGCCCACGCGCCTCACCGTGGCCGACCTCGCAGAACCCGTACTCGACCTGGTCGCGGCCCTTATCGTGCTGCGCGCTGCACGCCGGCCGGATGCCGGGCGAGTTCGCCTCGGTTGGGCGGTCATCTGCCTGGCCATGCTCGTCTACGCCGCCGGTGACGGACTCTATGCCTGGTTCGATCTCATGGCCGGAGGAGCGAGCTCCCCCTCGCTCGCCGACGTCGCCTACGTCGCCTATTACCCCATCATCGGGGTCGCGCTCCTGCTGTTCCCGAGCGTGGCGCCGGGCCCGGGCGAACGGCTCCGACTCACTCTGGACTCCTCGATCGTGCTCGTCGGGGGCGGCATGGTCCTATGGCAGACGCTCTTGAGGCCGGCTCTCGCGACGCTGTCCCCGAACCCGCTTGGCGCCGCGCTCTCGCTCGGTTACCCGATCGGCGACCTCATCCTCCTGTTCGGTGTGGCCGCCCTGGCGCTGCGCCGGCCGGTACGCATCGATCCCAGGGCGCTCGTGGCGCTCGTCGGCGGGCTCTTGCTCATGTTCGTCGCCGACGTGGGCTACGGCGGGCTGACACTGGCGGGAACGTTCGACGTCCAGCGCTGGCCCGACGTCGGCTATTTGAGCTCGTCGCTCCTGATCGCTCTGGCCGGCTATCTGCAGGCGCATCCCGCGCGCACGCGGGCCACACCCGAGTCCGCGGGACTGGGCCGCTGGCTCCCGGCCCTACCCTACGCGGGTCTGGCGGCCGGCTATGGGTCGGTGATCGCACTCGTGCTCGCACAGGGCGGCGTCTCGGGTGACCTGCGCGAGCTGCTGTTCGGAGCGCTCGTCTTAACCCTGCTCGTCTTCCTCCGCCAGGAGATCGTTCTGCGCGAGAACAGCCGCTTGCTCGCCGAACAGACCCGGCGCGAGTCGGAGGCGCGCTTCGAAACCCTCACCGCGCACGCTACTGACGCCATCATGCTCGTGGATAGCAAGGGGACGATAGTCCAGGCCGCGCCGGTGGTAGGGCGCATCCTCGGAGTGGATGCGGCGAGACTAGTCGGCCAGTTGGTTGTCAGCCTCGCCCATGCGGATGATATGGACCGCGTGCGCGCCCTCGTCGCAGACGTGGTGGCCGGACGGCCTATGGCCCGACCGCTTGAATGGCGTCTCTGGGATGCGAGTGGCCACTGGCGTCAGGTCGAGACGATCGCCGCCGATCTGCGGGCCGATCCGTCCGTCGGCCAGATAGTGCTGACCACGCGGGACGTCGGCGCGCGCAAGACCCTCGAACAGCAGTTGACGCAGGTCACGTTCCACGACCTGCTGACCAACCTCCCGAATCGAGCGCTGTTCCACGACCGGCTGGGACAGGCCCTCGCGAGCGGCAAGCGGGCCGGACGGCCAACGACAGTGCTCTTCCTCGGACTCGACGCCTTCAGGCGCGTCAACGAGAGTCTCGGGCACGCCGCCGGCGATCGGCTGCTCGAGGAGTGCGCGCGGCGGCTCCAGTCCTCGGTTCGGGCGGCCGACACGTGCGCCCGCCTAGGCGGGGACGAGTTCGGTGTGCTGCTCGACGGCGATCCGTCGGCGGAAGATCGGAGCGTCGTGGCCGACCGGATCCTGGCCGCCTTCCGCCAGCCGATGTCCGCCAGTCAGGGGCCGCTCCATCTGACGGTCAGCCTCGGCATGGCGACGACTGTCGGGCCCAGCGAGGACGCGATCAGCTTGTTGCGAAACGCCCAGCTGGCGAGGTCGGTCGCGCACGACGCGGGCGGCGATCGGATGGTCACGTTCGAGCCGACGATGCAGCACGCCGCGCAGAGCCTGGTCGAGCTCGAGACCGAACTCCGTGGGGCGGTCGCGCAGGGTCAGCTCGTGCTGCTCTACCAGCCCATCGTCGATCTGCAGACCGGCGAGCTCGCCGGGGCGGAAGCCCTCGTCCGCTGGGACCATCCGACCCGTGGGCGGCTCGGTCCCGGCGTGTTCATCCCACTTGCCGAGGAGACCGGGCTGATCGACGAAATCGGGACCTGGGTGCTGCGTACGGCGTGCGTGGAGGTCGCTCACTGGGCTGGCCTGGCGCGCGGTCCGGTGCCTCGAATATCGATAAACCTGTCGGTCCGGCAGGTTGCCGACCCCCAGCTCCCATGGACCGTGCAGGCCGCGATGGCGCAGGCCGGTGCGTCGCCGACTTGGATCACGCTGGAGCTGACGGAGAGCCTGCTCCTGCAGAACACGGCCGCTGTCCTCGAGCGGCTGCATGCCCTGCGCGCCCTGGGCGTGGCAATCGCCATAGACGACTTCGGGACCGGCTACTCGTCGCTCGCGTACCTCCAGGAGTTCCCCGTCTCTTACATCAAGATCGACCGGTCGTTCGTCACACCGCTTGACGATCCAGCCCGAGGCTCTGGTGTGGTGCGCGCCATCATCGAGATCGCGCGGGCGCTCGGGATGACAACCGTCGCCGAGGGCATCGAGACATCGACCCAGCGAGAGCGCCTGCGCGACCTGGGCTGTCCGCTCGCACAGGGTTTCCTCTTCGCACGACCGCTCGAGGCCGCGGCCATGGAGGAATTGGTCGCCCGGCCGGTCGGGCCAATCTGGTCCGTTACATCGGGCAACCGGCGCGGCAGCCAGAGTCGTCGCCGGCTGCTGGACGTAGTCGTCCGGCCGGCCGAGCCTCGCGGCCCGACTGGCGCTGCCGAACAAGGCCTGAAGCGCCCGCCAAGGCTCCAACGGCGCACACGCGGCGGGCAGCCATAGCGCGAGCCAGGCCGCCGGATACGACTAGCGGTGGCACTATCAAGCCGCCGTGTCGGGCTGGCCGGGCTGGACGTCATCCGCTGGCCCCCTTCTGGCGGCGACCTAGCACGGCGAATCCAGAGCCAGCTGCCGACAGTGCCCAAGAACGCGAACAGCACGACCGCCAGCACGACCCGTCGCGGCCGTAGTCGCTGCCCCCTGTGTCGATCGGCTCCGCCGGGCGAGCCGGCAACTCTTAGGCCTACGGGCGCAGCGTTCCGAAGAAGACCTGCCAGGCGAGGAGCGACTTGGCGATCAGGCTGAAGAGCATGTAGGCGCGCTCGCCGTAGAGATAGTCGCGCCAGCGGCCGATCTTGCCGTACTGCAGGACCATGTTAATGGCGAAGACGTTGAACGCGACAAAGAGCGAAACGAAGATCGCGATCACGAAGCCGGGGATGGGCGCCGAGCCCGGCTCCGTGGCCGAGACCAGGATCGTCACAAAGATGACCAGCCACGGAACGGCGCCGGCAATACAACCGAAGATGTAATGCAGCCATTGAGGTCGGGCACGGCCTTCGTTGGCTATCTCCATGCTCCAGCCGAACATGATCATCGCCGCGTTGACGCCGAAGATAGCGATGAGGGTCCCGATCTCCTGGACGCCGGCCAGGGCCGCAATGACGACGATCATCACGCTCGAGCTGAAGGCGTATTCGATCCAGCGGATCGGGTTCTGGCCGCGAGCGAGGCGGGCCTCGTACCAGCGCCGGGCCGGGAAGGCCATGCTGAAATGGGCGATGGCGCTCATCAGGAAGAATAGGGCGACGGCCGGTCCGATCGGCAGATCCCAGATCGAACGCTGAGCCGTGACGAGATGCTGGGTCGACTCGTCGAAGCGCAGGTACGTGCTCACGACCGGGGACGTCACCACAGGGCTCTTTGCGAACGACAGGGCCAGGATCGTGGCGGCCTGGACGAAATGGAGCGCCGCCAGGACGGCGTTCCAGCGGAAGAGGTTGGCCGATCTATCGGCCGGGATGCCGGTGGCAGCGGGTGCGGACATGTGACCTCCAACTCGACTCGGCAGGCCGCAGGACGCCTCAACAATACCGAGTGGCGTCCGCGTGTGGTCAAGACTTCGTACTCGTCCGGTGCGTCCTTTACACCTTGATGCCGACCGAGACGAGGTACTCGGCCGGTGTGAGGTAACCCAGGGCCTGGTGCGGACGAACGAAGTTGTAGGTGTGCTCCCAGGCTCGAAGCTCGACTCGGAGGGCAGCCACGGTCGGCTCGGCATCGGTGATCTCGTAGAACTCCTCGGTATGGGTCCGGTTGGCCCGCTCGAACGCACCGTGGAGCTTGGGCTGTGCGGCGGCAGCACGAAGAGAGCGGCCCCCCGACGCTGCCCTGCCGAGGCGATCGAGCAGAAAGTCCTGGGAGCCATCGCGGGAGCGACGCTGCCGGAGTCAGCCATCGACACGGCGCGAGTTGAGCTGCGCCGGCGTGTGGAGACTCCGGGGATCGCAACCGCCGGTCGAACTCGGGCCCGACTCGCTAACCGCCTGGAGCAGTTGAAGAAGCAGCACTCCTGGGGCGACATCTCCGACGCCGACTACATCTCCGAGCGGGATGCAACTCGCGCCGCCCTGGCAGAGCTGCCCGATGGCGATCGGATCAGGGCCTTCGACGCGTACCGGGTCCAACTGCTTGCCCTGCCCGACGCTATCGGCGCCGCGTCACCGGCACGCCGAGAGGAGTTGTGCCGGCTGGTCGTGGAGCGGGTCGTCGTGGACGACCGGCGCATCGACGAGATCGTTTGGACGCCGCCGGCAAGGCCGGCCTTCGAAAGCCAGCGGGAGTGCCCCCAAGGGGATTCGAACCCCTGATCTCAACCTTGAAAG
>PLOC01000068.1 GCA_003141955.1 Chloroflexota bacterium
GCGCCTCGTGGCGCACCAATCCGGCGTACAACATGGCTGGAGCCTCCCGGTACTGGTTGCACTGACAACCCAACGATGTCACCGGTGGGGCTCCCTTTCATGACCATTCGATGGTGCGTTGTCCTCACGCGTCGGTCGTGCCCAGGTGGCGAACCATCCGCGCTCGAGTCCAGGCGCCCGTGAACGTCAAGGGCGCCTCCCGCTCGGGCGAGCGGAGAGGGAGTACTGGCAGATCGAGCGCGAGACGATTCGGGCCCGGCAGGCGGTAGGTCGAGCCAGCGGCGGCGGAATGACGGCTCGCGGCGGCGAGCAGCTTGTCCGAGCAATGGCGATCGGTCGCGACCCCGATCATCGCCCGGCCCCACCCGTCGCCTCGGGCAACCGCTCGATGGCGTCGTGCGGGTCGTGGAGGGCCCGCCCGAGCTCGGGCGTTCGGTCGCCCCCCAACGCGTTAAACCCGGCGGGCCTTCTCGGCCACCTCGCGCAGCCCCTCGACGTGCGAGATGACGGCCGGGTGTGCTGTGATCGCCGCCGCCATCGCCTTGCCGTGGGCGGCGGATCTGTCCCCGCTTCGCGGCCCGCCAAGCGATTTGAGCGACTCGGTCAGCGCGGCCACGAACGCTGGATCGACGGTCTTGGGCATCCTGGCCTCCCGGGGACATGGTAGCGGCTGGGACGACAGCGGCGACCCCGGTTGGAGGGGCGAGACCCGGTTCGAGGAGCAGGCCGCTCCCTCCTATATCCTGTCTGGAAGGAGACGCCCGGACCGGCGTCCGAATGGAAAGGAATCTATGACGGTCGTCCCAGGCACCGGCGAGCCGTCCGGCCAGCTCGAGCCCGCGACATCTTCGGACGCGGCCTCCGCCGACGACAGACGGCCCGCGCGGGAGGCAGGGATCGAGTCGAAGGCACGGGCTCGGCCCGAGCTGGACACCGAGACGCTTCTGACCTACGCGGCCCTCAGCACCTTTGGCTATCTGTTGAACGGCCTCGGCCCGGTCCTGCCATTCCTGCAGGCCGACATGCGAGTAGGCCGATCCGAGGTTGCCTGGTATCCGGTCATGTTCTCCGTCGCGATGGTGGTGATCGGCCTGACGGGCGAGCGGATCGTCCGACTCACCGGGCGGCGCCGCTCGTTCTGGCTCGCGCTTGGCGCGCTGTCCGGAGGCTCGCTGTTGTTCGTGGCGACGTCCTCGCAAGTCAGCAGTGGCGTTGGCGCAGCGGTCATGGGCCTAGGCGGGGCCATGATCGTGCTCCTTGTCCCTGCGATGCTCTCCGCTCGTCACGGTCATCTTGCCGCCGGGGCGATCGTCGAGGCCAACGGCCTGAGCAGCGGGTCGGCCATCCTGGCGCCGCTGCTGATTGCCGCGTCGGTGGCCGCCGGCGTCGGCTGGCGGGCTGGGTTCGTGGTGCTGCCCTTCGTCGTGGTCCTGGCCATCGCCGCCGCCGGTGCCCGCCTGCCTATCGGGGAAGCTCCCGCTGCTCCTCCCGAGCACACCGTGATGACCAGGACCGCGTTCGAGCCGTCATTCCGCCGCCGCTGGCTCGACCTCGTCCTGGTCGTTTCGGTCGAGTTCTGCTTCGTCCTTTGGAGCACCGACTACATGATCACGGTCGTCGGGCTCGATCACGTTGCCGGCCCCGTCATCGCCTCGATGTTCCTGGTGGGCATGGCGGTCGGCCGGGTGGGCGGCGGCCAGTTCAGCGGGCGGCTGGCCCGGCCGCGTCCCGTATTCTTCGCCGCGCTGGCGGTTGCCGCAGCCGGGTTCGCGCTGTTCTGGACCTTCCACGTGGCGGTGGTCGCCGGCCTGGGCCTCCTGGTCGCAGGCCTGGGCGTCGCCTTGCTCTATCCGATCAGCCTGTCGCGGGCGCTCCGCGCCTGGCCAGAAGCCCCCGACCGCGCGAGCGCGCGCTGCGCTCTCGGTTCCGGCCTGGCGATCGGCACCGCCCCTTTCGTCCTCGCCTTCCTCGCCGACCACGTCGGGCTGCAGATCGCCTACCTCGTGGTCCCGGCGTTGCTGGCAGCGGCCGCCGTGAATGGGCTGACCGTCACTAGGCAGCCATAGGGTTGGCCCTTGCAGGCCCGGCTTTCCTTCAGGCGAGCCTCCCGGAGGCTGCTCCGAACACGGTGGTTCGAACAGGTCGTCTCGCGAGGCTCGGGAAATCTGAGCAAGCGCACGGAGCAGATGATCCTCTTGCGCGCCGCAAGAGCCGAGGTAGCATGGAGCGGTCCCCGCAGTGGCGAGACGCGCTGGGAATCGCGGCTTCCGGCGTCCGGTCGTGGAACCCGTCACGTCGCAGCCACCGCAGAACCCTGTGGCCATCCGAGCGGGTGCGATCCGGGGTGGCGCCGTCAGCGTCTACTGTGGAGGCCCCTCGACCATGAAACGTGGCGTATTCGCTCTGTTCGCGGCGATACTGCTGCTGGGCCTGATGCCGGGGCCCGCCCTTGGCGCCGCGACGCTCGACCAGTCCAACAAGGGGGCTGCCACTCTTACCCTCCTGGGCGGGATGACGTTCGCCCAGTCAGTCACGGCCGGCCTGTCCGGGACGCTGGTCCAGGTCGACCTTTACATGAACGACTCGGACATGGGCGGAGGGCCCGCAACGGTGAAGATAGAGGGCGTCCAGCGCAGCGCGGGCTATCCGCCAAACAACAACGTACAGGCCACGGGATCGACTACCGTGAGGACCGCGGGCTGGTATTCATTCGCGCTCAGCCCCGCCATCAGCCTGCTGGCCGGTGGGCACTTCGACATCGTGATTGCCCTGGGCAACCCACAGACACTCTATTCCACGGGGGATGCCTACCCGCGCGGTCAGGTCTGGCTATGGTCCGGATCCACTTGGGGCTCGCCAGGCAGTAACTCCGACTTCGACTTCAGGTCGTGGATGATCACCCCCACACCGACTCCGACCCCGACTCCGACCCCGACTCCGACCCCGACTCCGACCCCGGCTCCGACTGCAGCGCCCACGCCGACTCCGACTCCAGTTCCGACTGCAGCGCCCACGCCGACTCCCGCATCGGGCACGAAGACGACCCCCAAGCCCACCGCCAAGGCATCGAACAGCTCGAGTGAGCCGGCAGCTTCCGAATCCGCTACCGCCGCGTTGATCTCGGAGGCCTCGAGTAGCTCGGGTGCGCCGGGGGCATCACCAGCCTCTGGCGTACAGGGAGCTATGGCTACCGCCAACACTCCGAGCGCGGCGCCTGGCTTGGGCTCGAGCTCAGGCGGCTCTGGCGGTTCGCCACTGCCGATCGTGGCGGCGATCATCGTGATCCTGGCGCTGGCAGGTGGCGGCTTGTGGTTCTTGCTGATGCGGCGACGAAGGACAGCCGACTCGACACCGACTGCGCCGCCCCTCGCAGACCCGCCCCCAGCCGACGCAGGTGATTCGATGCCGCCAGTCGGCCACTAGCCGCGCCTGGAGGGCGCGTCGTCCGCGTGACGCTCGGCTAGGGCGCGGCCGATAGGGCGGCCGCTATCGAGAGCTCAACAACGCCTTGGGCCGCGGTGCCGTCACGACGGAATGCCATGAAAAGGCTATGAGGGGAGCCTCGCCGGTGACAACGTTGGGTTGTCATTGCAACCAGCACCGGGAGGCTCCACGCAATGTTGTACGCCGGATTGGACCTGTCGCGCCAGAGGCTTGATGTACACGTGCTCGACGAGGAGGGCCGGACCCTCGAGGTGACAGCCGTTCACCCCGACGTTGACGCCCTGCGCACACTCGCCGGCCACGTCCTACTCCAAGGCCAGGAGGTGAGCGCGGCTATAGAGTCGATGACTGGCGCTCGCTTCGTCCACGACCAGCTCGAGCGCTGGGGCTGGGACGTCGCCATCGCAGACGCTGTGAAGGTCAAGGGCCTGGCTCCCCTGGCGGCCAAGACCGACAAGATCGACGCTCATGTCCTGGCCGAGCTCGCCCGACGGGACCTCGTGCCCGAGATCTGGCTACCCGATCCGACCGTCCGCGCNNATGACGTTCGGTTACTCAGTTCCGGTCAGTGATCTCTTCGGCACACAGGGACGCGAGATCCTGGGACGGCTCGCAGTCCCTGAACCCTGGGCAGGGACCCTGGCCACGAGCATGCGCATGATCGACGACCTCGACGTCGAGATCTCGGCCGCCGAGGCCGACCTGCGAAGTCTCGGCCCGGACCACCCGTACATTCCGCTGCTGCTGACCGTCCCGGGCGTGGGCCACCTGCTGGCCTACACGATCGCCAGCGAGATCGGCGACATCGGAAGGTTTGCCAGTCCCAAGAAGCTGACCGGATACACCGGGCTGTGCCCGATCGTTCGTCAGTCAGGCTCCACGGACCGACGCGGACCGCTGGCCAAGAACGGTCCCAAGTACCTGCGCTGGGCGCTCATCGAGGCGGCCACTCACGCCGCTCGCGATGTCCGCTACCGGGATCGCTACGAGCGGACCAAGCACCGGCTCGGCCGCCAGCGTGGCGCGAAGGTCGCCCGCGTCGACATCGCCCGCCAGCTCGCTGAAGCCATCTGGCACGTCCTGACCAAGAACGAACCCTTCGCCCCGGCAGGCCCCGCTATGACACTGGTCGCTTGACGACCCTCGGATGGAATTGGGCCGCCGGAGCAGCCTCCTACCAGACCTTGTCCTTCCTCACCGAGAAGGCCATAGAGAGATGAGCGCTGCTCGATCCTGTCATCAGTCCGCCGGGCCCTGAACTGGACCCGTCTCGACTCACATAGCCAGATTGACGGCGAGGCCCCTTTTCATAGAGAGAGTCATCGTGTCGGCCGGTCAGGCTGCAGAGATGCCTCGTAGAGCGTGTCGGCCGGTTAGAGACTGCCGAGCACCCATGCGGCCCGCGGGTCGTCGTGCGGCTCCGGCAGGCTGCACAATGTCGCTCGTGACTCTAGTCCTCTCGCAGCCCGCCGCCGAGATCCCGTTCGGGGTGACTGCGGCCGTCTGGGTCATCACCGAGCGCATCCTGTCGTTTAGGGATTTGCGTTCGGGAGCCTGGAAGAGCAGGCAGGACGCAGGTTCCTATTTCTCCGTCACGGCAGGGATCGTCGGCGGGTTCGCGGCTGGGCTGGTGCTGGCGTTGCGCCAGACTCTGGGCCTGCCGGACCCGGTCTTGTGGGTAATCGTGGGACTATCCGTTGCCTGGGCCGGGATGCTCCTGCGACTGTGGGCGGTGCTCACCCTGGGCCGACTCTTTACGACGACGGTGGTGGTCCGGCAAGAGCAGGCGGTAGTCACCAGCGGGCCGTACAAGTTCGTCCGCCACCCCTCGTACCTCGGCGTGATGATCCTGTTGGGCGGTTTCGGCCTCGCCCTGGGCGACCTCGCCAGCGCCACCGTGATGGTTGTGCTCCCAGCCCTGGGGCTGATGTGGCGGATCAGGGTGGAGGAGGCAGCTCTCCGCAAGGGGCTCGGAGACAGTTACATCGAGTACTGCCGGGGCCGCTCGCGGCTAGTCCCCTGGATTTGGTAGAGCGGCGTCTGGGTGACAGAGAAGGCCTACCGCTTGGCGTGCCAGAGCCCAGAAGCGGCGGAGCCAGCCACGATCGTTCCATAGTGTCGGCCCCTCAGACGCTGGTACCGCGCACCAGCGCTGGCCGCAATTACCGCGCGTGGCCGCGACACGGCGCTCACGTGGGCAGGCAGCGAGCGAGTTGGCTCATTGGCCGACTCCGAGTGTGTTCGCACCACAGCCGGCGCTCGTGGGGCCGCCGCCGTGGCCTGCTTTCGTGTCACCTCGCTGGGCAAGCTCGTCGGTCTGGCCATCGATCCGCTCTGCGACCTGGCCGCTGAACCTCTCCCAGTGGCCAGCCTCCCCGGCAGACCCCGGCAACGTGGCGCCGGCCGACTTAGCTTGCGATTTAACGA
>PLOC01000072.1 GCA_003141955.1 Chloroflexota bacterium
CCTTCGATACGAGTAGACAGTTCACGGCGCTCGCAACCGAACAGCTTGCGCGATTGGCCGCGAAGCCTTTATGCTTCGCGGCCAATGAACGCCACCACTTCGTGCCACCGGGAGAACTCGCGCAAGGCCTCGTGCCTGCGCAGTTCCATGATGTCCATGCCCGGGCGGCCCCGAAGTGCGGAGGACGGGGTCTGAGGCTCTCGCCGGCCTGAGCGCAGCGAGGCCAAGGATTAGTCCCGGGGCCGCGGTTTCCGAAGCGGAACCGCGGTTCTTTGTTTCTCCGGACGACACGACGGACGGCCGCCCGAACCCAACGCCCCACCCCAGGGCTCCCCGGGACCAACCACAGGTTTGGCTTGACGCCGCCGACGAGCGGCCAGTCCCAGGAGATCATCGTGTCCGACCAGAACACTCCCGCCTTCCGCCGCGAGACTCTCGCCGTCCATGCCGGCCAGCAGGTCGATCCCACGACGAAGGCGCGCGCCGTCCCGATCTACGCCACCACCAGCTACGTCTTCGACAACGCCGACCACGCCGCCCGGCTCTTCGGGTTGCAGGAATTCGGCAACATCTACACCCGGATCATGAACCCGACAACCGACGTCTTCGAGCAGCGGATCGCCGCCCTCGAGGGCGGCGTAGGGGCGCTGGGCGTCGCATCCGGCCAGGCGGCCGAGACGCTGACGATCCTCAACCTCGCCCGCGCCGGCGACAACATCGTCACCAGCGCGTCGCTGTACGGCGGCACGTACAACCTCTTCCAGTACACCCTGCCCAAGTACGGCATCGACTTCCGCTTCGTCGACGGCTCCAAGCTCGCCGAGTTCGAGAAGGCGATCGACGCCAGGACCAAGGCCGTCTACCTCGAGACGATCGGCAACCCGCGCCTGGACGTGCCCGATTTCGAGGGCATCGCCGCCATCGCCCACAAACACAAGATCCCCGTCATCGTCGACAACACCTTCGCCCCGATCCTCTCCCGGCCGATCGATTGGGGCGCCGACATCGTCGTCCACTCGGCCACCAAGTGGATCGGCGGCCACGGAACCGCGATCGGGGGAGTGGTCGTGGACAGCGGCAAGTTCGACTGGGCGGCCTCGCCGCGCTTCAAGGCCGACTTCGTCGATCCGGACCCGTCCTACCACGGCGTCAGCTACACGGGCGCCTTCGGCAACCTGGCCTTCATCCTCAAGCTACGGGTCCAGCTCCTGCGCGACCTCGGGCCGGCGCTGAGCCCGTTCAACTCCTTCCTCTTCCTCCAGGGCCTCGAGTCCCTGCCTCTACGGATCGAGCGCCACAGCTCCAACGCTCTGGCGGTTGCCCGCTGGCTCGAAGGCCACCCGGCCGTCGAGTGGGTCAGCTACCCTGGGCTGGCGTCGCACCCGGCCCATCAGTTCGCCCGCAAGTACCTGTCCGGCGGCTACGGCGGTGTGGTTACGTTCGGCCTCAAGGGTGGCGTGGAAGCCGGCCGCAAGCTGATCGACTCGGTCAAGCTCTTCAGCCTGCTGGCCAACGTCGGCGACGCCAAGAGCCTGATCATCCACCCGGCCTCGACTACTCACCAGCAGCTGTCCGCCCAGGATCAGATCGCCAGCGGCGTGACTCCCGAGCTGGTCCGCATCTCAGTGGGGATCGAGCATGTCGACGACATAATCGCCGACCTCGATCAGGCAATCGGCGCCGCGACGGGCATCCGGTCCGCCACGGTGGCTCCAGTCGGTGCCGCCAAGTAAGCGGAGCCACGGCAGGTAGTGCCATGAAATCGACGCCGGCAATTCGATGGATCTCGGAGGCGCGCGGCCAGTCCGCGCCCTCCGATCCGCCTGCCGAAGTCGAATCTTCGCGCGCCGGGTCCCTCGCGGGGCTCGGCGCGGCCGCGTCCCGGGTTTCGCGCGCGAGTGGTCGCGGCACCGGAGCCGGCTTCGTCGCCGCCGACCCCGGCATTTCGACCGCACGCGCAGACTTCGGTTTTCGTAGCCTGAACGACGTGGACAAGTCGAGCGACCCGCAGACCGGCAAGATCGTCTCTCGCTGGCTGGGCCGCTTCGTTCTCGAGTCCGGCGCGATCCTGCCGGACCTGGTCGTGGCCTACCGCCACGACGGCTTCCCGATCGGTGAGGGGCGCCAGATTCTCGTCGTCCACGCCCTGACCGGCTCGGCGGATGCCGCGGGCGACTGGTGGGCGCCGCTGATCGGCCCCGGCCAGGTGCTCGACACGGACAAGTTCGGAATCATCTGCATGAACCTGCTGGGCAGCAGGTATGGCACCAGCGGCCCGATCTCACGCAACGCGGTGACGGGTAAGCCCTACGGTCGGGCTTTCCCCCGGGTCACCGTCCGGGATCAGGCGCGGGCCCAGTGGCGGCTCCTCGACGCGTTGGGGATCGGCAAGCTCGCCCTGGCGGTGGGCGGGTCGCTCGGCGGCATGGTCGCCCTGGAGGTGGCCCTCGAGCGGCCCGGCGAGATCAGCCGGGTCGTGCCGATCGCGGCGCCTGCGCGGATCGGCCAGCTCGCCGTGGGATGGGACAACATCCAGCTCGACATCGTCGACAAGCTCGGCATGGCGGGCCTGGACCTGGCCCGTCAGCTGGCCATCACGACCTATCGCAGCGAGATCGACTTCGAGCAGCGCTTTGCCGGGCGCGTGGAGCCCGACGGAACGCCCTCGATCGTCAGTTACCTTCGCCATCAGGGTCGAAAGCTGCTCGAGAGGTTCGACGAGGACACGTACCGCACGCTCGTATGGGCTATGGACACGCACGACATCGGCCGCGACCGCGGCGGCGCCGTGGCCGCCTTGCAGCGACTGGCCGCCTACGGCACACGCTTGACCGGGGTCGGCATCGAGGGCGACATCCTCTACGGCACGACCCAGGTCCGGGAGATGGTCAAGGTCGCCACGGCGGCCGGCATGGATGCCGCCTATCGCGAGATCCACTCCACCAAAGGCCACGACGCGTTCCTCGTGGAGTGGGACCAGCTGACGGCTGTCCTCGCCGAGGCGCTCAAGTAGCGCTGGCCCCGCCGCGGCGGGCGCAGGGCGCGGCG
>PLOC01000028.1 GCA_003141955.1 Chloroflexota bacterium
CGGCGCGAGGTCGACATCAGCGGTACCAAAGTCAATCCGCGGCTGCACGTCTCGATGCACGAGATCGTCGTCAACCAACTGTGGGATGGCAATCCACCAGAAACCTGGGAGGCTGCCCAGCGGCTTCTAGCCCAGGGGTACGACCGTCACGCCGTGTTGCACATGCTCGCAGAGGTGGCTTCAGCGGTCGCGTTTCGGGCGCTCCACGACGGGCCCTCGGCGACCGCCGGGGACCTCAATGCGGGGATGCGTGCCGGGATGGCCGCGCTTGGTCGTCAGGTCGCTGGAGCCTATCGGAAGACCTCGGATGCCAGGGAGGCGAATGCCCCCATTCCGATAGCGTCGCGCCGAAAGCATCGGCCGCCAAACTAGGCGCGGGCTGTGGTGGGTGATGTGATGCAGGCGCCGCTCACGCGAGCCGATCCCGCTGGGGTCAATAACCCGGATTCAACGACGGGACGCATCTAGGAATGCCTCGCGAGAGGTCGCTCGAAGTAATCACAGCCGGGCCATCGGCTACGGCTGCACCTACGCCCTCGGGTGGGCCCGACCCTACCTGATAGAGTGGCGCGCCCGGAGGGAACCGGACGCACGCCACCAACCTTCGTGATCGAGGGTGTTGAGGAACTGGTCGAGGCGCTACTGGTCGCTTAAGTCCCCAGCCATCCGCCGCTCGATGGCTATGGCGACCGGGGTCAATGCCCGTGAAGACGCGGCCATTTCCCGGCGAACAGGCGGGCCACCTTCGCGTGGGCCCGTGGTCGAGATGCCGGTCACCCGCCCTAGATGGTCGTAGGCGTACTTGGTGGTGCCTCGAACGGACATGGCACATAGGATTGACAGTAAGGATGTAACCGTATAGTCTATGTGACATGAGCAACCGGTCGGTCTCAACCTACCCGCGTTACGCTCGCTCTGCCCAAGCCCTCGGGGAGCGCATCCGTGCCGCTCGGCTACGCCGCCGCATTTCCGTCGCGGAAATGGCCGAGCGGATGGATGTTTCTCGGCCGACTCTATACAGGCTCGAGCGAGGCGACCTCTCGGTCGGACTCGGCGTCCTGGTCCGAGCCCTTGGCGTGATTGGCCTCGACGGCGATCTCGCGGCGCTGGCCGCGGACGACGAGCTAGGACATCGATTGGCAGATGCGTCAAGCACGCCCAAGCGCCGCCGGCGTGAACCATGACGAGCCACGACCTACCGGACCGTGTCACCGTCGAACTCGACTCTGCCGAGCTCGGCGGACCTAGCACCATAGGAACGCTCCGCCGCACCCGGGCGTCCGGTGGGTCGATCCTCGCTTTTGCCTACGATGAGGCGTGGATCGCCCGCAAGGATGCGTTCGTAATTGACCCCATCCATGGGCTGTACGCTGGGGATCAGTGGCCAAGCGGCGGCGACGTGGATCGCGTGTTCACCGACGCCGCGACAGACCGGTGGGGTCGGACGCTTATGGATCGCCAAGAGGCCCTCTCCGCGCGAACCGAAAAGCGTCCCCGCCGAACGCTTGACGAATGGGAGTACCTCCTCGGCGTATCCGATCTGTCGCGCATGGGGGCTCTGCGGTTCCGGTCTCCTGATGGCCGCTATCTCGATGATGACCCCGTCGGGGTACCGCCTATGGCTCGCCTCCCCGAGCTCGTTTCCGCTGCCCGCGAACTCGAGCGACCTGGAAGAGATGGCCTCAAAGAGCTGCGCGACCTGGCGATACTGCTCGCGCCGGGCAGTTCACTCGGCGGAGCCCGACCCAAGGCGAGCTTCCTCGCGGAAGATGGTTCCCTGTGGATGGCGAAGTTTCCGTCTCGAAACGACAGCCGCGACATGGCCGCGTGCGAGTGGGTGCTCAACGAGCTGGCGGCGGCTGCCGGCATTGAGGTTCCGGAACATCGATTGCTGGAGCTTGGCCGCGGTCACCGTACCTTCGCAGCTCGCCGTTTCGACCGAGTCTCGAACACTAGGCGCATGTACGCCTCCGCAATGACGATGCTGTCGCGTAGGGATCGCGAGTCGGCGAGCTACTTGGACATCGCCCTGGCTATCGCCGACCACGGCGCCCGAGCGATCATCCACGAGCAGCTGGCGGCCATGTTTAGGCGCGTAGTGTTCAACGTCCTCACAGCTCACCGGGACGACCACTTGCGGAACCACGGTTTCTTGCGCACCGTCGAAGGTTGGCAACTCGCGCCCGCGTTCGACCTGAACCCAATGCCGGAGAAGTCGGAACACGAACTCGCGATTGATGATGCGATTCATGATGGAGACATCGATCTCGTCCTGGAGACAGCACCCTTCTATCGGCTATCACCGGTCTCGGCTGAGGTAATAGTCGATGAGGTGCGCGGCGCGCTCGCCTCGTGGCCTTCCGTTGCGAAGTCCAAGAGCCTAGGGCGCGACGAGATTGAGGCTATTCGTGAGGCACTTGATGCCTGAAGTGGTGCGCCAAGTTGCATCTAGGCTGAGCATGTGCCACGAGGGTCAGGGCCCATCGGCCGCTTCTTGCGGGAGCGAGGACTTTCTTCGCGAGCTCGGCCCGCCGCATAGACTCGCCGCGCAGGTCGATCTGATGTGCACTGGCGTGTGGGCGACCGAGGATCGCGTCGGCGATCATCACTGGCGGTCAGAAACCCAGATTCGAAACCAGACGCATCTTCTTGAGTCCGAACAATCGCGAATCGGGGTTATTGCCGCCCACGGGCTGGGACTACCGGGTTTCCGTCCGACGAGACCGATCTTCTCGCTTCTACCTTTGCCATCTGACCCGGGCGATAGGTCTCCGGGGCGTCGCTCGCGATCCTCAGCGCTCGCGACGCTTGTGCCAGACTGCTCGGGTGCGTGCCGTCCATGCCGTCTGGGGTCCTGACGCAAGCCTGCACATCTGGGCCGAGGACGCAGAAGCCTACGAGAAACTCGGTCGTCGTGCGCCCCGCGTGAGGGTGCGGCAGGACCATCCCTTTGCCATGACCGCCCGCGATCTGCCGGCGGTCGTCGACGCCGTCGCCCCGAACGTGCCGTCAAAGCCGGCCAGGCTCGGCATCGTGCTGGCGGGTCGTCAGGATGCTCCAGACCCGTCGCCCGGACTGCCCGTGACGCCCCGGGGCCGGAGCGGCGACACTGCGTCGGCGTCCTGGTATGTCGCCTCCCGCAAATTCGAAGGCGGAGCGTTGCTGGATCTGCTCGTGGCCCTGGCGGCGCGACCGGCCGCCGAGTTCGACGCCTCGGTCACGGCGCTGACCCGGCTTCTCCGTCTGGCTCTCGAGCTGGTTGCCCGCGGCCGCTTCCTGCCTTCGCTTCGGAGTACGTCGGGCACCGCGATCGAGGCACGCTGGATCGCCGCGCCCGGCGCCGCCGATCTGGTCAGGATCGCCGCAGCCGAACGGTCGATGCCCGGCTCGATCCGTTGCGCCATTACCTCTACCGGTGCAACGATATCGCGGGCGACCGTGACGGCCGAAGTGCTCGACGAGCTGGTGGACGCCTATGTGGGGCGGGCGCTGGAACCCCGTGTACCGTCCCTGCGGTGGATGTATCCAGCCTGGCGGGCGAAGTTGCTCGCGTCGTTCGCCACGTCCGCCCGGCGGCGCATCGCCAGCTCCGAACACAGCCGAGATCTGGCGGTTGCCCTTGACGGCTGGCGTGAAGCCGTCAGGCCGGCCGACGCTCCCCTGCGGACGGTATTCCGACTGTACGAACCGCCTGAAGCCGAACCGGAAGAACGTGCGCGGGCCGAGACCGCTCAGGTCGCTCCGCTGGCCGAGCGACCGCAGGCCGAGGTCCCGGAGGACGCTCCGCCGGAGACCGCTCAGCCTGGACTCTCATCAGTTGGGGTTGTCGCGACCGGCTTACCCGAGTCCGGACTCTGGCGGCTTGAGGTCCTGCTGGGCGCCCGTGACGACCCCAGTCTCCTCGTCGCCGCTACCGACGTGTGGCGTGGCCGCAGTCCCCTGGCACGCTTGACGCGCACCCATCCCCAGGATGTATTGCTCGCCGACCTCGGCCGTGCCAGCCGTCTCTTTCCGCCACTCGAAGAAGCGCTGAGGACCGCTCGGCCCGCTGGGATCGAGCTCGACACCGAGGCTGCGCACCTCTTCCTCGCTGAGGGCGCGCCCGCTCTGGCAGAGGCTGGTTTTGGCGTCATGGTTCCCGGCTGGTGGCGTCAGCGACACCGAAGGCTCGGGCTCAGACTGCGAACCCGCAAGAGCGCCCAGAGCAAGACCTCGGTCGCCCGCATCGGCCTCGAAGCTCTGCTCGCCTACGATTGGCAGGTAGCCATCGGCGACGCGGCCATGACAGCCGACGAGCTGCACCGTCTCGCCGCCCTCAAGGCCCCGCTCGTTCGAGTGCGTGGCGAGTGGGTGGAGCTGGCGCCGGACCAGATCTCGGCGGCCTTGCACGCCCTCGAGCGCCCCAACACCGGGACAATGACCGTGGCGCAGGCGATGCGTACCGCCCTGGGCCTGGAAGCGGCTCCAGGCGGACTCGAGGTCCTGAGCGTGGCCGCAGACGAAGGGTCCCCCCTGAAGGCTCTTCTCGACGGCGACTTCGGAAATCGCAGCGGCCCGCTGCCCACACCGGCCGGCTTCGGCGGAGCTCTCCGACCTTACCAGGAGCGCGGTCTGGGCTGGCTCGCGCTCAACGACGAGATCGGTTTCGGGGTCTGCCTGGCAGACGACATGGGCCTGGGGAAAACACCTCAGCTCCTGGCGCTGCTGCTGGAGGCTCGCCGCCCAGGTAGCGCGCCGGGGAGCGCCAGGGACGAGACCCCTGGTCCTACTCTGCTCGTCTGCCCCATGTCCGTCGTGGGCAACTGGCAGCGCGAAGCCGCCCGTTTCGCGCCAGAACTGCAAGTCCATGTTCATCACGGCGCCGGCCGGCTGACTGCTGACGCTCTCGCCGAGGCCGCGGGTCGGGCCGATCTGGTCATCACCACCTACGCCGTCGCCGCCCGCGACCGGGCGCATCTGGCTCGCGTCGCCTGGCGCCGCGTCGTTCTGGACGAGGCGCAGGCCATCAAGAACGCAGAAACGGCCCAGAGCAAGGCCGTCCGCAGCTTGGATGCGAAAAGCCGCGTCGCGCTCACGGGAACCCCCGTCGAGAACCGTTTGACCGAACTGTGGTCCATCATGGACTTCCTGAACCCCGGTCTCCTGGGCTCGCAGCGCCGCTTTCGCGAGCGGTTCGCCGCGCCGATCGAGGTGGACCACGACCAGGAGGCGGCCGATCGCCTGCGTCGCCTGACCGGACCCTTCATCCTTCGTCGGCTCAAGAGCGATCGTTCGATCGTGCCCGACCTGCCCGACAAGATCGAGATCACGGTGCCCTGCAACCTCACCCGCGAACAGGCAACGCTCTACCAGGCGACGGTAGACGAGATGCTCCGCCGGATTGAGGAAGCCGATGGCGAGGGCGACGAAAACGCGCGGCGCGGGAACGTGCTGGCGGCCATGACGCGGCTCAAGCAGGTCTGCAACCACCCGGCCCACCTGCTCGCCGACGGCTCCGCCCTTGCCGGTCGTTCGGGCAAGCTCGCGCAGCTGGAGGTGATCCTCGACGACGTCCTGACCGAGGGCGACCGCGCACTCATCTTCACCCAGTTCACCGAGTGGGCGGATCAACTGCGGCCGTACCTGCGCGACAGGTTCGGTCGGGAAGTGCTCTACCTGCACGGTGGGACGCCCAAAGTGCGACGCGACGAGATGGTCGAGCGCTTCCAGAGCGGTGCCGCGCCCATCTTCCTGCTTTCGCTTCGGGCCGGCGGAACCGGGCTCAATCTAACGGCCGCGAACCATGTCATTCATTTCGACCGCTGGTGGAACCCCGCGGTGGAGGACCAGGCGTCGGATCGGGCCTACCGCATCGGCCAAACCCGCAACGTCCAGGTTCGGGCGCTGGTGTGCGCCGGCACGATCGAGGAACGCATCGCCGAGGTCATGGCCGCAAAGCGCGACGTAGCCGGGCGGGTGATCGGGTCCGGCGAGCGGTGGTTGACCGACCTGTCGACGCCCGATCTCCGCCGGCTGCTGGCACTCTCCTCTGACTCCGTAGCGGAGCTTGACTGATGGCCGGGCGAACCGGGCGCAAGCGGACGAGTGCGCGTCGCTCATGGTCCTGGCGCTTCGACGCCGACTGGCCCCCGCCCTCATCGCCGATTCCCGTCGAGAACGGGCTCAAGGCAAAGAGCGCGCGCGGTCAGATCGGCGACACCTGGTGGTCGCAGAGATTCGTGGGCGTGATCGAAGCGTTGCTCGATCCGGATCGGATGGCACGCGGCCGGCGTTATGCGCGGCTGGGGCAAGTGCGCTCTATCGACGTGCTCGAGGAGGGCACCGTGCTGGCGGAGGTTCAGGGGTCGCGCCCGCGCCCCTACGACGTCACGATTTCGCTGAAACCTCTGAGCGAGGTCGAATGGCGCCGGGTCACCGAGGCGATGGCAGGCCAGGCGATCTTCGCCGCCCGGCTCCTGGCGGGCGAAGTGCCGAGCGAAATCGAGGAAGCGTTCGCGGCGGCGGGGGTGACGCTGTTTCCCAGGCAGCGCGGCGATCTCCAGATGGGCTGCTCATGCCCGGATTCGGCGAGTCCCTGCAAACACATCGCCGCGGTCTACTACCTGCTCGCCGAGCAGTTCGACCAGGAACCGTTCCTGCTCTTTGGCTGGCGCGGCCGATCGAAGGAGCGGCTGATGGCGGAGCTGCGCGAGCTTCGTTCGCCTGAGGATGGGGTGCCGGAGCCGTCCGACACGCCCGAGGAGGAGCCGCTGGCCGACGGAACGCCCGAGTCCGAACTCGCGCCCAAGTCCGAACCCGAACCCGAGGCGGCGTTCTGGGACTCGCCGGCGTTCACGCCCGAACACCTGCCCGATCGGCCGCCACCAGGGTCGGCGGACTTGCTCCTTCGCGAGTTGCCGGTCGAGGCTTCGGCTGCACTCTCCCCCATGGGAGTCGAGTTCCTGAGGAGCTGTTACCGAATAGCCGCGACAGCCGCGCGAACGGGCCGGAATTCATAGCGATCCGAGCAGGCGTTCTTGATGGCCTGGCGGAATCAGCCGGGAGGCAGCGATCCCAGCACGATTGAAAAGCCTTCCCGATCGGCGGCCTGGGCAAGTCGCGCGTCCAGCGTCACGAAGGGCAGGCTCTGTGGCTGGTCTTCCGACCCAACCAGCGCGGCGGCGAGTTGGAGGGCTGAACGCATCCTAGAACGCCTCGCGGGAGGTGGCTCGAAGTAATCTCGGCCGGGCTCATAGCATCGATGCGCATACGCCGGCACATACCCTCTTGGGTTGCCATTGACCTGCCCGAGTGGGTAGCGCGCCCGGAGGGATTCGAACCCCCGACCATCTGATCCGAAGTCCGCTTCCCGTCAGGGGAGTCGCAGCCGGCCGATTCGTGCGTGGAACGGCGCTCCTGGCGCCGCCGATTCTGTCGATTCCGGGGTGAGTCTGGATCCCGCCCCGGAGAGAGTCTTGATCCCATCGCGTAAACCTGAAAGAGTCCGATGCCCTCGACAGAATCGGGCTTTCTTCAGATGCCCACGACGAGACTCAGGAATTGTACGCCTGGACGCTGGTCGGCTCGGAGCCGAACGAGTCGGCAACTCGGCTCCGAGTCTCACCGACCCTCGGCTCTTAGCTCCACACCCCTCCTTGCGCTCGGCGGTCGAGATCGGTGGGCAGGTCACCGAGTGCTGCCTTCCCACCCAGCACCAGACTGCCCGAGGTCATCGCCAGCGGCGTCAGATGGCCCACGCAAGTGTTGCCGTGGCTGTTGCTGTTGGTCGCGTCCGGACAGGTCGTGTTGGACCAGGTGACGCCAGTGAAGGTTGCCCCAGCGGTTGCGGCGCCGCTGAGGTTCGTCCCCGTCAGATTCACGTTGGATAGATTCGCACCGGTCAGATTGGCGCTCGCGAGCGCAGCGCCAGACAGGTTCGCATTGGACATGTTGGCCCCGGACAGATTCGCCTTCGACAGATCCGCGCTAGAGAGGTTGGCGCTTGAGAGGTTGGTGCCAGTCAGGTTGGCGCTCGAGAGCGAGGCGTAGGTGAGGGTTGCGCTCGTCAGGTTCGAGCCAGAGAAGTTGGATCCCGGGGCGACCACGCTTGCCATGTTCGCGTTCGCATAGTTGACCCCGGTCAGGGAGATCGGGCCGAGGTTGAGGCCCGCGAGGTTGCAGCCGGGGCAGGTTGCGCCGCTGGCGATCACGTAGATGGTGACCGTCGTGGCGGGGCCCACCTTGCCGTTGACCGTGGCCTTGAAGGTGAACGTGTCCGCGCCGATGAAGCCGGCCTTAGGGACGTAGGTGAAGGCACCGCTGGTCTGGATGGCGAGCGTGCCCTTCGGAGCGACGGTTACGGTCACAACGCTGACGGTCCCGCTCGTGAGGGCGAAGATGCCAGGGGCAGTCACGTCCAAGGTCGTGCCGGCTGTCGTCGGGAAGCGATCGACGACCACCACGCTGACCGAACCTGCGATGTAACCGATGGTGTAGTTGGCATCGAGGGCACCCGTGCAGCTCGTCGGGCTAGTCCCGATCGGGCTGTGGTTCGTGGCGCTCGTCGTGCAGGTTGGAGCGGTTGTCAGGCTCGCGGCGGTGTCACCCGTGACGAAGCCCGAATAGATGGGGGCGACTGCCGGGACCGAGGCGCCGTAGGCAATCGTGGCGCTTGAAGCAGTGATGGTGAGCGTGGCCCTGGTAACCGTGAGCGTTCCCGCCACGTAGCTGATCGTGTAGTTGGGATCAACGGCGCCCGAGCAGGCCACCTGGTAAGTCCCGACCGGGCTCGCGGCATTCGCGGTGGTTGAGCAGGTCGGCTGCGTCGTCAGGCTCGAAGCCGTGTCACCGGCTACGAAGCCGACATAGGTCGGAGTGAGGGTCGGGTTAGCCGCGCCATAGGGCCGAGATGGGCTTGGCGCACTGACCGTGAGCGGGACCTTCGTGACAGTGAGCGTTCCCGATGCGAAGGCGAAGGTGTAGTTGGCCGCGGCAAGGGTCCCGGCAGCCGCGGTGATCGAATAGGTGCCCACGGGGCTCGAGGCCATGGCGGCCGTCGAGAGTATCGGAGCGCCCGCGACGACAGAGCCAGTGTCGCCGGCTACGAAGCCGCTGATCGAGTACGTGAGGCCAGGGTTTGCCGAGCCGTATGTCTTGGAGGCGTTGGCTGCGGTGACGGTCAGCGTGGCCTTGTGCACCGTCATCGAGCCTGCCGTATACGTGATCGTGTAGTTGGGATCAACGNNGGGCTTGGCGCACTGACCGTGAGGGGAGCCTTGTCGACGCTCAGGCTGCCGTTGACGTAGGTGAAGCCGTAGTTGGCCGCGCTGAGAGTGCCGGGGCTGATCTGGATCGGGTAGCTGCCGGCCGCGCTGCTGGTGCCGGCAGTCGTGGATAGCGTCGGGGACCCGGACACGACCGAGCTCGTGTCGCCGGCCACGAAGCCGCTGATCGAGTATGTGAGGCCCGGGTTGGTCGAGCCATAGGTTTTGAACTGGTTGGCGACCGAGACCGTCAGTAGGGCCTTGTTCACGGACAATGATTCGCTAACGGGGGCTGCGGCCTGCCAGGCATCGTTGCCAGCCTGCGATGCCGTAACCGTGCACGTTCCAGCGCCCGAGATCGACAGGGTGTCGGCGTTCACTGCGCACGGTCCGGTGCTCGAGTAGGTCATGGCAAGGCCCGAACTCGCGGTCGCCGACAGCGCGATCGGCCCGGCTCCGTAGGTCTGGTCTGCCAGCGGACTGAAGGTGATCGACTGTAGCTGCTGGAGCGATTGAGCAACAACGAACGGCGAGAGCGAGGTTGTCGTCCCGCACACCACGTCATTGACCTGGTCGAGCGAGGTCGTCACGTCGTCCCATCTCGATCCGTTCCAGTGCAGCAGTCGGACGAGGCTCGGGTCGGCGTAGGCCCATGGCTCATAGGGCAGACACACCTCTATTGGGCCGGTTGTCTTCGCCCCCGTCGAAAGGTCGTAGTAGGTGGGTGAGGAGGAGAGCTGGAATCCACTCGGTGTCGGCTGGCCGCCGCCCAACTCTTGCGACACGGTCGCCGTGGTAATGCCCCCAGTTGCCACCCCGCTGAACGTGATCGTGACGTCGGACACGCCCGCAGGCGTCACTTCTACATTCGTTCCGACTGGCGTAACCCCGGCAAGCGCCATCCTGACCTCGGGCACGGTCGCCTCGCCGGGCGACGTTGGTCCGCTCGCCATGACGTTCACACGCGTGCAGGCGGGGTCAAGCATGATCTCGGCTGGGAGCGTCACGAGGCTGGGTGCGGAGGTGGTGCTGTAGCAGCCGCTGATGTAGTTCAAGTTCCAATCGATGAACCCGATCGTATAGCTGCCGTCTGGGACCGTCAGCGAGTAAGTTCCGTCGGAGCCGATTTCGGCGCGGTATTGGTTGGGGCTGTTCACGTCGAACGCGTAAGCGTAAATGCCCGAGAGCGGGCTGCCGTCCGGTCCAAGCGCAGTGCCGTGGATGTGAGCAGCCAGTGGCAGCGCGAGGTCGATGCCGGAGACGCCGCTCGCCGCTGCAACCGTCACCGGCGTACATCCGTCGTAGCACTGGCTGGTGTAGGTCGAATCGCCCCGGGCGATGACGTAATACATCCCGGGTGGAAGGACAAGCGAGTAGGTTCCGTCGGCTGCGGTGCTCGTGCTACTGGCCAACGAGTAGTCGGCCGCATTATCGGCATCGACTTGCACGCCCGGCAATGGGCTTCCGTCTGGTCCCGTGACGGAGCCTGTGATTGTGTCCGGAGGGGGCGGGGTTGGCAGGCCGATCGCGAAGGGCGAGAACGAGCTCGTCTGTCCGCAGACGAACGAGCCGGTCAAGATGTCGGACCCGGTCGAAGTTGTAACGTCCACCCAAGCGCTCTGGGCCTGGTCGTAGTGGTACAGGCGCACGTTGGTTGGATCGTCGAACGTCGAGGGGTCGTAGCTCAGGCAGACAGTCGCCGTCCCGGTGAACGTGGCCGTGGTGGAGATTTCGTAGTAGGTGGGGTTCGATCCAAGGACGAAGCCTGTCGGGGTCGGGCCTGTCTGGTCCTGGTAAATGCTGGTTACGCCGGGCGCCGTCACGTCGCTGAAGGTGACCGTCGAGTGGGCGCAGTAGTCGCTGCAAGTGGGCGTGGTAGTAACGGCGCCACCGTTCTGGGACTCGGGCGTTTGGCCCGGATCTGGGATGGCGACGTTGATACCGCTTATGTCACCACTAACAGTGAACGGGGTGCAGGCCTTGAGATCTTGCGTGAAGCCCGAGCCGCCTGGCCCATCGGCGTAGCAGACGACCTGAGCGGTCTGTAGGTCCTCGAATAGGAGGGTGTACGTCCCGGGCAGCGCGGCCACCGAGAAGGCCCCGGTGTCGTCAGAGGTGTAGCCCAGGTACGGGCCGCAGGGGTCGCCCTTCTCCGAGGACCAGCTTGACCAGGCAGGGCTGTACAAACAAACCTGAACCTGGTCAAGCCCGGTAATACCGTCGGCGCCGACCACGCTGCCGCTGACGGCCGCCCAACTGGGCATCGTAATATCCGGCAGCGTGGTCGTCAGCCCTGGCGCAGTGGTTACCACCGACGTGCAGCCGTACGGCGACACGTTACCGACGGCTCCGCCGTTGTAGCAGAAGAGGGGCGAATCGGCCATCCAAATCTCGATCGTGTATGTGCCCGGCGGGAGGCTGAGGTCGTAGCGGCCGCCCGCGTCCGTAGTCGAATCGGTGTAGTAGCCTCCGAATGTGGAGACGGATGCGCCGGCGACAGGCTGCCCGTCGGGTCCCTTGACCGTGCCGGAGATATGCGAAGCCGGCGTCGTCATGGTGACATCGACCGGGACGTTCTGAGTATTGTCGACTCCAGTGCAGTCGGCGAAGGTCCAGTCGAAGTCGCCCGACGAATCCTGGGAGTAGCAGCCTTGGAGGTATGTGCCAGTGGGGTCGACGAAGTAGACCCCGGTCGATCCCAGGGGGAGGTCGGTGATGCTGTAGTGGCCATCTGCGTCGGTCGTCACGCCGGCGCCAAAGTCGGTCGAAACCTGAATCCCCGGGAGCGGCTGGCCGTCGGGTCCGGCCACGGTTCCCGAGATTCTCGGGCTGGGCATGGTGACAGAGAACATGCCTTCGCTTGTCAGAGGCGGTATAGAGGTCTGGATCGGGGGCACCTGTGAACCGTCAGGCGGAGCGATGTCGACCCCAATAGACGTGGGGCAGCTGGTGTATGGCACGAAGATCCGGCCGGAGGCGTCGCTCGTCAGTCCCGCAGTCCACCAGGAGTTGTCCACGGTCCCCGACAAGCCGGGGGTGTCGTTCCAGTCGCCGGAGCACAGGTTTTCGCCGCTCGTGAACGTGAGCACCGCGCCAGGCACTGGACTGCCCGTCTGATCAGTCACCGCGACGGTCTCCGTGAACCAGGCCGGGAGCACAAGATCCAAGGACTGCGACTGGCCCAGATCCAGGCTTGCCTCCTCCCTGGACATGTAGATCCCGGTGATTCCAGGAGGGATGACGCTCTGGAGCACGATTAGTGTGTAGGCCCCGGGCGGCACTGAGATGGAGTACGAGTCGGAAGGGCCTGAGCAGTCGGAGGCCGAGTCCGACCAGTGGTCGGAGACAAGCTCGACACACGCGTCCATCGGTGCGCCGGATGTATCCCGGGTGGTGCCGCTCAGAGTGACGGGCGCCGGAGTCGGCGCGGGGGTGGGCGTCGGCGCGGGGGTGGGCGTCGGATATGGCCCTGTATATAGCCCGGGCAGAGCGATGGTCACGACGCCCGGGGTCGTCTCGGGCGGGATGGCAAAGGTACCCCCCGTGACTCCGAAGCCTTGGGGCGCCTCCACCACGAAAGAAAGGCCGGAGGGACACGGCAGATAGGGCACGGAGGCTTTGCCGGAACCATCGGTCTCCGCTTGCATAAACGTCCAATACCAGAGAGTGCCGGCCACGCCGGGCGTGTCAGTCCAGTCCCGGGAACATTGTGTGGTAGAGCCGAAATCGATCAGCGCGCCCGGGACGGGATTGCCAACCGAGTCGGTAACGAGGATCGTTTCGCTGAACGGGCTGGGAAGCGTGAGATCGAGCGTCTGCGAGACGCTCGTGTCGAGTTCCGCGTCGTACGTGTAGTAGATGCCAGTGCTCTCGCCGAACGGCACGGAGCCTACGATGGTTAGATCCTGTTCACCGGGCATCGTGGCGAGCGCGTAAGTGCCGTCGGGACCAGTGGTGGTGGCTGACGTGATGGTGGCGGGCACATACGAGAGCCTGACGGTCAGACCGCTCATGGGCGAGCCGGCCTGATCTCGGATAGTTCCGCTCAGTGTTATCCCAGGCGGCAGGGCGATGCTCACGAGGCCTGCTGTCGCCTGGGGCGGGATGCTCGTCTTTATGGGACCGAGCCCGGAGTTGGCGACCGGCGTGACGACCAAGGACAGGGGAGTCTGGCACGGGACGTAGGGGATGGACGCCTCGCCCGAGGCATCGGTCACGACCGTTCCTCCCCACCAGGACCAGAAGCTTGCCGACACGCCGGACGAGTCATTCCATGCCCCGGTGCACTGGCTGGTCCCGGGATTGAGGGCCACGGAGGCTCCCGCGACTGGCGTCCCCGCCGAGTCGGTGACCAGGACCGCTTCTGTGAAGTTCGTGGGCACCGTGAGATCAAGCGATCGAGACCCGCTCAGGTCGAGCTGGTCTACGGTGTAGGTGACGGTAGCGCCGACGTCAGGGGTCCGGTAGTCGCCCCAGATGATCATGGTGTACGTCCCCGGCGCGACGGTCAGGGAGTACGTGCCGTCCTGATCCATGGTCGTGTAGCCGTACCACGCTCCGCCGATCGTGAGCCGAACCGAGTACCCGCCAAGAGGCGAGCCTGAACCATCGCGGATGGTGCCGCTCAGGGTGACCGTTCCAGCTCCCGTCTGCGTAGGCGTAGGCGTAGGCGTA
>PLOC01000036.1 GCA_003141955.1 Chloroflexota bacterium
CACAGACCCGTCCTTCATGACGAGCGCCACTCGGTGAGCCCCCATTGAGTACTCGGGGAACGAGGCGATGAGTTCGCTGATCTCCGCATCCAAACGTGTCGACAAGGTCGGTATCCCTCCGGGCGTCGAGTCTGTGTGCGACGTCATCCGAGAGGTCGGCCTACGCACTGTCTCACTCGGGAGATCGATGCTCGGATCTTCACCCGTATAGTGTCGGCCTGACTCCCGTCGAGCTGACCCGAGCGCGACGCCTCCTGCTGGGCCCTTGGGAGCCCTCAGAAGTGAGTTCGTCCTCGGGCACTGGACCAATGGCTATCATGAGCTCGGAGCCGAGTCTGAGGATAGGAGTGGAGCGATGATCGTCGTCGCAATCGTCCGACGGAAGCTGCGGGAGGGGAAGACCTACGAGGATTTCCGAAGGGTCTGGTTCCATGAGACCGGCTTCGGCACCGACAACCGGATGTTCTCGTGCCTCAACGTGGCCGACCCTCGCGAGGTCATCACTATCGCCCTGACCGAGGCGTCGGCGGGGAACGCCGAGCGCCTGATCGGCGTCGACGCGGCCGAGCGAGCGGGCAGTCCGCTCGACGACATCGTCGAGCCCCAGATCGGGCGTACGTTCGGGATTCTGGTCGCCGAGGACGACTTCTCGGCCGCCGGCCAGATCCCCTATCAACCAGCCTCGGTGGGCGGTCAGATCACAGATATGAGCGAGGTCCAGGGGGCGCTCCAGCTAGGGGCTGCGCTGCTACAGCCTTACCTCGGGAACCCGCCGGATTAGCCGCAGCAGAGTGGAGCATCGATCACACCCGGAGCGACTCACGTCGATCCTCCAGACGCTCTGCCAATACCCATCCCCATTGGAACTCGGCTTGCTCGCGAATGAGCGCTGCGCGCACATATGCAAGCTACTCGGACTCAGCCGACCCACGCTCGTCGCGCCAGCTCGCTCGGCCCGAGGCTTCGGACGATCACCCGCATAGTGTCGGGCTGACTCCTCAGCGACCTCCGACCTCGCTAGATCAACCGTGCGCGGCGCCTTCGAGCCTTCGTCGATCGCTGGACTCAAGCTGGAACGTCGAGTGCTCGATGTCGAAGTGTCCAGACAGGCACTTGCAGAGGAATTCGAGCGCGACGGCGCCATCCGCGTCCGACTCAAGGACGACGTGCGCCGACACGACATTCACGCCCGAGGTAATCGTCCATGCGTGGAGATCGTGGACATCGGCAACGCCCGGAGCGCCGAGGATGTGGGCACGTACCTCGTCCATGTTCACGCCCTTCGGTGTCGCCTCAAGGAGCACATCGGTGGCGTCGCGGAGCAGCCCCCAGGTTCGCGGCAGGATGAGTAAGGCTATGGCCACCGAAGCTATGGCATCGGCACCGGCCCAGCCGGTGACCGCGATGACCACGGCAGCCACGATGACGGCAGCCGATCCGGCAAGGTCGCCCATGACTTCGAGGTACGAGGCGCGCATGTTTAGGCTCTTGGCCTGTGCGTCGCGCAGCAGCCATAGCGAGACGCCGTTGATCAGGAGACCGGCGAGAGCCACGCCGAGCATGAGCCCGGAGGCGACTTGCGGTGGCTCAGAGAGCCGACGCCATGCCTCATACAGGATGAACCCCGCCACTCCGAACAGCAGGACCGCATTGGCCACAGCCGCAAGTATTTCGAGACGGAGATTCCCGTACGTGCGCTCAGTGCTCTCGGGACGTGAGCCAATCCAGATGGCCAACAGGGCGAGTCCGATACCTGCAGCGTCAGTGAAGACGTGGGCGGCGTCGGCGAGGAGGGCGAGGCTGTTAGAGGCGAGGCCGCCGACAACGTCGATAGCGAAAATCGAGAGCGAGAGGCCGAAGACGGCGAGCAGGCGCCTTGCGTTGGCGCGAGCTGCCGAATGAGCGCGAGGCATCGCCGAAGTCTACCGCCTCGCTCGTCGAGCGGCCCCTTGGGGGTCAACCGACCAAGCGATGGGTCCTTGAGCCTGCCCACGCCAGCTGGCGACAGGCCGCGCGATCACGTTCAGGCTGAGGCAAGCCGCTCCTCGGCCGCCACGCGTCCGCTCCGCACTTTCACCCGTAAAGTGTCGGCACTACTCCTCTCGCCCCGACCGTGTCACCGTTGCGTGACGATTGCGGTTCCGGCAGCACCGCCGCCAGCCCGTGGCGCACCGCGCATGCCGGCCTCGAGTGGGCCGCGCGGCGCTGTCAAGGCTATGGCTGGTACAGCTCGGCTGAGGCGAGGGCCACGTTGCCGGCACCCAGGCCTCCGGCGATGAGAACGCGCCCGTCGAGGAGCAGCGTCGCCGTAGCACCGGAACGTCCTGTCAGCATCGAGCCGGTCAGGCTGAAGGTGCCGGTCTTCAGGTCATACAGCTGAGCGGTGGTGATAACTGTGAACGGGATCCCTCCTCCGACGATGAGCACCTGCCCACCGGACAGGACAGCCGCAGCGGGCTTATACCCCCTATACCCGCCCGATGTCATCGAGCCGGTTGGGCTGAACTGGCCCTTTGTCGGGTCGTACAGCTCGGCCGACAGCAGAGACGTCCCGCTTTGGTCCGCCCCTCCGGCGAACAGGACTCGACCGTCGGAGAGGAGAGCTGTGGTCGGGAGGCTGCGATAGGTCGTCATCGAGCCGGTTGGGCTGAACTTGCCGGTCGCCGGGTCGTACAGCTCGGCTGAGGTGAGGCCCGAAGGCTGTACGGTGTCCGCCGAAACACGGGTGGTGGTCATGCCGCCAGCGATCAGGACACGGCCGCTAGGAAGAAGCGTTGCGGACTGGGTCACCCGAGCGACCGTCATCGAGCCGGTGAGACTGAACTTGCCGGTCGATGGGTCGTACAGCTCGGCCGAGGCGAGAGCTCCGTCGCGGCCGGCGCCTCCTGCGATGAGGACGTAGCCGTTCGACAGAAGCGTTGCTGTCTGGCCGTCGCGCGCGGTCGTCATCGATCCAGTCGGGCTGAACTTGCCGGTCGCCGGATCGTAGAGTTCGGCCGTGGCGATGGGCCCGGTGTCGTCGGTGCCCCCCGCGAAGAGGACGCGCCCGTCGGAGAGCAGCGTTGCCGTCCCGTTTCGCGCGGTCGTCATCGAACCGGTGGCGCTGAAGGTGCCGATGGCCGGGTCGTACAACTCCGCTGAGGCGAGAGGCGTCTGGTTGTCCTCCCACCCTCCGGCGATGAGCACCCGCCCATCGGACAGGAGGGTGGCAGTGGCGCCGAACCGACCGACGTTCATCGAGCCCGTAGGTACGAACGCGCCCGCAGCCGCGGGTCTGGAGAGAATGAGCGGCAGGCCGACGGCAGCTGAGGCAAGGATCACAACCGCTGCGAGCGCAGCGAAACGCAGCAGCCAGGGAAACGCCGGCAACGACCGATGCGCCGCGCTGCCACGGTCCGGGAGGCGATCGAGCACGTTGCCCAGGGACGCTGGCTGGGGGCCGCCCGCGCCCGCCAGACAGGAACGGATCTCGGTTTCCAGGTCTTGCTGGCTGATCCTGCGGTTCATCGTTCCACCTCCCAGCCCGATCGGCTGAGTTCCGTCTTGATCCGTCGATTGGCGGCGTAGAGCCGCCATTTCACGGTCCCGCTCGGCACGCCGACAATCCGGGCGATTTCATCGATCGCCAGGTCGTTCCAGTAACGGAGCACGACGACGACTCGCTGCTCCGCACCGAGGCAGCCCAGCGCTCGCGCAACGCCGTCTCTGAGCAGCCCGCCTTCAAACGAATCGGCGGCGGGACGATCGTCCTCGCCGAGTGGATCGATCTGAAGAACACGCCGATGCCGCAGGTTGTTCCGGCAGACGTTGACGACGATGCGCGTAAGCCACGGCCGAAAGGCGCCGTGATCGCGCAGCCGATCGAACGATCCCCAGGCGCGCAGAGCCGCCTCGTTGACGGCGTCCTCGGCGTCGCCTCGATTGCCCAGGATCCGGGTCGCGAGCTGGTAGGCCGCGCTCAGCTCCGGGGCGGCAAGCCTCCCGAACTCCTCGCGTTTGTCGGCGTCGGCCGAGCCTTCGGCAGGCGACATCCCCACGCCGCCGTCTTCTCTCACCGTGATCAAGTCTGGCACCGTCTCTTCGTGCTGTTCACACCGTTCCAGACACGCGGGGGCGGTCAATCGTTGGCTACTGGCGCTTGAACGCGCATCTTGGCAGGGGCTCTACACGTGCTCGCTCGCTGGCAAGCGGGCGACGGGGTTTCCAGCGAGCTATCCGGCCCGCTGGGTCAGCAGCGCTGTCGAGCCGCGGACCATTACCCGTATGGTGTCGGCCCCACTCCTCTCGCCCGGTCCAGTCTTGTCTCCCAGGTCCAGACGAGGGTCAGCCAGCCCAGGCCCCGAACAGCCGCGGCGACTTCGATATCAGCGCATCGAAGGAACTGGCGGCGGTCGACGCCGAATGGCCTGCCTCACCGAACCTCGCGCGGGCGTCCCTTAGCGTCTGCTGCGGCACCGCCGCCAGTGACTGACCGCGTGCGCGGACGGCCGAGGCGGCCGGTCGATGTTACGCGTCCCTCGACAGAGCGTCCGCGATCCAAGCGCGCGCCTCGAGCATACGGCCACGGCTACGGCAACGCCCGCAACGAGCCGCCGTCGATCGGGACGAAGGTGCCGGTCTGGTAGCGCGCCGGGTCCGAGCAGAGCCAGGCGACGTAGGCGCCGAGCTCGTCGGGGTCGCCGTAGCGGCCGGCCGGGATCGCCCGCTCGAATGCCGCCCGAACCTCCGCGGCCGTCGTGCCGGCGCGTTCGGCCCGCGCCCCGTCGAGTGAGGCGACCCGTGCCGTGTCGAGCCGGCCGGGCAGGACGCCGTTGACCGTCACGCCGTCGGCCATGACTTCGAGCGAGATCGTCTTGAGCCAGGCCGCCAGCGCGCTCCGGCAGGCGTTCGAGTACGAGAGCTCGGGGATGGGCTGGCGTATCCCGGACGACATGATCGACACGACCCGGCCCCAATGCCGAGCCCGCATCCCCGGCAGCAGGAGCGTGGTCAGCTCGATCGGCATGATCGCCAGGAGTTGGAACGAGCGCCGCCATTCCGCCGGGTCGGTCTTCGTCGCCTCGGAGGGAGGCGGCCCACCGGCGTTCAGGACGACGATGTCGACCCGGCCGAGAGCCTTCTCCGCGGCGGCCGCGACCAGCGCCGCCGTCGAGGGATCCGCGGCGTCGCCGGAGATCGTCGTCACCTCGACCGAGTGAGCGAGCCGGATCTCGCCGGCCGCCCGCTCCAGGGCTTCGCCTCCGCGCGACCACAGCGCCAGCCGGCAGCCCTCGGCCGCGAGCCGCTCCGCGCTGGCGCGCCCAAGCCCGGCCGATGCCCCGCCGATCAGTGCCGTCCGCCCTGCCAGACCCATATCCATCGCTCGCTCCTCCGCACTGTCGCTCGATTCGATCGCCGTCCGCCGCTACCGTAGAACGAAACGGCCACCCGCGGCGTGTACGAGGTGATGATGCCGATAGGCGTTCCCGCCGTCCCCGCCTCGGTTGCTTCGACGGAGACGTTGAAACGCGACTTCGAGGGCGTCTACGCGGAGTGCTGGACGCCGGTCTTCCGGCTCGCCCTGGCCTGGACGAACGACTGGCCGGCCGCCGAGGAGATCGCCCAGGAGTCGTTCGCGCGACTGTGGGCGCGGCGTGACTCGGTCGACTGGAGCGAGCCCATGCTGCCCTGGCTTCTGACGACCGCCCGCCACCTGGCGACCGATCGGTTCCGCCGGTTGCGCCGGTTGATCGGCCAATCGCGCGCCATCGAGGCGGCGCTCGATCTCGACCAGCACGCCCGCTGGCTCGACGTTCGGGCTGCCTTCGCCCGGCTGAGTCCGCTCGAGCGCGCCGCCCTGGCTCTGACCGCCGTCTCCGGTCTCGCTTCGGAAGAAGCTGCGACAACTCTCGGTATCACATCCGCGGCGGTTCGGTCCGCGGTCTTCCGCGCCCGCCGGAAGCTGGAGGAAGCGTGATGAACGGCCAACCAACAGACGATCGCGGCAACAACGCCGATCGCCGGATCGGGGAGTGGGCGGATCTCTCGGCCATGTCGCGTCCGCCCGCGGCGCGACCGGAGGTGCTGCGGGCGAGGGTCGAGGTCGCGGTAGCAGAGCAACGCCAGCCGCGGCGCTCTGTGCCCGGGCTGGCGATGGCGCTGGTCGTGGTGGTGGTCGTCGCCGGCGTGGGCTTCGCCGTATCGCGCCAGCGGTCGGTCGTCGAGCCGTCGGCCTCCGCGAGTGCGGCGGCCAGCGAGTCCGAGCCGCCCGGCCCATCGGCCTCACCGTCGCCGCAGGTCACCTTGCCCGGAGACGACGTCCTGGACATCGGGCGGATCGACGCCCGGAGCGGCTGGGCGTACGTCTTGAGCCCGGAGTCCTCGAAGTTAGGGGTGCCGATTCTCCTGATGACGGACGATGTGGGGGCGACCTGGCGGGACGCCACGCCGCCGCAACAGGCGGACTTCCAGCCGATCATCGAATTCGTCGACGCGGACCACGGCTGGGTCCTCGATGCCGACGGCCCGCTCTGGCGGACGACCGACGGCGGCCGGAGCTGGCAGGAAACCGCTCTGCCCACCGGCAGGACGGGCTCGAGCGCGGCCATGAGCTTCGTCTCGGCGTCTACCGGCTATCTGCTGCTCTCGGCCAATAGCGACAAGGACCCGGAGCCGTGGGTCCTGTACCGGACCGAGGACGGGGGCGCGAGCCTGCAGCGCGTCGGCGCCGTGACGCTGCCCGATGAGCCGGCGTTGAGCGGTCCTCTGCCGATGGTCGCCTTCTCCGATCCAAGCAGCGGCGTGGTCGCCGGCTGGAAGGTGGTGCTCCAGACGGACGACGGCGGGGCGCATTGGTCCACCGTGAGTCTGCCCGCTACTAAGGGATCGGCGGCCCCCCGGTACGCCGGTGTGTCTCTGCTGCGCGCCTTCGGCCCTCAGCTGGTCCTGCTTGCCTTGATAGGCGGCCCCACCACTCCCTACGAGCCTACCGCATACGTGAGCGCCGACGCCGGTCGCACCTGGCGGCCGGCTTACGCCTGGTCTGCGGAGTCGGCGACGGTCTGGGCAATCGTGGACGGGCAGACATGGCTGGACTTCACTACCGCCGCCGGGCCTATGTACATGGAAGCCACCTCCGACGCCGGCGACAAATGGACGACCTCGACCGGAGCCGGCCCGGCCGACCGGCACATCATGGCCGTCTCGTTCGTGAGCGCGACAGACGGCTGGGCCATCTTCCAGGTCGACTCCACGTGCCCGGCGGGGGCGTTCTGCGCGATGCAGCTCCCCGCAGGCCAGCTGGCCGAGACTCATGACGGCGGCGTGACCTGGCAGCTCGTTCCGTAGCACCGCGCCCGGGGCGCATCCGGTACGCTTGGCGGGTGAGCGATCGAGCCGAAGCCGCCGACAGAGCCGCCGCGGCCTACCGCGCCTTGGCCGAACTGGCGGAGACGGTCGAGGACGAGTGGCAGTACGTCACGGACCTGACCGACGCGTATCTGCCGAGCATCCTCGCGCTGGGCGGCGGAACGGCGCCGCTCCCCGCCGGGGTGGTTGCGGCCGTGGGCGAGGCGATCGCGGAGATCGGGCTGATAGCCGACCCGCACCGGGCGATCGACTGGCTCTCGACCTTCCCGCACGTCGTGGCGATCGCCTTCGGCGGAGACGTCGACGGCGAAGCCGAGCCGGCCGAAGGGGCGGACGGTGCCGGCGCGGCCGGGCCCGAACCGCCCGAGCCGGACGGCGACTCGCCCTGCGGCACGCTGCTGCCGTTCCACCGATGAGATTCCAGGACGCCGCCCGCGACGCCCGAACCGTGGTCTATGCGGGGATTCAGGCCGACCCGCTGGTCGGGCGAGTGGCGACGCTGCTGGCCGGAGCCACTCCGGCGGAGCGCTGGATGGCCCGCGCGGTGATGAACGGCGAACGAACGGACCCCGAGATCTGGCGGCGGATGTTTCCGACGCTCTTTGGCGAGGGGCCGGCGACGGAGGTCCGCGACCATGCCGAAAGCCTGCTCGTCGCCTCACTCGAGGTGGCCAACCGCGGCGAACAGGCCCGCAGCTCGTACCGCGGCGCCGTGGTGGAGGAGCTGACGGCGCAGCTGCTCGCCCGCCAGGGCGGAACGGTGAAACGCGAGCGGCGCGTCCTCTTCGACGGGGTCCCGGCCGAGATCCACCCCTACGACGTGACCGTGGAATCTCCGGCGCGGCCGCAGCTGTACGACTGCAAATGGGGCGCGCGGGGCATCAACGCCGACGTCCTGAACCAGCTCGACGACGCGCGGGCGCATGCCGCCGACGAGGAGATCGAGCTTGCCGTCGCCCTGGTCGTCTTCGACGCCCGCAGGTCAGCCGAGATCCGGCTCGATCGATCGACCGCGCGGCGGGACGATACACGGCTGGTCGCCCTGGAGAACATCGACGACCTCGGGGAGGCTCGCCCGTGAGCGAGTGGGTTACCGAGGAGGCCGCGACGGCGGCCGGCGCGCCGGAGGTCCCGGCGGCGCTGCGCGACGAGCTGCCTTACCGGATCGTCCGGCCGTTTCGGGTTCGCTTCGAGGAATCGACCGCCAGCGAGACGATCCGGGCGGCGATCTACCTGGCCTGGACGGCCGACGTCGCCTGGGAGCACTCGACGCTGCTCGGGTTCGGGCGCGACTGGTACACCGAGCGCGGTCTTTTCTGGCTGGTTCGGGCGATCCGCCTCGACGTCCTCGCGCCGACCCACACCTACGACGGCGTGTTCGTGAGCACGCGAGTCGTGGGCTACCGGCGCATCAGCGCGCGTCGCGAGAGCGAGGTCCGGGATCCGACGGGCGAGCTGCTGGCGCGCCTCGAGATCGACTGGGTCATGACCAACGCGCGGGGCGTCCCGACGCGCGTCCCCGACGACTTCCACAAGTTCGTCGTCGATGGCGCGGCCAGCTTCGAGATGCTCAAGGTGGCGCTGCGAGCGTCACCGCCGGACGCCGTCGAGCGGCGCTTCCACGTCCGCCGGCGCGACCTGGACCCGCTTGACCACGTCAACAACAGCGTCTATCTCGACTACTTCGAGGAAGCGCTCGAGGCGGCGGGGCAGGGCGAGCTAATGCGCTCCACGCCGCGCCGCTACGTGCTGGACTTCGCCAGCTCCGCCGAGCGCGACGAGCCGCTGGTTGGGCGCACCTGGCCACACGAAGGCGGTTGGGCCTACCGCCTGACCCGCGAGGACGGCACCGACATCTTCCGGGCGCGCCTCGAACGACTGGGCTAGAAAGCGGCTGACGCGGGCCGGGACGCGACTTTCCTGATTCACGCCAGGA
Organism: Chloroflexota bacterium; assembly: GCA_003141955.1. Taxonomy (GTDB): domain Bacteria; phylum Chloroflexota; class Limnocylindria; order Limnocylindrales; family CSP1-4; genus Fen-1039. Next base: position 9,284 of record PLOC01000036.1, read on the forward strand.
CGTCATCGGGCAAGAACGCGAGACCGGCGGGGGGTTCGACGAGCCGCTTGGTCGAGTCTGGCCGACCGATTCGGGCGCATGCGAGCGTGGGCCAGGCGTCCCGGGAGATCGCCGATATTGAGTTCAGGTTCCTCGGCGGCCCGGACCCTTGCCGAATGCGCACGTGATGTGAAGCAGGAAGCTTCGGGCAGGCGCCGGTGGCTTCGGTCCGCCCGCCGCCGGCGTGTCCGTCCGCGCGCGGCTACGCCTTCGGCGCGTCGTCCGGCTTCGAGCCTTCGTCGGCATTGCGGGTGCGGGCAGCCTCGGCGGCCTTGCGAAGATCCGCGGCCAGTTCCTTGCTCCGGGCCGCCAGACGATCGCCGACGTGCTCGGTAACGTCGGCTGCTTTGTGAGCGACGGGGCCCGCATTCTCTGCCGCCACCGCGGCCAGCTCGGCGGCCTTCGCGGCCACGTCGCGGAGAACCGGACCGGCCGTCTTGCCGGTCTGGTCGATCATCACCTGGAGCTGCGCGATCATCTTCTCGGCCGCCGCTCGGGCCTGTTCCATGCGCGGTCCGCCGCCCTGATCGCCGGCTCCGCCAGTCTCGCCACCCTGTTCGTTCGGTCCCATTTCGTCACCCCGATCTCAGGCGAGGAACTTGCCCCTCGACGTCAGGCACCGTCAATCCTACGCCGGGAACGAATCCGGGTCGAATGCGGGTCCTGCTGCGGCCGGCCGGCGCGACGCCAGGGGCATCAGCGGGGCAGCCGCCGGTCGGGTCGGCCTGGTCCGGACGTCAGGCGGGTCGGACGTCAGGCGGACGGGCCCATCAGGATGCCGGAGACCGTCGTGCTCGTGTGGCCGGCGCTGTCGGTCAGGACCAGTCGGTAGCGATAGCAATACAGCCTGCCCAGGCCGATGGACGAAACAGGCGAAGCGGCGGTGGTGGACGTGAGCGTGCCCCACTGCACGCCGGCGCAGGTCCCGGCGGCGACCTGGCCTGCGCGCTCGGTGACCAGGCTGCGGCTGACGATGTGCGTCCCGGGCGCAGCCGTCTCGGTCCAGCGAACCGTCGCTGTCGTGCCACTGAGCGCCGTCACGACGTTCGGGAGCGGGCTGCTGAAGGTCGCCGTCGGGGCCGCCGGAGCGACCAGCATCGTCCCGGACTGCCACTGCGTCGTGGCGCCGGTCGAGTCTGTCAGCGCGACGACCGCGCGGTAGCAGTAACCGGCCCGAAGACCCGTGACGGTCTGGGGCGACGCGGCGGTGGACTGCCAGGCCGGCGAGGCGGGCACCCAGCGGTCGACGGCGCAGCTGGCGTTGCGCGGCAGAGCCATCAGCAGCGAGACGAGTCGACTGGAGATCGTCGTGCCGCTGGCCGGCTGCTCCACCCACGCAAGCGTCGCCGAGGTACCGACAGTCACCTGGTCCTGGGCGGCCGGCGACATGAAGATTGCCCAGGGTGTGGCAGCCGGCCCCCATATCGCCAGCCCCGGGTCGAAGTAGACATGCAGGATCTGGTCGACTGTCATCCCGGCCGCGGCACAGGCTCGCGAGCTGTGCTGGTACAGGTGGTATCCATCCGCATCGGCGCCGCAGGCGACGGACGCACCCGGGCGATAGCCCAGCATGGCGAACGAGCCGTTCTTGGTCGCGGACTTGGTCCAGGTCGCGTCTATTGCGGAAACCTCGTCGGGCCTGGCCGCCCGGCTCGGGTCATAGATCTGGTCGCTGTTGTCGTCCCGTACGTCATAGCAGCCGCCGGTGGCCGTGCCTCCGCGCCAGTGCATCGTGTAGTACCAGCCGTACTGCTTGACGGCCATCGCTCCCGCCTGATACGCGGCGGCCGGCCAGCCGGTGGTCCACTCGGCTCTCATCACGACCTGGACGTACGTATCGAAGTCCACGACCTGTACCTGACCGGTCGCCGTCCGAAGGACGCGGATCGTGCTGGGCGGCACGCGGGTGCTCGTCCAGCCGGTGCAGACCGAAGCGGCCTGGGCGACGGGCGGTGGCGTGACCGTGGGCAGCCCCATCAAGGTGCTGAGCGCCAGGACTGCCGCGAGGAGGAGTCGCATCGCCCGCAGGCTAAGCCTGTGGATGGGCAGGAGTCAAGCTAGCCGGACCTCGCCAGGGCCCTCGTCAGCGCTTCTGCTGCTCTTCCCAGGCCTTGACCCGCTCGGCGATGTCCGTCTCTCCAGCGGGTCCCATGGTGTCGAGCAGACCGGCGTCGTAGGCCTCCAGCGCCTCGCGCGAGGGCTTATCGACGTTGCGCGAGACGTCCCCGGTTGCGCTCATGACCGATCCGCCGGCGTTCTCGATCTGCGCTTCGAGCTCCATCTTGCGCATCTCGAGGCGGACGGCCTCGCTCGGCGGGAGGATGGCCTCCTCGTTCTCTACCCGGTCGTCGTAGCCGGCCCGGAGCCAGGCCTTCGGGTCGAAGGCCTCGGGGACTTCGCCATCGTCGCTGCCGAGCGTGGCCTTGCCGTCGACGGTCGTCACGCCGGGGATCTCGGGCGCTATTGCGCCCTCGACAGTGGCGCGGCAGTTTGGGCAGGCAGACACTCCGGCAGGTATCGACGTGGAACACCAGGGGCAGATACGGCTCGTCTCGTCCATGCGGCGCACCCTAGTCCTCCGCGAACCTGGTCGGCTATCCAACCTTTCGGCCATGAACCGGCCATGACCCTGGACCGCCGCGTCGCGGGCTCCTCTGAACGATAGAAGAGCGGCGCCCCTCGCGTTAGGTGTTCGCGCGGGTGGCCCCGCCACCGGGAGCCGGCGCCGCCGCACGCAGGCCCGCTGGGTGGTGCCGGCCGGCCGCCCTTCGAGCGGTCTGGCTCCGGAGGCCTACACTGGCCGCGACCAAAGCCCCATCGGAGACCCCACGATGTCGTTCGCGGCGACCACCTTCGTTCTGAACCAGCAGCTCTTCTCGCTCGGCGGCGACCTGTGGATCGAGGATGCGGCTGGCAACCACGTATACGGAGTCCGCGGCAAGGTCTTGAGCCTCCGCCGCCACCATACGCTGGTGGACCCCGCCGGGAACGCGCTCTACGAGATCGGCCAGTCGCTGGCGCACGTGCGCAGGACCTTTGAGATCAAGCGGGGCGACGAGGTGGCCGCGACCATCCAGGAGGCCCTGGTCAGATTCATGGGCGACCATTTCACGATCACCCTGGCGGGTGGCGACGCGCTCACCGTGACCGGCGACTTCATAAACCGCGAGTTCCACGTGGTCCGAGGCGGGACCGACGTGATCCTCGTGTCGCGCAGGCTGCTCAGCATCCGCGACAGCTACGGCGTCCAGGTCGCGGAGGGCTTCGAAGTGCCCCTTGCGCTGGCGATCGTTGTGTGCCTCGAGCAGATGGAGCTGGAGGAGCGCAAGGACTAGCGGCTTCTGCGCCGGCGCCCAGCCTCCTCATTCGCTTCTCACGGTCAGCTCAGAGGACCCTCACTCGACCATGCAACCAGCGACGTAGATCGGGACCTGGCACGGCCGACCCCGGCGGGCGCTCCGCTTTTACAAGCATCAAATCGCGGCTATCCTGACGGGCATGGATTCCCAACTTCTGGAAGCGCTTCGGGCCCTGGCCGACGCGTCGAGGCTGCGGCTGGTCGGGCTGCTCGCCGGGCGGCCGATGGCGGTCGAGGAGCTGGCGGCGGCAAGCGGGCTTTCGGCCGGGACCGTCGTGCACCACCTCAAGCGCCTGGAGGCGACCGGCCTCGTCGAGTCGACGCCGCGCCGGCCGTACGTCGAATACTCCCTGCGGGTCGACCGGCTGGCGGCGGTTTCTAAGCAGCTGGCGGTCCTCGAACGGGCGGACGAAGCCGGCGCCGAGCTGGCGGGCCCGGACGGCGAGTCGCTGCCGGCCTACGATGCGAAGGTGCTCCGCGCCTTCCTGCGCGATGGGCGGCTGGTATCGATACCGGCGCAGGAGCGCAAGCGGCAGGCGGTGCTGCGCTATCTCGCGGCGCACTGCTTCGCCGAGGATCGGCCGTACGCGGAGCGCGAGGTCAACGAGCGGCTCGCCGCGTACCACGAGGACGTGGCCGCTCTGCGGCGCTCCATGGTCGTAGCGGGCCTGATGACCCGGGCCGGCGGCGAGTACCGGCGGGCCGGCTGAGCCGCGGGCGAGCCCGGCCTACTCCATCGCCGCGGCGAACATCCCGTCCGTGCCGAACTCGATCGCTGCGAGCGGCCGGACGATCTCGCACTGCCCGGTCGCCAGAACTGCCGCCAGCGCGGGTTCGCTGACGTAGAGCAGCTCGAGGTGCTTGGTGTCTCGGATGCGGACGATCCGCGCCTCGGGTGGCTCGACCTTGATGGCGCTGGCGATGGCGATCGAGAGCGCCTGCCGGTCCGTGTCCACCGTCAGCGCGACCCGCGCGCCCTCCGGCGTCTTGGCCGTGATGCAGTTCATGTACGTCTTGTGGGCGTCCATCTTCTCGACGGCGCGCCGCAACACGACGTCGGCCATGCCGATGCCGACGGCATTGCCCTCGGTCTCGCCGGTCAGGTCGCGGACGACGATTCGCTGGATACTCGGGCCCGCGCCGGTCGGCCCGGTGTAGTAGCGGCCAACGACGTTGGAATCCATGCCCAGCCCGCTGATGTCCTTGCCGATGAAGTCGAGCACTAGGACGTCGATGGTGTCCAGCGGCAGGCGGGCCATACGCTCGCGGGCCATCACCAGCAGCTCTCGCTCGCGATCCCATATCCGGTCGCGTCGCACCGCCTCGATCCGCCACAGCCTGGCGTACCCGTTCTCGACCAGGGCCAACCCGAACGGGATGTTCACCTTCGAAAGGGTGAACTCGGCTACCTCCGGGATCAGGTCGTGGAACGTGGCGAAGCCCTGGCGATGGAACGTGTCGGCGCCCTTCTGCTTGCCGAGTCCGATGGCGATCATCTTCATCAGGCCGCTCTCGATCTCGCCGGTGAAGTCCGTGTGGGGCTTGACGCGGTTGATCGGGACGATCGCGTCGGCGCCTTCGAGGGCGAGACGGTCGACGAACACCGGGACGCCGGGCCGGACTTCGCCCAGCTCGACCGTCTCCATGCTCGATCGAATCTCGCAGCCGATCGATTCAGGTGTCATGCCGTAGGAGGCGAGCACCTCCAGCTGGCCCTCCGGCGTGGCGCCGCCGTGGCTGCCCATCGCCGGCACGACGAAGACCTCGGCGCCGGCGGCGCGGACCCACGCGACCGTTGCACGGACGACCTCGTCGATCCGATCGATGCCGCGACTGCCGGCGGCCAGGCAGACCCGCGACCCGGGCTTGATCGCCGCGCGTTGCGGTTCGAGGGCGGCCACGACGGCCGCGGCCACGTCGGTCACCTCGGCCGCATCCATACGGTGCCGGACGAGGGCCCAGCGCGGCAGGTTGCCGCGCATGAACTCGGCGAACGGCTCCTGACGGGAGGCGCGCGACGGCGTGGGTCCGCCGGCGGGGGCGGGCGGGTCGGCGAGGGCTTCGGGCTCGAGCGCGGGACGTGGGGTCTTGTCGTGATGCATCGGCACAACTCTACACGTGCCGGTGTCCGGCCTCCCGCGCCCGACCGGGGCGGCTCCGGCGGATGGGATGTATCGTCAGGCCGATGTCTCACCACGACCTGCTGGATCGCGCGCAAACGGGGCCCAGCGCCGCCGACCCCGTTGCGCTGGCGCGATTCGAGCGCCTGATCGAGATCGTCGAGAGTCTCGGATCGTGCGTCCTGGCGCTCTCCGGCGGGATCGACTCGAGCTTCCTGCTCGCGGTGGCGGCGCCGCTGCTCGGCGAGCGCTGTCTGGCGCTCACCGGCGACTCGGCCGCCGTGCCGGCCTGGGATCGCGCCGACGCCGCGGCCGTCGCCGGTGAGGCGAACCGCCACGGGACGGGATGGCGGACGATCCCGACGAAGGAACTGGACGATCCGCGCTACGCCCGCAATCCGCGCTCGCGCTGCTACTTCTGCAAGCTCGAGCTATACGGCGCCGCGACGGCGATCGCGAACGCCGAGGGCTACGCCTGGGTGGTCGACGGCACGAACGCCTCGGACACGCAGCGGCTCGACCGGCCCGGCATGACGGCCGCCGCCGAGCTGGGCGTCCGCTCGCCCCTCGCCGAAGCCGGCATCACCAAGGAGCAGCTGCGCCTGCTGGCCCGATCGATCGGCGTCGACGGCTGGGACCGGCCGGCTTCGGCGTGCCTGGCAAGCCGGGTCCCGTTCGGGGAGGTCATCACCGCCGGACGCCTGCGGCGCGTCGAGGCGGCAGAGCTGGCGCTTCGGGCGCTCGGCTTCCGCCAGGTTCGCGTCCGGGACTTCGGGCGCCATGCCCGGGTGGAGGTCGAGGCGGACGAGCTCCCGGGCCTGGAGCGCCAGTCCGCGGCCGTCCGGGCTCGTCTCGACGAGCTCGGTTTCGAGAGCTGGTCGCAGGCGGCGTACGCCGGAACCGGCGCGGGAGACAGCCCGAATGCGCGGTGACAAGACTACGGCGCCGGCGCGGGACGGCGCCTACACCGCCGCGCTGGAGGAGCTGCTGAGGGGCGTGGCCGAGGGCAGCGTCCCGGTCGCGGCCGCGCTCGAGTCGCTGCGCCGGCTACCGTTCAGCGACCTCGGCTTCGCCCGGGTGGATCACCACCGCAACCTCCGCCAGGGCATCCTGGAATTCGTCTATGCACCGGGCAAGACGCGCGAGCAGCTGCTCGCGATCGTCGAGGCGCAGCTCGAGCACGACGAGTCGAGCGTCGTCGTGACCAGGGTCGCCCCCGAGGAAGCCGCCGCGATCCGCGCCCTGGCGGAGAAGCGCGGCCTTGAGACGATCTGGCGCGAGCGGGCCGGGCTGGTGGCCATCCCCCGGGCCGTCCCCGAGGCTCGCGGCCGGCTGCTCGTTCTCACCGCCGGGACCTCGGACCTGCCGGTCGCCGAGGAGGCCGAAACCGTCGCCTCGCTCCTCGGAGCCGGCGTCCGCGTCATCGGCGACGTCGGCGTCGCGGGGCTCCACCGGTTGCTCGGCGAGCAGCCGGAGATCGAGCAGGCCGACGCGATCGTCGTGATCGCCGGCATGGACGCCGCGCTCGCGAGCGTCGTCGGCGGTCTGGCGCGGGTACCCGTGATCGCCTGTCCGACCAGCGTCGGCTACGGCGCCTCGTTCGGCGGGTTGAGCGCGCTGCTGGCGATGCTCTCGTCGTGCGCGCCTGGAGTGGCCGTCGTCGGCATCGACGACGGGGTAGGGGCCGGCACGGTCGGCGCGCTCATCGCCCGCGGCCGGCCGGCCTGACGGCGGTCCCGCCCGGGCGCCGCCTCTGCGGCCTCAGATCGTCATCGCGCCGAAGCCACCGTCCACGCGGATCAGGGCGCCGGTCACGAAGCCCGAGGCGCGCTCCGACGCGAGCCAGATCATCGTCCCGACCAGCTCGTCGGGCTCGCCCAGCCGTCCCGCCGGCGTGTGCCGCAGGATCGACTCGACGCGACTCTCGTCGAGCAGCGCCCGGTTCTGCCCGGCGGGGAAGAAGCCGGGCACGATGGCGTTCACCCGGATCCGGTGCGGCGCTAGCTCACGGGCGAGATAGCGGGTAAGGATGTTCACGCCTGCCTTCGACACGGAGTAGGTGAGGACGCGCGACAGCGGGATCTCCGAGGAGGCCGACGAGAAGTTGATGATCGTCCCGCCCTTGCCGCGATCGGCCATCGCCTGCCCGAAGATCTGGCAGGCGAGGAACACCGAGGTCAGGTTCGTGTCGAGGATGCGGTGCCACTCTTCCAGGCCGATGTCGAAGAACGGCGTCGAGCTGTTGATGCCGGCCGCGTTGACGAGGATGTCGACTGGACCGAGGCGCTCCTCGACCTCGCGGCGGGCCCGCTCGAGGGATTCTCGATCCGATGCGTCCAGCGTCACGGCCGTGGCTCGGACGCCCTCCGCCTCGAGCGCCGCCACGAGCGCGTCGGCGCGCTCGCGGGTGCGGTCCATGACCGCGATCGCGGCCCCGGCGCCGCCGAAGCCGTGGCAGACGGCGCTGCCGAGCACCCCGGCACCGCCGATGATCGCGGCCACCTTACCGGTCAGGTCGAAGAGGGCCGTGCCGGCCGCGCCTACATTGCCCGAATTGCCCGCATTGTCTCCAGCCATCGTCATGACTCCTGGACCCAGGCGTGGGCCGGGTCGAGATAGGGGGCCATCTGGCGCCCGTCGCCGGCCATGACCCACAGGTAGTAGAGGGAGTAACCGGGCGCCGCCACCACCGGGTGGTAGCCGCTCCGGATCAGCGCCACGTCGCCGTCGCGAACGATGAAGGTCTCCGCGCCGGCGTCGTCGTAGCGGATCTGGACGCCGAAGCCGCCGGCCGGGTCGACTTTGTAGAAGTAGACCTCCTGTAGCCGGACCTCCTCGGGCGGCCGCTGGCGGTCGTGCTTGTGGGGCGGATACGACGACCAGTTGCCGGGCGGGTTGATCGTCTCGCCCAGGAGCAGCCGGCTCGCGGCGTGCTCGGGGCCGAGGATCGTCCGGATATCGCGGCGCCAGTTGCCCTTGCCGGCCTCGCCGATCCGCTGGTCGCCCGGTCCGATGATGCGCGCCTTCGACGGCGCTCCTGAGCCGCCGGGCGCCGCCGCGATCGCGAGCTGAGCCGGTCCTCTGGCCGAGAGCCGCAGAGCCGTACCGGGCGGCGCGTAGACGGTGTGCCCCGGGCCCTCGAAGACGGACGATCGCCCGCCCGCCGACCCCAGCGACTCGCCGTCAGCCTCCACGTCGACGACGCCGCTGAGCACGACGACGGCCGTCTCGAGCTTGCCGGGAGACTCGAACGACCCGCCGGCTTCGAGGTCCGCCAGCGCGAGCCCGATGAGGTCGCCTTCTCGCTCGGGGGCGACGAGAGTTCGGATCATGGCGGTCCTTCCGTTTCTCCGGCGCGCGCTGGCCCGGATCGGCGATCCTGTGTCAGACTCGGCTGGCTGCCCCCATAGTGTTGCCGTATCCGCGAGGAGATGCCAGTGGCACAACGCCGCCGTTGCGCGTGGATCGATGCCTCTGCCGGCGCGTCGGGCGACATGCTGCTGGGCGCGCTCCTCGACGCCGGTGCGCCGCTCGAGGCGGTGGCCGCGGCCATCGGGGCGCTGGGCGTCGAGCCGATCGAGATTCGGCCCCGGCCGGTCCGCCGCCATGGGCTGCGGGCCACGAAGGCCGACGTCCTGGTCCAGGACGCCGCCGCGTCTCGCACCCTCTGGGACGTGCTCGGCCTGGTCGCCGGGGCGAACCTTGCGCCGGCCGTGGCCGCCTTTGCCACGGACGTGTTCCGCGTGCTCGCCACCGCGGAGGCCGCGGTTCACGGCGAGGACTTGGAGCAGGTCCACCTGCACGAGGTGGGCGCGCTCGACTCCCTTGCCGACGTCGTCGGCTGTGCCGCCGCGCTCGATGCGCTCGGTCTGCTCGAGCCGCGTGTCCGCATCGTGGTCGGCTCCGTCGCGCTCGGATCGGGGAGCGTGGAGACGGCTCACGGCCCGCTGCCGGTTCCGGTGCCGGCGGCCCTGGCGATATTCGCGGGGCGAGGCGCGCCCGTTGCGGCGGGCGGCGACGGGGAGCTGTGCACGCCGACCGGCGCGGCGCTCCTGGCGACCCTCGCCGACGAGTGGGGCGCGCTGCCGCCGATGCGCATCGATGCCGCCGGCGTCGGCGCCGGCTCCGCGGATCCGCCGGGGCGTGCCAACGTCCTGCGGGTCGTGCTCGGCACCGCCCTTGCGCCGGCCGGCGTCCCGTGGCGTCAGGACGACCTGCTCGAGCTGGAGGCGACGGTCGACGACCTGGATCCGCGGCTCTGGCCGGCGGTCCTCGACGCGCTCGTTGCGGCGGGGGCGGTCGACGCCTGGCTGACGCCGGTCGTCATGCGCAAGGGCAGGCCGGGGCACGTGGTGACGGCGCTCGTCGCCGCGGAGGTCGTTGACGCCGCCACTCGGGCGCTGTTCGCCCAGTCGACGACGCTCGGCGTTCGGCTGCGGCCGGTCGCCCGCCGGGCGCTGCCCCGCGACGAAGTCGTCGTCTCGGTGGATGGCTGCGACGTTCGGGTCAAGCGCGGCCTGCTCGACGGTCGGCCGGTGACGGTGCAGGCGGAATACGCCGACGCCGCGGCTGCGGCTGAACGCCTCGGCGTCCCGGTCAGGACGGTTCTCGAGCGCGCCGCGGCGCTGGCGCGTGGCCGAGATGACTGACCTGAGCCAGCCCTCGCCCACCACGACGATCGTCGTCATGGGCGTGACCGGCTGCGGCAAGTCGACGGTCATGCGCGCCCTCGCGGACCAGCTCGGCTGGCCCACGGCGGAAGCGGACGACTTCCACTCGCCCGCCAACGTGGCGAAGATGCGTTCGGGCACGCCGCTCACCGACGAGGACCGGTGGCCCTGGCTGGAGGCGCTCTCCTCGTGGATCGGCGAGCGCGAGCGGGCCGGAGAGAACGGGCTGGTCACATGCTCGGCGCTGCGGCGCGCTTACCGCGATCTGCTGCGGCGCGGTCATGCGTCGGTCTGGTTCGCTCACCTCGTCGTCGAGCCGGCCGTCATCGCCGATCGCCTGGAGCACCGGCAGGGTCACTACATGCCCGCCGCGCTGCTGGCCAGCCAGATCGAGACGCTCGAGCCGCTCGGCCCCGACGAGCCCGGCGCCGCGATCGCCGCGCGCCGACCCCCGCCAGAGATCGTCTCGGACATCCTGGCGCGCCTTCGCCGCACGGGCTGAGTCGCGAGCCGCCGCGGCCCCGGAGGGCTGAGCCCGGACGTGAAGTCGCGCAAGTGCTTCTGGACCAGGTGAGCGCCGCGCTGGGCATGCGTTGGTCGGGGCGAGAGGACTTGAGGCCGAGATAACAAGTGAGCCAGCGAGGTCTTGACCTTCAAGTGGCTTGAGGGTGTAGCCTCCGAGCATGAGAGTGTCAGAAGTCGCCCGAAGGGCTGGCATAGCGCCCTCTGCGGTTCGCTTCTACGAGGAAGCCGGCGTGCTTCCGCGAGTGACGCGGCGAGACAACGGCTACCGCGACTACGACGATGCGGACCTGATGCGTCTGCGCTTGGTCGTTGCTCTGCGACGGCTTGGGCTCGGACCGCTCGATGCCGGGCGACTCGCCCGGCTGTGCCTCGAACGAGGCGTCATCGACGCCGACCTGGCGCCGATCATCAGCTCTCAGCGCGCGGCAATCGGGCAGCGTCGGGCGGAACTCGACAGGCTCGACAACGAACTGACCGACCTCGAAAACACCATCGCCGCGGCGGACCGCGGCCACAAGGAGCGTCCCATGTCCGCTGACGCAATCCGCGTCCTGTTTGTCTGCACAGGCAACTCCGCCCGAAGCCAGATCGGCGAGGCGATGCTTCGAGATCTCGGTGGCGCCGAGTTCGAAGCCTTCTCGGCCGGCATGGAGCCGAAGGGCGTCAATCCGTATACCGTTCGTGTGCTCGCGGAGGTCGGGATCGACTGGTCGGGCGCCCGGAGCAAGTCGGCAACAGAGTTCCTCGGCGAGCCCTTCGACTACGTCATCACGGTCTGCGACCGCGCCCGTCAGACCTGCCCGGTCTTCCCCGGCGACCACAACACGCTCCACTGGGGGCTTGACGATCCGGCCGAGGTCGAGGGCACCGACGAGCAGAAGCTCGAAGCCTTCCGACGGACCCTGACCGAGGTCAGCATGCGCATCCGCCCGTTCGTCGAACTCGCCCGTCGGGCTCGCCGAGAGACGGTCGCCTCCCATTGACGCCGTTCGACCCCGACCACTGATCCGAGGAGACCAATGACCACCAGCCGCCTGCTCGCCAAGCTCGAAGACTTCCGCCTGCTGCCGTTCTTCGTCGCGTTCGCGATGGCGGTTGGGATTCTTGTCGGCAAGGCACTGGCGATCTCGGACTTCACGCTCACCCCGCCAATCGACGCGATCAAGGCGATCGCCGCCGGCACGTTCGTCCTCACTGTCCCGAACGTGCTCTCGCTCGGCGTTCCCGTCGGACTGTTCGCGATGATGTACCCGGCCATGACGAACGTTCGGCTGGGCGAGGTGGGTGATGCCTTCCGTTCGCCGCGCCAGCTTGGCGTGGTCCTCGCCTTCAACTACCTCGTGGCGCCGTTCGTGATGCTGGGGCTCGCGAACGTCTTCGTGTCGGATCCCGAACTGCACACCGGGCTCGTCCTGTACGGCCTGGCCCCGTGCATCGCGATGGTGATCATCTTCACCTACCTGGCGAAGGGGAACATCCCGATGGCCCTGGTGTTCGTGGCCCTCAACTCAATCGCCCAGATGATCCTGATCCCCGTCTATGCTCGCCTGCTGATCGGGAACGTGAGCTTCGATGTCTGGGTCGTCGCGGAGAGCGTCGTCCTCTACCTGGGCTTGCCGTTGGTCGCGGGCGTCCTGACCCGCCAGGCGGTGACGCGGCACGGCGGCGAGGCGGCCATGGAGCGCCTGAAGCCTGGGCTCAGTGCGCTCTCGATTCTGGGCCTGCTCTTCACCCTCATCGTCATGTTCTCCCTCAAGGGCGACCTCATCCTGCAGCGGCCCGGCATCGTCGTCGAGATGGCCGTACCGATGACTCTCTTCTTCGGCGTGATGTTCTTTGTCGTGCTATTCATCGGGTCACGGCTGCACTTCTCCTACCGTGACGGCGTGGCCGTCGCCTTTAACTCGACCGGGCGCGACTTCGAGATCGCCATCGCCATTGCGATCACGGCCTTTTCGCCGACAGTCGCCCTTGCCACGGTCGTCGGGCCGCTGATTGAGGTGCCGGTGATGCTGGCCCTCGTCTGGGCCGCCATGCGCCTCAAGGCGCGCTGGTTCGGCGAAGCAGCGGTTACGGCCACCGCCATGGAAGCGGTGCCGTTGTGATTGCCCTGCCCGAGCGGCGGGGGGGGTGAACGTGAGAAAGAGACCGGGGCGAGAGAAGTAGAACCTCCGACATGCGGCCGCGACTTTGATGCCCAGCTAACCGATCCCGGCACCGGATGAAAGCAAGGCGCCTCTGTGTCAGTCGAGTCCGTCTGAGGGGTATGGGCTCCGAACCCGCCGGCCTAACCGGCCGCGTCGATGACGGCGAGGATCTCCGGGCCGTACCGCTCCAGCTTCGTGGGGCCCATACCACGGACGCGGCGGAGTGCGGGCAGGGAGCGCGGGCGCGCGTCGGCGATCTCGGCGAGGGTGGTGTCGTGGGCGACTACGTACGCCGGCACGCCATCCGCCGAAGCGCGCTCGCGGCGCCAGCGGCGGAGCGCCTCGAGCAGGCTGTCGTCGGGGGCGACGGGCACCGCCATCGGCGCGCCGGGCAGGACGCGGACGCGGCCTGCCACGCCACGCGCCGCGCGGGGTGTCGCCGCCCGTGGCGGCTCGATCGCCGCCAGGAACCGCGACGGCTTGCGCGACGACGATGACAGCGCCAGGAATCGCCGCGCGCGGGTGATCCCGACGTACAGCAGGCGGCGTTCCTCGGCGATCTCCTCGTCCTCCTTCGCCTGGCGGATCGGCAGCATCCCTTCGTCCAGCGCCGGCAGGTAGACGGCGTCCCATTCGAGGCCCTTGGCGCGGTGGTAGGTCAGCAGGTTCACGCCGTCCGCGGAGTCGGCGGCCTCAGATGCGCCGCGTCGGTCGAGCTCGGCGAGGACGGCGTCGATGGCGAGCGCCGGGTCGGCGGCCGCGAGGTCTTCCAGGATGCCGAGCAGCAGCTCGAGCGAGGCGGCGCGTTCGCGGCCTTCGGAGCCGGCATCGGCGGCGACGTCGTCCAGCCCCAGCCGCTCGACGAACAGGCGCTCGACGGCGGCGACCAGCGGGCCGCCCGTCTCGGCCGGCCGCTCCCGCCGCAATAGCCGCAGCGCCTCGCGGATCTCGCGCCGGTCGAAGAATCGCCGGCCACGAACGGTGAACCCGATGCCGGCGCGCGTCAGTGCGTCCTCGATGGCCGGCAGCTGGGCGTTGACGCGGACGAGAACCGCCGTCTCCGCCGGCGCGACTCCAGCCGCAGCAACGGCGCGACACCACGCGACGATCTCGCGCAGTTCGGCTTCCGCGTCCGCGAATCGATGAACAGCGGGCCGAGGCCCATCCGGCTGCGTCGCCCGCAGCGCCCCTCGTGGCCCGTCCGCGACGATCCGGTTGGCGAGCTCGAGGATCTGCGGGCTGGAGCGGTAATTCTCGGCCAGCGTGACGGTGCGCGCGCCGGGGTGGCGGTCGGCGAAGCCCAGCAGGAACTCCGGCGTGGCGCCGGTGAAGGTGTAGATCGTCTGGTCCGGGTCGCCGACCACCGCCAGATCGCGCGACTCGCCGAGCCACAGCTCGAGGAGCCGTTCGCATAGCGGATTCGTGTCCTGGTATTCGTCGACGCTGAACCAGCGCTTGCGCGATCGAACCAGGGCGGCCGCCTCAACGTCGCCTTCGAGCAGCTCGACCGTTTCGACGAGCATGTCCTCGAAGTCCAGCAGGCCGGCCTCCGCCTTCGACCGCTCGTAGTCGCGGTAGACGCGGGCGAACAGGTCGGCCGGTATCGGCGCTCGATCGCCGCCTTCGTGGACCCACCGCGCGGGCCGGATCCGGCGCACCTTCGCCCATTCGATCGTGTCCGCCATGTCCTTCGCCGGCGTGAAGCGATACCCGCCCGGCAGCCGGCCGATGAGCGGCACGAGCAGGCGCAGCTTCGAATCGAGGATCGCGGGCAGCGGCTCCCCGTCGTGGCGGCCCGGCCAGAAGTGGCGCAGCTGGGCGAGCGCGGCGGCGTGGAACGTGCGGGCCATCACGCTCCGATGGCCCAGGGAAACCATCCGCTCGACCATCTCGCCCGCGGCCTTGTCCGTGAAGGTCACGAGCAGGATCTGGTCCGCCGGGACCGCGCCGGTTTCGATGGCGTACGCCGCCCGCCGGCTGATGACCCGCGTCTTGCCCGAGCCCGCGCCGGCGACGATCGCGATCGGGCCCGACGTCGCGGTGACGGCCTCGCGCTGGGATGGATTGAGGTCTTCGAGCAGGCGTTCGGCGGAGATCGCGGCGGTCAACGATCCGACCTCGAGGAGGGCTAGCCTCCAACGACGCGAGGCTCGGATCGGAGCTTACCAGCCGGCCATTGGCCCCGGCTTATCGGTAGCCTGGTTGAGGTCGACCGCGGCTAATCGGCAGCGGCGGGCGCCGGCTTCGCGACCGGGCCGGAAGACGGCTGGCGTCCACTCGCGGAGTCCATCTCGCCGGTGCCCTGGGCGGCGGCCTTCGCGAGGTCCGCCGAGCGGCGGCTTCGAACGGCCGGGCTCTCGCGAACCAGGTGGATGTGGGTGAGTCCGGAGATCGGGCCCCGGTGCGTTCCAGCTATCGTCATCGGACTGCCTCACTGCTCTGGCTTCGGTGCCGGCCTCTGACGGCGGCCTTGCCCGGTGCCATTGGCCCGAATCTGAACCGGGCAACCTTTCGATTGCCTGAAGCCGGTCGGCGTGTCGTCCAGCGGAATAGGGGAGAATTGCGCCGCCGCCCGCCGGCCGAGCCCGAAACCCAGGGAGGAGCCCAAGTGTCCGCAGCCATCGCTCCAGCGCAGGTCGACATCCTGGTGGTCGGCTACGCCGACTCGCCCTCGGTCGCCGGGACCGTGGGCCTGGTCCGCGACGGCGATCGCGTGATCGTCGTCGACCCGGGCATGGTCAGGAGCCGCTCGCTGATCCTGGACCCGCTCGAGCGGCTCGGCATCTCGGCGGACGAGGTGACCCACGTCTTCGTCTCACATCATCACCTGGACCACACCGTCAACATCGCCCTCTTCCGCCAGGCGGAGATCGTCGACTACCGCTCGGCTCGACGCGACGACCAGGTGAACACGCACCAAGGCGAAGGCTTCAAGCTCGGGCCCAACACCACGATCTGGGTCACGCCGGGCCATACCCCGCAGGACGCCAGCCTGATCGTGGACACGGCGGAAGGCCGCCACGCCTTCACTCATCTGTGGTGGAGGTCCGACCGGACGCCGGAGGTGGATCCGTACTCGACCGATCCGGCCGAGCTGGCCCGCAATCGCCAGCGCCTCCTCGACGGCGTCGACGTCGTGATCCCCGGCCACGGTGCGCCCTTCCGCGTGCGTTGACCAAAGCGCCCTCGGCGCGAGCTTCGGAACCATTTAGAAGGTCGGGGCGAGAGGAGTCAGCCCGACACTATACGGGTGACGGTACGGAGCAGATCCCTGGTGGCGAAGGAGCAGCTAGCCTGAGGTCCCAGCCCGGCTCGACATGAGGTGTCGGCTCGCCCGGGAGACGATCGCCTCGACATCGAGCGTCTCGAACGAAGTCGTGTCGACCGTCAGCAGCTCCCCGGGGAGGTGGAGCGGTTGCCAGCGACCCGCCGCAAGCTGGGTCCGCATCTCCTCGATCATCGAGGCGTCGACGTGCCCGGGGTGCCGTTCTGGCGCTCGCGCCTCGTAGCGCCTGAGCAGGATCTCGTCGGGAGCCCAGCAGAACAGCTGGAGTGCATCGAAAGGCCATTGCGCATGGAGTTGGGCGAACTCGCCATTCGCGCTCTCGGGGCCGAAAGTGCCCTCGACCACGACGCTGCACCCGACTCGCAGATGCGCCTCGAGAAAGTGGAAGATCAGCGGATAAGTTGCTCGTCCGAGCCATCGGGACCATTCGCGATCGCCGCTCCCGAACGCCTCGTAAAGCCGCTCCTTGATGCCATCTTTGGCGATCAGCGGGATGCCGAGCCGTTCCGAAACTGCCAGTGCGAGCGTCGTCTTGCCGCTGGCCGGAGGTCCCGTCACGACCACGATGCGGGTGGGTGGCTGCAGCGGCGTTGTCATCGTTCGTTTCGGTGCCACGACCTAGAAGTGGATTGGCGGCGCTTCCCCGGTGTCATTGCGTCCAGTCGAGCCTGCGCCCCATCTCCTCGATCTCTTGGGTATCACGGGCGATGCCTCACCGGGCCCTGACTGGCTCGCCGTATCTTGCCACAGGGGGGAACTACGGAACTAGTGTCGCGCTCCCGAAGTAACTGGCGCCTTGCCCGCCGATTGGCCGTGCTCAGTCGGCGCTCGACGAACGCATCTGGAACTTGCGCAACGCGACACTAGGTGGGGCGCCTCGGCGTT
>PLOC01000080.1:0-10934 GCA_003141955.1 Chloroflexota bacterium
GATGGGTGCCGGGGTGGGCGCCGCGGGCGCGAGCTGGGCGATCGCCGCCGGGCCAGGCGCCGCGGCCGCGGCCGGACGATCGCCCGCGACTCTCGAAGGCGACCACGCGGCTGATCCTCGAACTGAGCGGCTGCTCCGTGCCCGTTCAATGAAGAGGCCCCGGCCGCGGGGGGAGGATCGCAGCCGGGGCGGGAGCGGGGTCGAGATTGTGTGGTAGAGCGGGCCGGGCCGACCCGACGTCCCTCAGGCGGTGATGAGGCGGATCGTGGAGAGGAACTCCTCCACCGGGAAGGGCTTGCTCACGAAGGCGGCGCGCGGACCCGGCAGGGAGCTCAGCTCGCCGGCGATCTCGGGATGGCCCGAGACCATCAGCACCGGCAGCCTGTCGTTTCGAAGGCGAAGCTGCTCGGCCAGGGTCACGCCCGTGATGGCCGGCATGTCGTAGTCGGTGACCAGCAGGCCCAGCGCCTCGGGAACCAGGGCCAGCGCGCTCGGGCCATCGGCCGCTTCGATGACCGACCAGCCCCGATTGCGGAGCAGGGTCGAGACGAACGCCCGCACCAGCGGCTCGTCGTCCACGACCAGCGCCACGCCGACTTCCCGGTCGGCGGTTTCTGGCAGCGGGTCGGCCGTCCCTTCGAGCCCGTCCGCTGGCCGGTCTTCGACCGCGAGTGTCCTGACGAACCTGTTCGGCGTGTCCACTTGAACCTCAGGAGAGTCCCCCGACCTCTTGTCATCCATACGCGTCGGAGGCTCCATCCGATGATTCGACGTCGGGCCCGAACGACTCGGCCCCGGTCGCATGACTACCCTGGCAGCCGACCCTGCAATTCCCCTGAATCCGAAGGCCCCTCCTTCGAGGGGCCTTCTGGTGCGGTGCGAACGGAGAGGGCTACTAAGAAGCAGTTATCTGCACGGCCTGCGTGGCAGTTACCGTCGCGTAGCCGGCCAGCGTGCAACTCGCGGTGACGATGTACGGGTCAACGGCCCAACGCGTGCCCCATGGCGTCCGGATCATGGAGCCAGTTTCCGGGTTCTGGTTGGGGATGGTTGCCGTCTTGCTCTTGGAGCCGGTCGCGGTCGAAGACAGCGTGCAACTAGATCCGCCCAAGGAGTCGATGATGACCGTCAGACCGGTCGTGTTTACCACCGCCGAGTACTTGGCCGTGTAGCCGCCGTTCACCGTGCCCTGAGGTTCGAATCTCACGAAGTTGACTGGAGCCAGCGTGGGCGGTGCGGGGGTGCCCGTCGGAGCCGGCGTGTGAGTCGGAGCCGGCGTGTGAGTCGGAGCCGGCGTCGGGGCCTTGGTTGGGGTCGGCTTGGCGGTCGGCTTGACCGTNNCGCGGTTGGATTCGGCGTGGCGGCCGGGGTGCCGATGACCACGGGCGCTTTGGTCGGGCTGGGCTTGGTGACTGTCGGCGTCGCGCTCGTCGAAGCGCTGGCATGCGCCAGGATCGTGGCCGTCGGGTTGCCGCCCGCGACGCCCGGGGTCGAGGTGGCGCCGCCAACGGGATCGCTGGTGGAGGACGCCATCGAGGGCAGGATCATTCCGCCCACGAGGAGGTAGCCGTACAGGAGGACAAAGAACCCAGCGACGGCGAGGTAGAACAGCGGGGCCTTGCGGCGCTTGCGCTCGGGTGGGTACTCGTCTGCCTCGACCGGGGCGAGCTGGGGGGTGGCCCCGCGGCCGCCGATCTTGCGGAACGGTCGCGCGACGGCCCCGGCGACGGCGACGGCAGCGACGGCCACGGCGCCGGCGGCCAGGGCGAGGCCCGCCCGAAGCGCCAGCAGCACGGAGGCGGGGCCACCGGCCGCGGCAGACCCGCCGATTCGATCGGGGGCGGCCACGGAAGATGCGACCTCCGGAGCGGGCGGCGGCGCGTCGACCACCGATGCTCCGTCGAGGTTCTCGGGCGCGGCAGTGGCGGCCGATCTACCGGACGGCAGATGCGAGCCGATGCTGTGGCCGAGCGCCGTGCCGGCGGCTGCCAGCGCGGCGAAAACAGCGGCGAGGACCGCGACGACGCGCTGGAAGAGGCTCCGATAGCTGGCGCTCGACTCTCGGACGATGCCCTCGTTGGAGAAGAGGGGCTCGGTCGCCTGCCCGAATCCTGGCACGGCTTCCGAGGAGCCGGCCCCAGCGATGCCGGGCTGGCTCGGCGGCTCGAGGTCCTCGAATCGGGTGAGCCCGGGGTGGGTCGGCAGCTCCGGGTGTTTGCCACCGACGAAGCCAGGGCGGCTTGGCAGCAGGGTTTCCGGCGCGGCGGGTGCGGGCGCCACGGCGGCGGGGGCGGCGGCGGCCACCTGCTTCTTCCTGGTCGGCGGAGCGGGTTTGGCGCCGGTGGCGGCGGCGTCCGTCGCCCCGGTGGCGGCCGTGGCCGCGATCGCGGCGCTCACCGCGGCAACTGCGGCGGCCGCGGCGGCAGAGGCGGCAGCGACCGCGGCGTTGCTTTCGACGCGGGCAGGAGAGGAGGTTCGCGCGGGTTCGGTCGTGGCGGATCCGGAAGCGGCGGCTCCGGCCGCGGCAGCGGCTGCGGTCACTCGGCGTGGCGTGGTAGCCCCGGAATTCGCGTGACGGCTCTCGACGGGGCTGCCCGTCTGCTCGACCGGCGTCTCGGCCGGCTGCTCCGAGACGGGCGCAGCGTCGCTCGCAACACCGCTACCGGGCTCGCCCGCGGGGCCGGATTGCCGCTCGCGGGGAGTCTTCCCGCTGGTCATTTCGCCGCACCTCTACCGCTGCTTGGCTGCGCGTTGAAGTCTCCCGCAGCGGCAACCACTCGCAATAAGACAATGGTCATGAAGGAATCGACCCCTTCGTTCGGTTGGGTACCTTCGGGTACGGTAAGGTGGGGAAACGGGGTAGGCCAACCCGCACGACGGACACCTACATAACGCAGGCGGGTTCGAATCCTTACAGCCAGCCGACCGATACCCTCAGATTCATGTCCGGTCGGAGCCGATGCTCGAACGAGGCCTTCGTCGACCGCGGGCTCGTGGCGCGATCTGGAAGGCCTTCGGGCGCCGGCCCTTGCGGCGCCGACCTGGCGGCGCTCGAGGTTCGCGCCGGGATCAACGCCGTTCGCCGCCGCGCCGGCCGACCTTCGGATCTAGCTCAGATCGACGTAGACGTTCTTGACCTGCGTGTACGACTCGAAGGCGTGCATGCTGTTCTCGCGGCCCATGCCGGACATCTTGTAGCCACCGAACGGGGCCTCGGCATGGACGCTCGAGTTGCAGTTGACCGAGATCACGCCCGACTGGATGCCCTTCGCCGTCCGGATCGCCTTCGCGATGTCGCGCGTCCAGATGGAGCCGGAAAGGCCGTAGGGAGTGTCGTTCGCTAGCCGGACCGCCTCCTCTTCGGTATCGAAGGGAATGACGACGACGACGGGCCCGAAGACTTCCTCCTGGGCGATGCGCATCCGCGACGTCACCCGATCGAGCACGGTCGGCTGGATGTAGGCGCCCTGCGCGAGGGCCGGCTCGGTCGGGATGCCGCCGCCGACGACGATGTGGGCGCCCTCCTCGCAGCCGATTCGGACGTAGTCGAGGACGGTCTCACGCTGGCGGAAGCTGACCATCGTGCCGACTTCCGTGGCCGGGTCGGCCGGGTCGCCGACCTTCACTTTCAGCGTGGCCGTGGCGAAGAGCTCCACGACTTTGTCGTGGACGGAGCGCTCGACGATGATCCGCGACCGCGCACAGCAGTCCTGGCCGCAGTTGTCGAAGACGGAGTAGGGCGACTCGGCGGCGAAGCGCTCGATGTCCGCGTCGGCGAAGACGACGTTGGGGCTCTTGCCGCCGAGCTCCAGGCTGACCTTCTTGATGTTGCCGGCGGCCGCCCGCATGATCTCCTGCCCCGTGGCCGTCTCGCCGGTGAAGGCGACCTTGCCGATGCCGGGGTGGGCGGCGATAGCCGCGCCTGCGGTGGCGCCGGGGCCGGTCACGACGTTGAGAACGCCGGGCGGAAAGCCGGCCTCCAGCGCCAGCTCGGCGACGCGGATCGCGGTCAGCGGCGTGTAGCTGGCGGGCTTGAGGATGGCCGTGTTGCCCGCGGCCAGCGCCGGGCCCATCTTCCAGCTGGCCAGCATGAGCGGGAAGTTCCACGGCACGATCAACCCGACGACGCCGATCGGCTCGCGCAGGGTGAAGTCGAAGCCGGGCTTGGAG
Source organism: Chloroflexota bacterium (assembly GCA_003141955.1). Lineage (GTDB taxonomy): Bacteria > Chloroflexota > Limnocylindria > Limnocylindrales > CSP1-4 > Fen-1039. The sequence continues at coordinate 4,171 of PLOC01000080.1, forward strand.
ACGGGGATCGTCTCGCCCATGAGCTTGTTCGCGGCGCCGGCGTAGTACTCCATGACGCTGGCCACGGCGCCGATCTCCCACCGGGCCGAGGAGATGGGCTTGCCCATGTTCCGGGATTCCGTGGCGGCCAGCTCTTCCAGGTGGTCGCGGATCAGGCCGGCGAAGCGGGCGAGCGTCTGGCCGCGGCGGGTCTGGCTCCAGCTGTGCCACTCGCCGTCGAAGGCGCGCTGGGCCGCGACCACGGCGCGATCCACGTCCTCCGCCCCTCCCCGGGGAACGCGGGCGATGACGGCTCCGTTCACGGGGCTGACGACGTCAAAGACGCGGCCGTCTGCCGCCGGGACGTGCTCGCCGCCGATCACCATCTCGAGCGTGGGGACCGGGGCGGCTGTGTTGGCGGAGCCGGCGGTCGGCTGGGCGGGCGGCTGGGCGGTCATCGCGGCACCTCGTGCGGGCGGCTACGTGGCATGCTCGGGCTCATGCTCGGGCTCATGGTCGGGCTCGACGAGCGGAGGCGCGCACGCCGGCCGGTATCGGCTCGGATCATACCCGCGCCGGGGGGCCGGCCGGCCCATCGATTGGCCCAGGCCGGCGGGCCGGTCGGTCAGGCGCTCGGCCTATCGTTCGACGTCGTTCCGGGCGGCATCGCCTGGATGGCGCCGGGCTGCTGGACGGCGCCCGGCTGCTGGACGGCGCCGGGCTGCATCGCCTGGACGGCGCCCGGCTGGAGGCTGGCCGCCGCGGGGTTGCGCAGCCGTTCGAGCTCGAACCGGTACTGCTCGTCGGTCAGCTCGCCGACTCGAGCCCGCGCCAGCAACTCCTGCGCCTGCGTCACCAGAAGGGCGCCCTGCCCGCTCAGCTCGCGCCCCTTGCTGCAGATCGGGCACATCAGGTAGTGCTTCGTGCCGTACGGGATGATCGGCACGAAGTAGAGGCGGAACGACTTGTTGACGGTCGTGTAGTGAAACAGGACCTGATTGTGGCAATTCGGACAGACGGCCGGCCAGACTGCCCCTCTGTCCTTGAGCTTGCCACCGCCCCACCCGAAGATCACCATCTCGCCCTCCTGCCCTCTGTGTCTCGACGGCCCGATGAGTCGCGCCGATCGAAGGATACGCGCGCCCGGCCCCCGATGAGCCGCCGAGAGACCAGCCGCCGCGCCGAATCGATCGGCCTCTTGAGCCGCGAATAAGCGGCGCCAAAGGCGCGGCCCTCAACATCGACTGATGGGCGACGACGTTCAGGTCGACCGGATGGTCCGAGACGTCCGGCTCGCGCACAACCTCAGGCAGGAGGACGTTGCGGCGCGAGCCGGCGTCAGCCGCGAGACGGTTTCGCGGCTCGAGCGAGGGCTGCTCGACTGGATGACCGTGGGCAGCCTCAGGGCGGTGAGCCGGGGGATGCAGATGCCCTCGATCGTCAGCGTCGGCTGGCGCAACCCGGAGGTCGAACGCCTGCGGGACATGCGGCACGCCGAGCTCGTCGAGGCGGCCGCGCGGGTCCTGACGGAGTTCGGCTGGGAGATGATCCCCGAGTACACGTTCAGCCAGTATGGGGAGCGTGGCGCCGTGGACTGCCTGGCCTGGCATTCGGCCAGTCGCGCACTGTTGATAGGGGAGATCAAGACTCGGATCTGGGATCTGAAGGAGATGCTCTCCACGCTCGACCGGAAGCGGCGCATTGTCCCCGGCCTGTTGCGGCGGGAACGAGGCTGGCGGGCCCACAGCGTTGACGTGGTCCTCGCGATGCCGGAGAAGAGCACCCACCGCCATCTGATCGAACGCCATTCCGCCACGTTTGAGGGCGCGCTGCCGGATCGCCAGATAGAGGTTCGACGCTGGCTCGAGAAGCCATCGGGCGATCTGCGCGGGATCTGGTTCTTGCCGGATTCACATAGAACCGACACGGGGAAGCGGCCGCGGGGGACGACAGCCTCCAGCAGGCTCGAGAGCCGCCCTGGACGCGGGCCAGACGGGCCGGTGGGCCGTCCCGGCGGCTGATTCTCGGTCCCAGGCGGCGGTCTGACCGGGTCACAGGGGTGATCGCGAACCTTGCGAGGCCCTCCCGGGGCGGCGCCTCTTGCCGCATGTCGTCCTGGTGTGAATCCGGAGAGAGCCGCCCGCGGGGAGCCGGCTCCGCGGGGCCGGGGCGGCGGCGGGCCGCCACAAACCGCCGCCGCTGGCCTCTCACGCCACTACAATCGCGGCGCATGAGCGACAACCCTCGGTCTCCGGCCAGCCAGACGCCACGGCCCTATGCCGGGGCGTCCGGTCGGGGGGCGCTCGCGGCGGCCCCGACGGTCATCACCGCCACCCACGTTCGAATCTGGCTGGTCGTGATCGTCGGCTGCATCGTCATCGGAACGGGCGGCTTCCTCGTCCTCGAGCCCGGACTGCGACCGCTCGATGCGCTCTACATGACGGTGATCACCCTCACGACCGTCGGCTTCGGAGAGGGTCAGCCCATCACCGACGCCGGGCGCGTTTGGACGATGGCACTCTCGCTCGTGGGAGTCGGGCTCATCTTCGGCACGGTCGGGATCGTGGCCGAGTACCTTGTGGTCGAGGCGACCAGCGGACGGCGGGAGGCCAGGCGAATGATCGAGGCGGTCGGCAAGCTATCGGGCCACTACATCCTGTGCGGCTACGGCCGGGTCGGGCAGACCGTCGCCCGGGAGCTCGTCCATTCCGGCCTGAAGGTCGTCGTCATCGACATCCTGCCCGAGTCCCTCGCCCGCGCCAGGCGCGAAGGCTTCCTGGAGGTCGAGGGCGACGCCACCGAGGAGACGACCCTTCGGGCTGCCGGCATCGAGCGGGCGCGGGGCCTGATCACCACCATCGACTCGGACGCCCACAACGTCTACGTCATCCTCTCGGCCCGGGCGATGAATCCCAGGCTCTTCGTCGTGGCGCGAGCCAACACTGAGGACTCCGAAGCTCGGCTGATGCAGGCGGGCGCGAGCCGGGTCGTCTCGCCCTACACCATGGCCGGCCACCGGCTGGCCGAGCTGGCGGTCAGACCACGGGTCGTCGACTTCATCGACGCGGCGCTCTCGCACGGCGAGCTGGCCTTCTCGATGGAGGAGGTCGAGGTCACGACCGGGGACTCCACGGACGGCTCGACCGTGGGCGCTCTGCGCGACTCCGGCGTGTTCATCCTGGCGATCGTCGCCGGCGAGCGCAGCTACGAGGCCAACCCACCCGCGGATCGGATTCTCAAGGCCGGGGAGACGCTCGTCGTTTCCGGAAGCGTGGCCAGGCTGCGCGAGTTGCGGGGCACGGGAGCCAGGACGTAGGGGCGCGCAGGCTCAGCGAGACGAGGGCGGACACAGGTGGCCAAACGAAGGACCAAGGCGGATCTGCTTGCGGACGCGCGCACGGAGCGGGACTGGCTGGCTGCAATGCTGGCCCAGCTGACGCCCGAGCAGCAGCTGCGGCCGGGCCCGAACGGCTGGTCCACGAAAGACATCGTGGCTCACCTGGCCGAGTGGGAGCGGATGCTCTTCGGCTGGTACGACGCCGCGGGGCGCGGCGAAGAGCCGGCCGTGCCGGCCGAGGGCTACACCTGGGCGACGATGGCCCAGCTCAACCAGCGGATCCTCGAGCAGCACCGCGACGAACGGTGGGCCCAGGTCTTCGGCGGCTGGCAGGACACGTCGCGACGGCTGATCTCCCTGACCGACTCGATCTCCGAGGCCGACCTCTTGACCCCCGGCCGCTACGCTTGGACCGGCCGCGGCACGCTTGCCGACTTCGTCTACGAGTGCGGCCCGAACCACTACCGCTGGGCGCGCGGCGACATCAAGAAGGCCCTCAAGGCTCGGAAATAGGCGGGCGACGTGCCGCCGCCGGCACGGACCCCGGCCACCTCAGGCTATCGGCTCGCCTGAGGCAGAAACCGCGGCGCGGGTCCGCCGCTCATGGGCGATCAGCGCGCCGCCGACGATCCCGGCGTTGTTTCGGAAAGTGGCAATGGCGATCGGCGTCTTGACGGTCAGGTAGGACAGGTAGTTGTCGGCCCGCTTCGACGCCCCGCCGCCGAAGATGAACAGGTCCGGCCAGAAGAGCCGCTCCAGCTCATGGAGGTACTCGTCGAAGCCGGCGGCCCAGTCCCGCCAGCCAAGCCCGAGCCGCTCGCGCGCCGATTCGGCCGCCCGCTCCTCCGCATCGCGGCCCTTGATCTCCAGGTGGCCAAGCTCGGTGTTCGGAACGAGCCGGCCGTCGATGAAGAGCGCCGAGCCAATCCCGGTCCCTATCGTCAGCACCATCACCAGGCCCCTCTGGTAGCGCCCGGCACCGAACCGGATCTCGGCCACGCCGGCCACGTCGGCGTCGTTGCCGACCGCCACGATCCGGTGCGTCGCGAGCCCCAGCTCCCGCTCGGCGGCGAAGCCGATCCAGGCCGGGTCGATGTTCGCGGCCGTGAGCGTCACTCCGTTGCGGATCGCCGCGGGCAGGCCCACGCCCACGGGGAACGCGTCGCCCTGGCTCGGGTCCCATGGAACGACGAGCCGGCGCACCAGCTCACCGGTCACCGCCACGACCTCACGCGGCACCGAGGGCTGGGGCGTCGGAATGCGCAATCGATCGCCCACGAGCTGGCCGGTCCGAACGTCGACCACGGCGCCCTTGATGCCGCTACCGCCGAAGTCGACGCCGATGGCGAGGTCGGGATGCCGGACTTCGGCCGGTTGCAGATCGCCCGGCTTCGTTCCGACGACTGCAGGTCCATCGGTTCGAGTGTCGGGCGCCGGGCGGTCGGTCATGGGCGGCTCCTCATTGCGGCTCCTGAATGGCGTTCGGTTGTCCTGATAGGTGTCGGCAGGCGGCCGACGCTAGAAGTAGTTCACGCTGATGCCGCCGTCAATGACCATCGAGGCGCCGTTGGTCCAGGCCGATTCGTCGGACGCGAGATAGACAGCCAGGTTCACGATCTCGTCGGCCTTGCCGAAGCGCCCGGTCGGGTTGCGGGCCAGCCGAAGCTTCTTTGCGGCCTCGTCCTTGAGCAGCCAGTCCATGAGCAGCGGCGTCTCCACGGGGCCCGGCAGGATGGCGTTGGTGCGAATGCCCCTGGGCGCGAACTGGACGGCCAGCGAACGCGTCAGCGCCAGGACCGCGCCCTTCGACGCGGTGTAGGCATCCTGCGGAACCGAGCAGCCCAGGATCGCGACGAAGCTCGAGACATTAATGATCGAGCCGCAGTGGCGCTCGATCATGTGCGGGATCGCGTACTTGCAGCCGAGGTACACGCCCCGGACGTTGACCGCCATGACCTGGTCCCAGGCCTCGACCGGGGTGTCCACGACCGAATGGTCGGCCTCCGGCATGATCCCGGCGTTGTTATAGAGGACGTCGACCTGGCCGTAGCGCCTCATCGCGACGTCCACCATCGCCTTCGCGTCGGCCTCGACCGAGACGTCGACTCTGGCGGCGTACGACTCTCCGCCGGCGGCGCGGATCTGGCGGACGGTTTCCTCGGCGGCCTCGCCCTGGCTGTCGGCAACGATCACCCGCGAGCCCTCGGCGGCGAACCGGAGGGCGGCCACGCGCCCCATGCCGCTGCCGGCGCCGGTGATGATCGAAACCTTGTCCTTGAGTCGCATGCCCTCGTCTCCTCGCCCGCTGGGCTGTCCGAACCACCGTGCGAGGCTAGCTTACCCGCCGATTGAGGCGCGGGCGCATCCGGGCTAGGCTGGACTCGTCCTGAGCGTCGGGCCAGTCATCCGGGAGGCGACGTGGAGACTTCGAGCAAGGCAGTGGTGGCGGTCGCCGGGGGCACCGGCTTCGTCGGGCGCGCGATCGTGCGCGAGCTGGCGGCCCGGGGCAGCCGCGTGATCGTGCTGTCGCACCGTTCNNCGACACGCTGGTCATCTGCCTGGCCTTTCGCAACTCGCCGATCGAGGCGCCCCGGCGCGGCCAGACCTTCGAACGCGTGGATGCGGGTGGAACCGAGGCGCTCGTGGCCGCCGCCCGGACGGCCGGCATCCGCCGCCTCGTCTACATCTCCGGCGCGGGCGCCGCGCCTGATGCTCCCCGCCACTGGTTCCGGGCCAAGTGGCGCGCCGAGGAGGCCATCCGCGGCAGCGGCATCGTTTACACCATCTTTCGGCCGAGCTGGATCTACGGCCCGGGCGATCGCTCTCTCAATCGCTTCCTTGGATTTACACGGTGGCTGCCGTTCGTGCCGCAGATCGGCAACGGCCGCCAGATCCTGGCGCCGGTCTTCGTCGATGACATGGGCGCGCTCGTCGGCGACGCGCTCGTCACGCCGGCCGCCGCAAATGCCACTCTCGAAGTTGGCGGCCCCGAGACGTTGACGATGGACGCGGTCATTCGAGAGGCGCTTCTCATATCGCACAAGCGGCGGCCGATAATTCACGCCCCGGTCGTGCTGATGAAGCTGCTCACGCGGCCGCTGACGCTTCTCCCATCACCGCCGATGACGCCCGCCGCGATCGATTTCGTCGTTCAATCAGCGCCCGTCGACACGGGTCCGCTGACCGCGGCGCTGCCTCGTCATCTCACCCCACTCGCCGAGGGACTCGCCTCGTATTTGGCTCCTCACCCGCGCTCGAGATAGCGCTCGCGCTCCCAGGGGTGAACGGCCGCGTCGTAGGCGTCGCGCTCGACCCGGGCCGCGTTCAGGTAGTGATCGACGACGTCCCGGCCGAGGATCTCGACCGCGGCCTTGCTCTTCTCCAGGAGATCGATCGCCTCGTAGAGAGCGCGCGGCATCCGGTCGCAGCCCTTCGCCACGTAGCCGTT
>PLOC01000080.1:10998-51170 GCA_003141955.1 Chloroflexota bacterium
CCCGCCGAGGAACCAGCGCATCGTCTGGCTCATCCCGTACGGCCCGGCGCCCTCCTCGAAGAAGAGCGCGTTCTCGCCCGCCGGATCCCACAGGCTCATGTGGAGGTGGCCGGACGAGCCCGTCCACTCGGCATACGGCTTAGCCATGAACGTCAGGCCGTAGCCGTTNNTCGCCCTTGCTGAATTCGATCGGAATTCGGGCAATCGTCATCTGGTTTCGAATCTGGCGGTACAGCGGCTCGAGCTTCGTCGCCTGGAGCAGGTGGTAGTCCTCGTTGTAATAGCCGACTCGCTCGATATCGTTGTAGCCCTTCTCGCTCAGCTCCTCGAACGTGTCCGACAGAACATAGAACTCGAACTCCGTGCCGGCCTTGACCGTGTAACCAAGACCGGCAGCTCGCTCCGCCTGGCGCTTCAACATCGAGCGCGGCGAGATCGGAATCTCCAAACCTGTCTCTTCGTCTATCGCGTCACACAAGACGATGGCGGTCGATTCGAGCCACGGCAGGATACGAGTCGTCTCCCAAACCTCGCGCCCGATCCAGTCGCCGTATCCAGTTTCCCAATTCATCAGCTTGAAGCCGTCGGGCGTGTTCATCTCCATGTCCGTGCCCAGAAGGTACGTGCAGAAGTGAATACCGTGATCCACGACGCCCTCGAGAAATGCCTCGGCCTGGACGCGCTTGCCCAGGAGACGGCCCTGCATATCGGTCAGGGCCACGATTACGGTGTCGACCCGCCCGTCGCGGACCATCTGGCGCAGCTCCTCGAGCTGCCTGGGGGCAGGGTGGCCGGCGGCGCCGCGAGTCGTTGCGTCGTGGGCCCCTGCGCCGTACTGGTCGCTCATCGTCATCTCCTCCACGCTCGGCATGCGCCCCCGCCTCGGGTGCGGCGCTCCTCGCCCGGTATTGTGGCTCCTGTTCGCCCGGGACGCCCTGGAAATCCGCCACACGCCCAGTCTTGCGCCTCCGGCTGGCCCCGGGCTAGCGCGTGAAGGCGTCTCCCCGACCCGCGATTGGCGCGAGCAGGGTAGAGTCTGCAGGCTGCACGTTCGCCGCTCCCGAATGCGCCCGAATGTGCAGACTTCTACGACCGCCGCTCAGCCAGGGCTCGTCCATGGGCGGTGGCAACCCGATCCGCACGGCGGCGTGGCCCGGAGGAGACGCGCTGCCGGGGGAGCGGAGCGGCGAAACGTAAGAGGTAGACACCACCTGATGAGCGACCCCCGCGTCGAGCGCGGCCTCGACGATCAGCCCCAGTCCGACACGTTCGAGTCCCCGATTCACTCCGACCTTCCGATCACTCGCCGGGCCCGCTCGGAGGTAGCGATCCCGTCCGCGACCCCCGCGACCCGCGCGGCGCCCGCGGCGAGCGGGCTCCGCAGCCGCCCTCACGGCGTGCGGGCCACCACGGCCCCGGCGCTCGAGACGACGCCCCGGCCGAAGGCGCACCCGCGGAGCCGCCGCAAGGCCCAGCCCTGGCAGCCCCCCAAGATCGGCCTGCCCACGCTCCACACGCCCACGTTGCACCGGCCCGCGCTCCATAGACCCACCTGGCCCCTGTCGATCCGCCAGACGATCTCGGTGACCGTCGCCCTCGCGACCATCATCGCCGTCGTGGCGGGAATGGTCATGCTCATCCCCAGCCAGCCGGTGGCCACTCCGCCCACGGGCAGCGTGCGCGCGGTCGACTTCCGAGCGGCGTCCAGGCCGCCCACCGGTGACTTCTACTACGGACCCTATTTCGTCTCGCAGGGCTCGCAGCTGCTGATGATGGGCAGCGACGGCAAGACCAGCACCGTCTGGTCGTCGGCGGACGGCTCGACATGGGAGTCCATCGCCGATCCGGGCTCGTTCGGCGCGCCCAACCAGCGTTTCGTGGTCCTGGGTTTCTCCGACGACGGCAACGGCGGGCTGGTCGCGGTGGGCGATGGGTTCACGGCCGGAACCGAGGTCGTCGCCACGGCCTGGCACTCGCGCGACGGCCGAACCTGGTCGCCGGCCACGGTCGATTTCCCCGACGACACCGAGATGATCGGTCTGGCCGAGCGTCCCGGCGCTCTCGTCTCCGCCGGCAACGGCGTCGCCTGGTTCTCGCAGGACGGGTCGAGCTGGAACGTCGTTGCCCTGCCAAACGCCACCGGATACATTCCGCGGGCGGTCCGGACCTGGGCCGGCGGATTCGAGATCGTCGCCGTATCGAGCGGGACCGACCCACGCCACACCAAGGCCTGGACCTCGTCCGACGGCACGCACTGGACCGAGGCGGCGACCGAGCTCGCAGGCTTCGAGGTCCAGGACCTGGTGGCCTACGGGAACGGGCTCGTCGCCGTCGGCAGCCAGATTCTGACGCCGGCCGAGCTGGCGACGCCCTCACCTTCGCCCTCGCCCTCGCCCACCGCGGGCCCGTCGGCATCGAAAGGCAAGGCCACGCCCAAGCCAACTCCCAAGCCGACCAAGACCCCGGCGGCCTCGGGCGCCTCGCCCTCGTCCTCGCCCTCGCCGACGCCAACGCCGTTGCCCACGGCCGCAGTGGCGATCTCGTGGATCTCGCCCGACGGCGTCAACTGGTACCGAGGAAATGCCCTCCCTTCCCGTGATTCCCAGGCACTCGAATCGGTCACGCAGGTGTTCGATTCGCTGGTTGCCGTTTCCTCGGAGCCGAGCGGCATCATCGGTGCGTCTCCATCGCCGGGAGCGTCCGCTTCACCAACGGATTCGGCTTCCCTCTGGACGTCCGACGACGGCATGAACTGGAAGCCGATGACGGCCGGCGCCACGGCCCTCACCCGTGGCCGGCTGGCGCCGTTCGGCACGAGCCTGGTCCTGGCGGGGATCGACGCGAGCGGTTCGCTGGCCGTCCTGACCGGCGACCTGACGCTCGGCTCGCCGCTGCCGGTGGTCGAGCTCACGCCTACGCCCGCCTTCTCCATCTCCCTGCAGGCCGGCGCGACGCCGATGGTCCCCGGGCTCACCGCCGCCAGCACTCTCGGCCCGGTCATCGCCACGACGGATCAATTCCTCGCCTTCGTCAACGGTCAGAACGGGACGACCGTCTTCTCGTCGACTGACGGAAGCACCTGGTCGACACAGGCCGGCCCGGCCGTGCTGGCCGGAACGAGCCCCACGGGCACGGCCACCCTGGCGCCTGCCACGGGGACGGCCACCGCTGTAGCTGCCACGGGAACGCCCGTCGTCACGGCTGCCGCCCTCGATAGCCAGGGCGGCGTCGTCGCGGTCGGCAGCATCTCCGCGGGATCGACTCAATCGGCCGCCATGTGGCATCTTGCCGGAACGACCTGGACGGCGGGGGCGATCAGCGGCGACGCTCCGACGAGCCTCGGGTCCGTGGCGGTCCACGGCGGTGACTTCGTCGCGGCCGCAAACTCGAGCGGCGGGCCGCGGCTCCTGTACTCGAGCGACGGCCTGTCCTGGGTCGAGGCCTCCATCTCCGGTGCCGATACGTACTCGCTAACTGTTTCGTCGTGGTCGGGCGGGTTCGTTGCGTCCGGCGTCGACAAATCCGGCAAGGCGGCGGTCTGGACCTCGTCCGATGGCCTGACCTGGGTCGGGGCGACCTGGAAGCTGCCATCGAACGCCGGCGTCGTTGTCGCCACCCGAATGGGGCTGGTGACCACGACTCAGGGCCTCACGGGCAACACCAGCTGGTGGTGGTCCGCGGACGGCAAGGCCTGGCAGGACTCCAAGCTCACGACCACAGGCGGCTGCTGGGGCACGCTGGACTCGGGCGTCGTGGCAGTCTCAGCGCCCTCGGGGGCTGCGGCGGCCGCGCCCTCGGCGGCCGCCGCCTCCGGCGGCTCCGCGAGGCCCGTCGCCGGATGGACCTTCTGGGCCAGCGAAGACGCCCGGGCGTGGCAGCAGCCGATGGCCGCCCCGTTCTCGTTCGCCGGGTCCGCCACCTGCCAAATCGCCGCGCTGCATCAAAGGGTCGTCGTCGTGGGCTGGGCCAAGGCGGGAGTCCTGCAGGACTTCTACGGGGACCTGACCGGGCTCTGAACCGCTCGCCGATCCCCGCCACGACTCCAGGACCGCGGAGCCAGCGCTACGCCCCGCCGACGAGCTCCTCGGCCGCGTGCTCGAACTCGCGCTCGATCTCGGTCANNGGCTTGGAGAAACGGCCAAGCTTCCAGACGGCGTGATCGCGCCATTCCTGCTTGCCAAAGAGGCCGAGGAAGATCGGCACGCCGTATGCCCAGTACAGGGCAATGGTGCTGATGGCCGTCACTATCGCGATGGCCGTGAAGCTGCCGGCGATGTAGGCAGCGTTGGTGAGCAGATAGCTGAAGACGACGATGGCGACGATGGCGTTAGCCGGCGTGCGGAAGCGGTGCGAGACCTTGCGGAGCCAGGGCGACCCGGGCGCGCCATGATCGCGGCTGAAGGCGAACAGCATCCGGCCTGCGGCGGCGATGGAGGCCAGGCCGCACAGGCTCATGGCCACGGCGATGAAGGCGCTGAGGACGTTGCCGAGCTGACCCAGGTTGTAGCTGAGGGTGCTGAAGACGACGGCGTTCCCGCCGTAGTACTGGCTGCACAGGCTTTGCGTGGCCGGGTTGCAGTTCATGATCTGGTCGAGCGGGGGCAGGTGCGTCACCAGGCCGAACAGCACGATGTAGCCGACCACGGCGGAGACGGCGACCGAGATGAAGACGCCCCAGGCGCTTGCCATTCGAGCGCCGACCGTTTCTTCGGCCACGTGAGCCGAGGCGTCGTAGCCGGTGTACGTCCACTGCGCCTGGAGCAGCGAGAAGAGAAACGCGATCGGTACGGCATATCCGATGGCGGGCCCCAGGTTGAGCCCGAACGGCGACGCGCTGCCGGTCGTATCCAGCGGCCCGACGGCGAAGGGGCTGATATCGGCGTGAGCCTTGCCCGAGCTTATGAGGAACAGGGCGGCGACGATAACCAGCACCGTGCCGATGTGCCACCACACCGAGGCGTCGTTGAGGAGCGCGACGATCCGGATGCCGCCGATGTTGAGGACCAGCTGGATCGCCATGAGCACGGCCATCGTCAGGAGCTGGCCGCTCACGAGCGACGAACCCAGGACGGCCGAGCCGTTGCCGTAGGCGACCCCGAAGTTCGCCAGGATCGGCGTGACGATCGACGAGTTGACGAAGCTGGCGGCGGCGAAATCGATGCCGGCGACGATCGCGATCTGGCCGGCCAGGTTGAACCAGGCCGTCCACCAGCCCCAGTCCTTGTTCTTCATCCGGCTCGACCAGTAGTAGAGGCCGCCGGCCGTCGGGTAGGCGGACGCGATCTCGGCCATGGAGGCGGCGATCAGCAGGGTGAAGATCGAAACCAGGGGCCAGCCGATGGTGCTGGCGGCGGGGCCGCCCCAGGCGAGGCCGTAGTCGAAAAGGATCACCGCGCCGGTGAGGATCGAGATGATCGAGAAGCTGATGGCGAAGTTGGAGAACCCGCCCATGGTGCGGAAGAGCTCCTGGGCATAGCCCAGGCGATGCAGGTCGTGAACGTCCTGCTTGATCCGCTCCTCGCGCGATGGCTTCTGTTGAGTCACTCGAACCTCCTCGGACACGCGTCCGTGCCGGCGCGTGCGGGCCGCCAGTCCAGCCCAGGGAATATACCCGTTCGGGCAGCCGGAAATGTACCAGCGTTCCACGCGTCAACCGGATTCACGGCCGAAGTCGAGACTGTCTCCACCCGCCGCGAAAGCGCTCGCCGCCGATCGAGGCGCCGGCGGAGCCGGCCATCGATCAGGGCAGGGGCGGCGCCGAAGGGGTGAGCTGGGGGTTGTAGACGGCGGCGCCCACCAGGGCGAGGAGGATCGTGAGCACGAGCACGAGGATGACGAGCGTGCCTGCGCCGGACCACGTCGTTACCGATGCGGCATGCCGGCGTCGCCGGGTCGCGCCGTCTTCGCCGCCGGCCGCCGCCCAGAGGTACATCGCGACAGCCGTCGTGAGCACGCCAAGGACGGGAGCGAAGACGCCCACGAAGAAGCCGATGACCTTGTCGGCATTGGGACCGACGAGAGACGGCCGGTCGTCGATGATGCCCCTCCGATCAGTCGAGCCGGGCCCAATCGCCCGACTCCGGTCGGCCGATTCTAGCCGACTCGAACCGCCCGCCCGAATGAACCCGCGACTTGCCGTACCGCACCGCCCCAGGAAGGCCGGCCTGGCTCCCGGCCGGACCTCGGCAGCCCCTCCTGGGCGGAGCCCCACGACACGGCGGCGATAGACTCTGCCCGTACAAACCCGCGCCCCGTGCCGCGCACCGCCGAATGCAGCTCGAGCGAGGAGCCGACACCGCCATGACCTCCAATGCCTCCGGCCAGCCGAAGCCGCCCGCTATCTCGGCTACTCCGGCCACTCCCGCCACTCCCGCATCTCCACCGACTCCCCGCCCCGGGTTCCGCGTCGAGAAGGACCCGCTCGGCTACCTCGAAGTCCCTGATTCCGCCTACTACGGCGTCCAGACCGCGCGCGGCATCCACAACTTCCCCATCTCGGGCACGTTGCCGAACAAGGCCCTGGTGCTCGCAATCGTCCAGGTCAAGAAGGCCGCCGCCCGCGCCAACATGACCACGGGCCGGCTGCCCAGGCAGCTCGGCAACGCGATCGTCGAGGCGGCCGACGAGATCCTGTGCCCCACCGAACCCTGCGGCGACGAGGCCGACGATTTCGAGCCCCGCCGACCCTCGGACCCGATGAAGGCCGCCTTCGAGGCCGCCCGCGCCGCCAAGCAGGCCGAGCTGATCGCCAGCTTCCGGATCGACCCCTTCCAGGCCGGCGCCGGCACCAGCCACAACATGAACGCCAACGAGGTGCTGGCGAACCGGGCCATCGAGCTGCTGCATGCGCAGGGCGTGGGCTCGGGCAAGCGCGGCGACTACTCGGTCGTCAGCCCCAACGACCACGTCAACATGGCCCAGTCCACCAACGACGTCTTCCCGACCTCGATGCGGATTGCCACGCTGGACCTGATCCGCGACTTCACGCCGGCTGCCGACGAGCTCATTCGCGCCTTCGAGGCCAAGGCTCGGGAATTCGACGATGTCATCAAGTCCGGCCGCACGCACATGCAGGACGCCGTGCCAATTCGGCTCGGCCAGGAGTTCGCCGCCTACGCGCTGACGCTTCGCCGGGGGATCGATCGCCTGGCTGCCGCCGCGGATTCGATCGCCGAGCAGAACATCGGCGCTACGGCCGTGGGCACCGGCCTCAACGCCGAGCCCGAGTACATCGAGCTGGTGGTCCGCTACCTCGCCGAGCAGACCGGACACAAGCTCCGCGGCGCCGAGCATCTCGTCCAGGCGACCCATTCGATGCGCCCGATGCTCGAGGTCTCCGCCGCGCTGCGCGGCATCGCCGTGGACCTGATCAAGATCAGCGAAGACCTGCGGCTGATGTCGTCCGGCCCGATGACGGGTTTCGCCGAGATCACATTGCCGGCCGTCCAGCCGGGCAGCTCGATCATGCCGGGCAAGGTCAACCCGGTCATGGCCGAATGCCTGTCGATGGTCTGCTTCCGCGTTATCGGCAACGACACGACGATCGCCTGGGCTACCTCGGCGGGGCAGCTCGAGTTGAACGTCATGATGCCCTTGATCGCGCACACGACGCTCGAGTCGCTCACGATCCTGACGAACATGAGCCGCGCCTTCGCCGAGTTCTGCGTGACCGGCATCGAGGCCAATCGGGAGCGCGCCCGCGATCTCATGGAGCGTTCCTCGGCGCTCTCCACGCCGCTGGCCCCGTACCTGGGCTACGCCCTCGCCGCGGAGATCTCCAAGCAGGCCGTCCGTGAGAGCCGAACCATCCGCGAGATCGTCATCGAACGGGGCATCTTCACACCCGAGGAACTGGACCAGCTGCTCGCCCCGCACGAGCTGACCGAGCCCGGCGTCGCCGGCGGCTTCCGCTTCACGCCAAAGCTGCCGGAGGGCTACAAGCCGCCGACCGGTCCGGTCGGCGCGGGCGGGTAGCCAACCGCATCCCGATTCGGCGGCTCGCTGCGCAGAACGCATACCCGCCCGGCTCAGGTCTTCCACGAGGCCGCCCGGCCGGCCGTTGCGCATGACCCGAGTCCCGTGCCGTCGGCCCGGGCAACCTGCCACTTTCCAAGGCCATCCGATCGGGCGGGCCTCTCATGAGTTGCGTCCTTCGGCATATATGAGTGAACTACTAGACATTGGCCTGATCCCGTGCCCATAGTCGTTGAGAACCTCCCAAGGCGGTCGATTCCGTTCTTGCCGGGTAGTGGAGGTAGCCAGGTCAGGCTCGACGCCGCAGGAGTCGCCCTCTTCTTGGGTGCGTTGCCGGCGTCCGAAGCCGAGTTGCAGGAGGAACAGTGAAGCACCGCGTCCCCGCGCTGGTGGCAGCCCTCGCACTTTTTGCCATGCTCATCCCATTGACGACAGCCGTCGTGCTCGCCTGGGCTCCACCCAGTATCGCGTCGGTCTGTTCCAACGACCCGACCGTCAACAACTGGACGGTCACGCTCGCCCATGAATCGAACTACAACATGCAGTGGGCCGACAACTCCGGTTTCTCGGGCGCGACGAACGTGACGATGGCCGAAGGCGCGAACGCGCTCTCGACTCCGTCATCCGTCACCACGCTCTACGTGCGCTGGGCTTCCGACCACAGCAGCACGGACTCGGCGACGTGGAGCGGTGGCTCCTGCTCCTCCCCGGCCCCGTCGCAGACTCCGTACGAGTCGTTCCAGGGCGAGACGGCGACCCCGATCGTGACCGCGCCGCCGACCCAGGCGCCGACGGACACCCCGATCGTGACCGCGCCGCCGACCCAGGCGCCCACGGACACCCCGATCGTCACGGATCCTCCGACCGAGGCGCCCACGGACACCCCGATCGTGACCGCGCCGCCGACGGCAGCCCCGACGGCCACGCTGATCGTCACGGATCCTCCGACCGAGGAGCCGACGAGCAGCCCAACCGCGACGAACTGCATCGGTATCATCGGCGCGCAAGCGGCTGCATTCGTTAGCGAGCCGCCCTGCCAGACCCCGTTCGAGTCCTTCCAGGGCGAGACGGCGACACCGCCTCCGACCGGCACGGCGGCGAGCGACTCTCAGAGCAGCAACTCGACCCCGCTCATCGCGCTACTGATCTGCTTCATCATCGGCGGGGCCGGCCTGGCCGCCGCCCAGCTCCAGCGCCGGACCATTCGCCGCTAGGCGGAAGCCCGGCCGCACGAGCGGCCAATCAACCTTTCGAAACCGGCGGGCCCAATCGGGTCCGCCGGTTTCCATGTCCGCCTCGAGCTCCCACTTCCCCGCAGGACTGCCATCTCCGACGTCTCCGACCGAGACTCCGTTCGAGTCGTTCCAGAGCGAGACGGCGACGCCGACTACGACGCCACTCCCGACGAGCACTGACAGCGGCCAGAACGGCACCGAGACTCCCCTCTTCGCGCTGCTGGTCTGAGCCCTGTTCGGAGGGTTGAGCCTGCTCGCGGTCCAGGGTAAGCGTCGGGGCCTGCACCGCTAGAGCCGCCACTCCGGCCAGATCGAACACCCTTCCCGAAGCCGGCCCCTTCGTGGCGTCGACGCAACGAAGCCTCGCCGAACGTTGCCGGACAGCAACGTAATCCCCCCCACGAGGCCACCGGCGGGGACCAAAGGTACTAGACAGTTTCGCGCATATACTGCGACGATTCGGCAGCCTACCGGGGTGGGTAGCCCTGGGCAGGCCTTTCGTGGAAGTTGATCGTGAGTCGCCGCCGGTCGTCTGGCGCGCTTGTCGGTCTTGTTTGTGGAGGAACCAGAACCGTGTTTTCGAAGCGACTTGGTTCGCGTACGTTCAGGCGCGTGGCTGCGTCCGTCATCATCGGCCTCCTGCTCGGCGGGTCGATGGCCTCGACGGTCATGGCTGAGCCCGTGCCGACCGTCGATCGGACCGTGACGACGAGTGTCTACACCGACCTGACTCCGCTGACGGTCACGATGTACAAGGAGATCTGCCCCACCTACTCGGACGTCCCGGCCAACGTGAACCCGGACAACCTCGACGCCACGGGCGGTCACTGGCGTGAGCTCGACACTACTGATTACACGACAAAGCCGGTCACTCCGGACAACAGCACCGCGAAAGGTTGCATACCCGCCGCGGGTTGGCAGTTCGAATTCACGAGCGGCCAGGGAGGCCCACTCCTCGCCACGTACACGACGGCCGGCGCCGACGGCTCCGTGACCGTCCCTCTCAACGCCGCTGAGCTCACTGTGGCCCGCAACAGCACAGGCCTCTGGGTCCTCGAGGTCACACAGGCGAGTGCGCCATTCGGCGCGATCCGCTGCTACAACGACATGCTCAACGGCGACAACCTCGAGCAGATAACGTCGGTGCCGAACAACCTGGTGCAGGTCTACTGCTTCGCTTATAACGTGGCTGAGCCGCACCTGACCGTCACCAAGACCGAGGATCGATCCACGTACAACGCCCTCGGCCAGGTCATCACGTACACAATCAAGCTGACCAACGACGGCAACGTAACGCTCAACACACCGCTGGTGACCGATTCCTCGGTGAGCGACCTCAACTGCGGCACTTTCCCGGCCACCCTCGCCCCCGCTGGCGTGATCAACTGCACCGCAAGCCACACCATCGCTTCAGCCGACATCACCAGCGGCTCGGTATCCAACACTGCCAACGGAACGGCCAGCTTCAACTCCACTCCGGTCACCGGCACCGCCACTGTCACGGCCACGGCTAAGCCCACCCTGACCATCACCGCGTCCAGCGGCACGATGGTGTACGGCGGCACGCCCCCGACCATCACGCCTAGCTACAGCGGTCTGACCGGCGGCGCCACCGGCCCCGCGACACCGCCCACCTGCTCCACGACCGCCACGAGCTCGAGCCCGGTGGGCTCCTATCCCTCCAGCTGCAGCGGCGCGGCCGATCCCAACTACACGATCGTCTATGTGAATGGCTCGGTCAGCGTGACCCCCGCGGCCCTGACGGTCACCGCGAACAATCAGTTCAAGACCTACGGCTCGGCCAACCCGACCCTGACCGACACCATCACCGGCTTCGTCAACGGCGACACACTCTCTGTCGTGACCGGGGCCGCGAGCCTGTCCACGACCGCCACAGCTTCGAGCCCGGTCGGCTCCTACCCGATCACGGCCGCTCTGGGCACCCTGAGCGCGGCCAACTACAGCTTCATCTTCGTCAACGGCACCCTCAGCGTGACCCCGGCCAGCCTGACCATCACCGCGAGCAGTGACTCGATGACCTACGGCGGCACCGTCCCCACCATCACCCCGAGCTACAGCGGCTTCGTCAACGGTGACACCGCCGCCAGCCTGGTCACGGCTCCGACCTGCTCCACGACCGCCGCGAGCTCGAGCCCGGTGGGCTCCTATCCCTCCAGCTGCAGCGGCGCGGTCGATCCCAACTACACCATCGGCTACGTGGATGGCTCGGTCAGCGTCGGCGCCGCGCCTGCTCCTGCCCTGACGCTCGTGAAGAAGGCCGACACGGCCACCTACGATCACGTCGGTCAACTGATCCACTACACGTACACGGTCACCAACACCGGCAACGTCGACATCAGCGCTCTCGCGGTGACCGACGACAACATCGACGCCAGCACCAGCGTCACCTGCGACGCCCCGTCCCT
Source organism: Chloroflexota bacterium (assembly GCA_003141955.1). Taxonomy (GTDB): domain Bacteria; phylum Chloroflexota; class Limnocylindria; order Limnocylindrales; family CSP1-4; genus Fen-1039. Next base: position 22,634 of record PLOC01000080.1, read on the forward strand.
GGCCCCGCTGGCCTCCACGACCTGTCACGCGGTCCGCACCGTCGGTCAGGGCGATCTCAACGCCGGCAGCATCTCCAACAACGCCAAAGCCACCGGCACTCCCAGCGGCGGCAACCTGACGCCGGCCACGGCAAGCGTGACAGTGAAAGCCAACCAGCGGCCGCGCCTCAGCCTTACCAAGACCCCGAGCCCGACTACCTACACCAAGGCTGGCGACGTCATCACCTACACCTTCGTTCTGACCAACTCGGGCAACGTGACGCTGCCCGGGCCGTTCACGATCGTGGATCCGATCGCGGATGCGACCTGCCAGGCCACCCCGGCCAGCCTCGCCCCCGGCGACAAGGTCACCTGCACGGGCACCTACACCGTCACCCAGGCTGACGTCAACCTCGGATTCATCCTCAACATCGCCGTCGGTCAGGGACAGTTCGGTGGCCGGACGGTCAGCTCGCTCCCCGCCTTCGCGACGGTCACGGCAACACCGGCTCCGGCTCTGACGCTCGCCAAGAGCGCCGACACCTCGATGTACAGCCTCAACCAGGTGATCCACTACAGCTACAAGCTCACCAACACGGGCAACGTCACGATCTACGGGCCCTTCACGGTGACCGACGACAAGATCCAGAGCCCGAACTCGGTCACCTGCCCGGCCACCCCCAGCCTCGCGCCCGGCGCGTTCGTAACCTGCGCCGCCAGCTACACCGCCACCACGACCGATATGACCAACGGCTCTATCACGAACACCGCCACGGGACACGCGCACCGCTATCTGGTTGGACAGACCCTGGTCAACTCGAACAGTGACAGCGTCACGGTCACCGCCGCGGGTCCCGCCCTGACGCTCAAGAAGAGCGCCGACGCCACGACCTACGACGCCAACCAGCTCATCACCTACTCCTACCTGGTCACCAACACCGGCAACGTCACGATCACCGACCTGGCGGTGACCGACGACAAGATCGCCCTCGTCACCTGCACGGACACGACCCTCGCGGCTGGTGCGCACACGACCTGCACCGGGACCTACACGACCGATCAGGGCGATGTGGACCATGGCTCGGTCACCAATAACGCCAGCGTCACCGGAACTCCGGCTGCCGGCAATCTCGCCCCGGCCACCGACTCGCTGACCATCGACGCCGCGGGTCCCGCCCTGACGCTCAAGAAGAGCGCCCAGGAGGACAGCTTCAGCGCTGCCGGCGACCTCATCCACTACAGCTACGTGATCAAGAACACTGGCAACGTGGCACTCGACGGTCCGTTCACGGTGGCCGACGACAAGACGCCGGTCACCTGCCCGGCCACCCCGACCACCCTCGCCGTCGGCGACTCGATCACCTGCACCGCGACCTACACGGTCACGGCGGCCGACGTCACCGGCCTCTACGTCATCAACAAGGCGACCGCCCAGGCCGCCAACAACGGAGATCCGGTCACTTCCGCCGAGGTCAGCCTCACCGTCCCGATCGAGTCGGTCAAGGGCAAGACATTCACTCCGCCGCCCACGAACACCCCGTCGCGCCAGGGACCGGACGGCAACAGCACGCCGCTCTTCGCGTTGCTCATCAGCTTCGCCTTCGGGAGCCTCGCCCTGGTGACGGTCCAGGCTCAGCGACGCAGCATCCGGCGCTAGCCAACGGCCGCGCGAGCGGCCACCACTACCCGGCAAACGGCGGGCTTCAGCAGGCCCGCCGTTTGCTTTCCGACGGGCTAACCTGACTCTGTACGGATCGGCCCTCGATCCGAGCAGGAGGTATCGATGGATCGAGACGCGGCCCCGCGCCCGGCTCCATCCCTCGCGCCCGAGCATGAATGGTCCGCCGCCTCCCGCCTTCTCCGGCCCGCGCTCCGTCCGGCCGGCACCGTCGGAGTCGACGGTCGCCACGTCCACGTCCCAGCCGGCACGGCATTTCCGGGCAAGCCGCTCATCGTGGCCGGGCCTGCGGGGCTCGCGATCGGATACGTCATCCCGGGGCCGGGCTTCGACGTCCTGGTCGGCGCGGAGCACCTTCTGGCGTGGGGGGTCGGCCCGGACGAGGTGCGCGCCGCGGCCATGGCGAACCTCGCGGCCTGGTCGGGTGAGGCGCCGTGGGTGGAGGAGATGAACGGGCTCAGGCGCGTCGTCTGGTCCGATTCGGGCGAGGGGATGGACGCCGCCCGGATCCTGCTACCCGAAGTCCGGGCGCAGCTGGCCGCGGACCTCGGTGGGGTCGGGCGAGTCTTGATCGGCCTGCCCGAGCGAGACCTGTTGATCGCAACGGGTCTGGCCGGAGATGACGACGAGTTCGCGGCCATGCTGGCGGCCTACATGAGCGACCGGTCGGACGGCGCGGACCATCCGATCGATCCGCGTGTGTTCGAGCTGCTGGACGGCGAGCTGGTCGTGTTCGGAGGCCCGTCGGGAGCCTGGCAGTGACGGACCGCCGCTCCGTTCTCACCGGGATAGTTCGCACCATCGATCTCGAGAGGTCCGGCGGCTGGGCGCTCGTGGCGGTGCTCGCCGTCGAGGTCATGGTCGTGACGCGATCCACGGACGTGCCCAACGGTTCGGGCATCCCCTACTGGGGAGTGTGGCTCGTCGCGGTCGCGGCCTCGCTCGTCGTCGCGAGCCTGCTCGCAGCCCATCTCCGGCCCTCCGGCCCGTGGCTCCGGCCCGTGGAGGCCCTGGCCATCCTGGCCGTCGTGGCGATGGTCCTGAGCGACGTGACGATGGCGTGGCAGCCGCTCCGGGACCTGGGGATCTACCTCAAGGCGGGCGAGCACTTCCGAGACGGATCCGCGGTCTACCTGCAGACGCCGCTGGCCGTCCAGCCGGTCGATCGGACCAGCTACCCGTTCCTCTACCCGCCGTGCACCCTGCCATTCCTCGGCGCGCTGTCGGTGCTGCCGCTCGAGCTGGTCCAGGCGCTCTGGGTCTGCTGCTCGCTCGGGCTGGGGCTGCTGGCGCTCCGCCTGTTCGGCCTGCCGCGCCGCTGGCTCGTGGCTGCCGTGCTCTGGCCTCCGCTCTTCCAGGGGCTGTGGGTCGGCAACGTGGCCGTGCCCGCCCTGGCGCTGTACGCGATCGGGCCGTGGCTCGGCGCCGGGCTGGTGCTCGGAGCCATCTTCAAGCCCTACACGAGCCTGGCGGCCCTGTGGCTGGTCGCGGAGCGGCGCTGGATGCAGATCGCGGCCGGCGCCGGGGCGATGCTGCTGCTCGTGGCGGCGACCGTGCCGCTCACGGGCCTCACCCTCTGGACCGACTGGCTGAGCGCGCTGGGCGTTTACCAGACATCGCAGCGTAGCCTGCCGGGGCTGTACGGGTTCGGCCTGCCCCGGTTCGTTCCGTTCGCCGTCTACGCCGCCCTGGCGGTCGCGGCCGTCGCGGCCGCGCTTCGGGCGCGAGGCAAGGATTCGCTGGCGCGCCTGGGGACCGCGACGGTGGTGGCCAGCCCCTCGCTCTTCGGGCACGGGCTGCTGGTGGCCGTGCCGTCGATGCTGTCGCTGCGCTCCCCGTGGCTGTGGCTGGCGATCGGGTTCCTCTCTACGCCGGACGGGCTGCAGTGGTGGCTGGCAGTCGTCGTCGTGGCGGCTTCGTGGGCCCTGCCGGCGATGCGGCGCGCGACCGCGGCCGATGCAACGCAGCGCGACACGGCAGCGCCCGAACCGCTGCACCCGCTGGGCGCCACGCAGGAGCCGTGGCCGAGGTTCTCGGCGGAACGCAACCTAGGAAGAGGGCGAGGGAGCGGGGACCGTCAGGTGGTAGACATCGGACTGGCCGAAGACGACCGTGTGACCGGCGAACGACCCGATGGCCTGGACGCGGACCGACCAGTCGCCTGACGTCAGGTGGTCGAGCGACCCGGAGGCGGCCCCGGTCCCGAAGGCCACGTAGCAATCGCCGTCGAGATAGGAGGGGCTGCCGTCTCCGGCCACGTAGACGAGCTTGTAGGCATCGAAACTGAAGCCGCCTGTGTATGCGGCCCAGCTGAAGGTGTACGTGCCGTCGCCGTTGTCGCTGAAGCCCAGGGCGCCGAGATCCTGCGTCGGCGGGTCGGTGGCGGCGGGCGCCGTCGCCTTGAAGTGGACGATGCCGGTCTGGGCCCGGATGACGATGCCCTTCGACTCGTCCACCGCCTGCACCCGGACGGCGTAGTTGCCGACATCGACGGGGCCGGTCCAGCTGTTCTCGTCGCGGCTGTCGTTGCACGCCCAGAACGGCGAGGTCGGATAGTTCGGTGTCGTCCCCCAGTTGCCATAGACGAGCTTGTAGTACGTGAAACCGTCGCCGCTGTACTCGGGCCACGAGAACGTGTAGGTCCCGTCGCCGTTGTTGACGATCGTCAGCTTGCCCAGGCTGGCAGGCCCGGAGGGAGTCGGCTTGGGGGTTGGCTTGCGGGTCGGCTTGCGGGTCGGCTCGCTGGTGGGGGCCGCGGTCGGGCGCGTGACCGGGCCGACCGTCGGCCACGGCATCATGCTGGGACTTTCCGTGGGGCCGACGTCCACGGCCAGCTCGCCGAGCGCGAGCCCGGCCAGCGCGTCGAGGTGGGCGTTTTCGACGAGCCAGGAGTCGGCCAGAACCGCCGCGCTGATCTGCGCGACGACCGGCTCGCCCTGGGGGGATCCGCCCGCGGCCAGCTCGACCGTGGCGCTCTGACCCTGGTTGAGGCTCGTCGCCAGCTGGGGGCCCTGCAGGTTCAAGCCGTCGAGGAGAGCCAGGCCGCGCACTTCCTGGCCGCCCGCGGCCGTGGGCTGGCGATCCAGGTCGAAGGCGGTGCCCGAGGCGACCCAGCTCACCGAGCCGGTCGCGACCGTGTAGTCACCAGCGGTGGCGGCGGAGGCTCGATAGTAGGCGCGGCCGACGAGCTGATCGACGACGATGTGTTTCGCGTCGAGGCTGTCCAGGCGCACTTCCGATCCCGGCGCCATCCGCACGAAGCTCCCACTCATGGCGAGCGTCGCCTGTCCGCCGGCTCCAACCTGAATCTCGTCACCTTCGAGCAGTTGCGCGCCCTGGGCCAGCGGGCTCGACACCCCCGCTCGAATGAGAGTGGTCGCGACCGCCACGTCCGCCGTCGCTTCCGGCCGGACCGGGAAGAGCAGCGTGCTGCCGTACAGGAAGCTGGCGATCGCGATCGTGGCCGCGAGTCCGGCCACCACCCAGCGCGCCGGCACGATGCGGGTCGGCATCCGCCAGTGCACCGACGGGCGCAGCGTGGCGACGTGGCCCGCCGGCAGGGCGCCCAGGTCGGTGGGCTCGACGGCGGGGAGCGCTCCCGGTCGCGTGGCTGAGATCGGCTGAACCTGGCGCGCGCGCCAGCGCTTGCCCTCCTCGGGCCCCGCAACCTGCCTGCCGTCGCCGCTCGATGAGGCCGCCGCGACCCCGTGAAGGCCGCGCCGATAGGCGAGGCTCTCGGGGACGCGGAGGGGTCGACCCGGCGGGACGAGCGTGGCGGCCGGCGGCGCATCGGCCAGCAAGACCGCAGCCTTCGGCGCCGGCCGTGCCTGCGAGAGGCCGCCCAGCAGCTGGGCGCGCAACCTCGCCGCGAAGACGGGGTCCGGAGTCTCGCCGCGGGCAGAAGCAGCGCGGGCGATCTCCCCGGCCTCAATCAGCTCGGCTGCCAGCTCGTCGAGCTGGTCCATCTCGTGGCGATCGTCAGGCGACATCGGCTGCCTCCCTGGCGATCTCCACGCGCAGAGCGCGCAGCGCCCGATGCAGCCGAACGGCCAGAGTCTCGCGCGAGCAGCCGAACGCGGCGCACAGCTCCGTGGTGTCCAGATCGTCGTAGAAGCGCATCACCAGCAGCTCGCGATGGCCCGCCGGCAGGCTCAGCAGCGCCCGCCGGAGCTGGTCCTGGTCCAGGGCGGCCGCCAGGGTATCGAGGGCAAGGTCGCCCGGCTCTTCGCCCTCCGCCAGGTCCGTGAGCGAGACGAAGCGACGATCGCGGCGGGCGTTGTCGACAACGGCGTTCGAAGCCACACGAAACAGCCAGCCCCCGAAACAATCGTTTCGGAAGTCGGCGCGTCGCACGTTCTCGAGCGCTCGCTGGAAGGTCATCGAAGTGAGGTCCTCGGCCAGGCTGCGGTCCTGGACACGGCGGAAGATGAAGCCGTAGATGCGAGGAAGGTAGAAGTCGTAGAGCTCGCCGAAAGCGGCGCAGTCGTCGCGCGACCGTTCCACGAGCGTTCGCTCGCGGTCGGCGGCCATTCGAGATGCTCCGTCATTTCCCATGGAGCCATGAACGGTACGGAGCGACGATCGAGCGGGCAATCGGCCACCTGTACTGAGAAGTACCGCCGCCCGCCAGGGCGCCGGTACCGGGCAATCGGAACGCGAAGGGCAGGCTTCTCTGGCGGGGGAGGGGCTCCGACTCTCGTCGGAGCCCGCTCGCCCTGTTCCTGCTCAGGCCGGAGCCCTGTCATCGAGCCGGCACTTTCTGCCAGGCCGGTTGGGCCTGCCTAGCCTTCACTCGAAGGGCTCGGCGCTTCGGATGGAGCTGCGGACGGGGCCGGAGTCGCAGCCGCCGGGATCTTCACCGTGATCACCGGCGACTGGGCCAGGATGGTCTCGCCGTTGCAGACGGTCTGTGAAGTCCAGGCGAAGACCCGGTAGTGATACGTGTGGCCGGCCTGGACCGACGTGTCGACCCAGGACGTCGCCGTCACGTCACCGATCTCCTTGATGACGTTGGCCTGCGTCGGAGTCCCGCTCTCGGTGCGGGCGATCAGGTAGTCCTCAAAGTGGTCGCCGGTGTACTTGTCCCAGCTGAGATGGGCGAATCCGTCATCGCCGACGGTCACGGTCAGGCCGATCGAGGGGATCGGCGCCGCCGCCACGACGAGCTTGAGGGTGTCGGTCTTCGCGGCTGCGGCAGCGCCGCCGGCCGGGAAGTAGACCGCTTCGACGTTGACGTTCCAGGTTCCGGGATCGACCTTGACGGTCACGCTCGTGGTCTTGTTGTCCAGGCAGGCCCAGTAGTGGCCGCTGTTCTCGACGTAGCCGGGCGTGGCCGGATAGGGCTGGCCGTCGAGCTTGTAGTAGGTGAAATCGGTGTCGCCGGTATAGGCGGCCCAGCTGAAGGTGTAGGTGCCGTCGGAGTTCTTGGCGGCATGGAGCGCGCCGAGGTCGGCCGGGTTGTCGGTGGCAGTCGGCTTGGGGGTCGCCGGGACGGAGATCGTCACGAGGTTCGTGGAGTCGAGGACGACATAGCCGCCACTGGTGGACCTGACGGCGAAGACCTCGTACGACCAGGTCTTGCCGGCGGGCGCGCAGTCCGTGTAGGTGAGCGTGGACTGGTTGCTGATGGCTGCGAGGAGCGAGTCGCCGCTGCCGAGCGGCCAGCTGGCTACCTTGTAGGATGAGCGGACGACCTTGTAGTAGGCGAAGTCGGCGCCGTCATATGCGGTCCAGGTCAGGACGACCTTGCTGCCGCTGAGCTTGGCGGTGAGCGTCATCGTGCCCGACGTGTCGGTCGAGGTCGGCTCGGCCGTGGGGGCCGCGGTCGGTGCCGCGGTTGGGGCCGCTGTCGGAGCCGCGGTCGGAGCCGCGGTTGGGGCCGTGGTTGGGGCCGTGGTCGGCTCGACGGTCGGTGCCGCTGTCGGGGCGGGCGTGGGAGTGTCGTCGGGGCCGTCGTCGCCGACGACGACCGGCGTGGCGCTCGCCATCGGCCCCATGACCACCGGCCGCACCACGGTCGCGCCGAAGGCGACCGTCGCCACGACCAGGATGGCGACTATGGCCAGCGGCAGCGAGGCGGTGAGGCGGCGGGGCGATACCTTCAACGGCGTGAGGCGCCGAACGAAGTCGTCTTCCACCCGTGCACCCTGGGACGGCGATGGGCCGTGATCCGGATCACGTGTCTGGTGTTCCATTCCGATCGCTCCACTCAATCTGAGGTGATGAGTCCGCGCGGCGGGAAGGCCAACCGCTTGACAACAGAACGCGGCAGAAAGGCCAGCATTACAGGCCGCGGCACAAACGGTGTGCCAGGTCAACGGCCGTTCGCTGCCGACTGGGGCGGCCGGGGCGCCGGGTGCGTTTGACAGCCGGGCGCGACCGACCCCATGCTCGCCTCGACCACTCGCGACGCCTCGGCCCACCCGGGCAGGCGCACCATCTCGATCGGGGTTGCCAATGCATCGCCGCCCAAATCCCGTCCATGCGAAGCTGCTCGGCATCGGTTTCGCGGCGATCCTTGTGGCAGGCTGCGGCTCGGCGGCGACCCCGTCGCCCACGGCCAAACCCACATCTGGCCCCACCGCAACACCGGCACCGACTCAGACTCCGTCGCCTGCACCGACCGGATCGGCTGTGCCTTCGGTGAGCCCCAGCCCAGCCGCCAGTCTGCCTCTGCCTCACGTCGACGCCGCGCTGGAGGACAAGCTGCCCGACGTCATCGGCGGCGTCCAGCTCACGAAGCTGAGCTGGACGCTCTCCACCTACATCGCCTCGTTGAAGGGCAGCGGCGACAGCGTCCTGTACACGCCCTGGCTGGTGAACTTCGGCAAGAACGCGGACGACATAGACATGGCCGTCGCGTCGGACCTGACGGGCACGGAGAACTTCATCATTCAGGCCATCGAGATGCCCGGCGTCGCCGCAGCGTCGCTCAGCAGCGAGTTCGCCAACGTCGCCGCCAAGCAGGGCTGGCCGACCGGTCAGACATCGATCGGGTCTGAAACGCTCCTGGAGATCGTGGATCCGGCGACGACCAAAGCAGGCGGCAATGGCACGGCCTACATCTACGCCCAGGGCGACATCATGTACGTGATCGTTACCGACGACATGAGCCTGGTCGTCGAGGCCCTGGCCAAGATCTCCTCTTAGCCCGTCGGCGATCGGGCGACCCGGGCGCGGCGCCGGCTCGCCCCGGCAGAGCCTTACAATCGGCCCGACATGATCCGCCAGCTCGATCGACCGATTCGCGAGGCCTGGATCGTGGCCGCCCTGCGCACGCCATTCGGGCGTTACGGCGGGGCATTGGCGCCGGTCCGGCCGGACGATCTGGCCGCCGCGGTGATACGGGCACTGATCGACCGCACCGGGATCGAGCCGGCGGCGATCGAGGACGTGATCCTGGGCTGCGCCAACCAGGCCGGCGAAGACAATCGCAACGTCGCTCGAATGGCCCTCCTGCTGGCCGGCCTGCCCGTCGAGGTCGCCGGGATGACCGTCAATCGGCTGTGCGGCAGTGGGCTCCAGGCGGTCAATTCGGCTGCTCACGCCATCGCGGTGGGTGACGGCGATGTCTTCATCGCCGGCGGCGTGGAGTCGATGACCCGAGCGCCTCTCGTCATGCTCAAGCCCGAGGCCGCGTACGAGCGCGGCGCGCGCGAGCTCGTCGACACGACGCTCGGCTGGCGCTTCGTCAATCCGGCCCTGGCGGCGCGGCATCACCCGTACTCGATGGGCGAGACGGGCGAGAACGTGGCCGAGCAGCTGGGCGTGAGCCGTGAGGAGCAGGACGCGTTCGCCCTGGCGAGTCAGCGCAATGCGGCCGCCGCGATCGCCGAGGGCCGCTACGACGGGCAGATCGTGCCGGTCACGATTCCGCAGAGGAAGGGCGACCCGATCGTCGTGGATCGGGACGAGCATCCCCGCGAAACCTCGATGGAGGCACTGGCCAGATTGCGGCCGGCCTTCCGCGAGAGCGGGACCGTCACGGCGGGCAATTCCAGCGGCATCAACGACGGAGCCGCGGCGGCGCTCGTCGTCGAGGCGGGGCGGGCGCGGGCGCTGGGGCTGGCGCCGATGGCCCGCATCGTGGCCACGGCCGTCGCCGGCGTGGATCCCGCGGTCATGGGCCTGGGTCCGATCCCGGCCACTCGCAAGGCCCTGGGCCGGGCCGGGATCGGGGTCGCCGACCTCGATCTGGTCGAGCTCAACGAGGCCTTCGCCAGCCAGTCCATCGCGTGCGTCCGCGAACTGGGCATCGATCCGGCGAAGGTGAACGTGGACGGCGGGGCGATCGCTCTCGGACATCCCCTGGGCGCGAGCGGCGGGCGACTGGTGACGACGCTGGTCCACGGCCTGCGGCGGACCGGCGGCAGGTACGGGCTGGCGGCGATGTGCATCGGGGTGGGCCAGGGGATCGCCACGATCGTCGAGCGGATCGACGAGTAGTCGCGTGGCGGGGTCGAGCACCGGCGATGCGGGGGGCGCGAGCTCGCCGGCACCGGCCATCGAGACGCGCGAGCTGCGCAAGCAGTTCGGCCGCATCGTCGCCCTGACCGGCCTGACGATGACGGTGCGCAAGGGCGAGGTCTTTGGCTTCCTCGGGCCGAACGGCGCAGGCAAGACGACGGCGGTCAAGCTGTTGCTCGGGCTGTCGGCGCCGACGGCGGGCGAGGGGCAGGTTCTCGGGGCGCCGCTGGGCGATCTCGCCACGCGGCAACGAATCGGGTATCTCCCCGAGCTGTTCCGCTACCAGGGCTGGATGACGGCGCGCGAGGTGCTCGCGCTGCACTGCGAGCTGGCCCGCCTGCCACGCTCGAGCTGGCCGGCCGGGATCGACGAGGCGCTCGAGCTGGTCGGGCTGGCCGACCGGTCGAACGATCGGGTGGCCACATTCTCGAAGGGGATGCAGCAACGCCTGGGGCTGGGGGTCGCCCTGCTCGGCCAGCCGGATCTCGTCGTCCTCGATGAGCCCACATCCGCGCTCGACCCGGTCGGGCGGCAGGACGTCCGGGCGATCATCGGTGCGCTGCGTGCTCGGGGCGCGACGGTGTTCCTCAACTCACACCTGCTCACCGAGGTGGAGCGGGTCTGCGACCGCGTGGCGATCGTCGATCGGGGCCGCGTCGTGGCCGAGCTGGGCATGGCGGAACTCCTCCGGGAGAGCGGCGTCCGAATCCTCGTGACCGGCCTGCCGGATGCTCGAGCCATCGCCGGCCCCTTTGGCCAGACCCGCCTCGACGGGGAGTGGCTGGCAGTCGATTCGATCGCGGACGAGGCCGTGCCCGCCCTGGTCGCGCGGCTCGTGGCTCGCGGCGGCGCCGTCCACGCCGTCGTTCCGGCACGCCACACGTTGGAGGAGCGGTTCCTCTCGCTGCTGGGGACGGCGCCGGACGCGGCGGCGCCTGGAGACGCGGAGCCCCGCCCATGAACCGAGGCGCGATCCTCGTCATCGCCCGCCTGACCCTGCGCGAGGCTTTCCGTCGCCGCCTCCTGTGGGCGCTGGTCGGACTGACGTTTCTGCTCGTGGCCGTGACCGGCTGGCTGTTAGGGAAGGCCGCCGAGCTGAATCCCCTCCAGGGCGGAGAGCAGCAGCTCATCCTGTCGCAGCTGCTGGTGATGATCGCCTTCATGTTCAGCTTCGTGCTGACGATGACGGCGGCCTTCGCGGCGTCGCCGGCGATCGGGCTGGAGATCGAAAACGGGTTGCTCCTGGCGGTGCTGGCGCGGCCGGTTCGGCGTGCGGACGTGCTGCTGGGCCGCTGGCTCGGCCTTGCGCTGGTGGTAGTCGGGTACGCGCTGGCCGCGGGCTACCTGGAGCTCGCCGTCGCACGGCTGATGACCGGCTACGTACCCGTCGACCCGATGGTCGCGCCCCTATACCTGGCCGGGGAGTCGCTCATCTTGCTGACGCTTGCCCTCGTCTTCAGCACGCGCATCGCGCCGGTGGCGTCCGGTTCGATCGCGGTCGTGGGGTTCGGGCTGGCGTGGATGGGCGGCATCGCCGGCGGCATCGGGGATTACCTGAACAACGACTCGCTGCGGAACGCCGGCACGATCGCCCATCTCATCCTGCCGAGCGACACTCTGTGGCGGGGGGCGATGTTCGCGCTCGAACCGCCGTCGGACGTTCTTGCCGCCGCGGGGTCGCAGGCCCGTATCTTCACGGTGAGCCCATTCTTCGCCGGCACGCCGCCGCCGCTGCCGTGGCTGGCCTGGTGTGCGGTCTGGGTCGTGGCCACGCTGGCGATCGGCGTCCTGCTGCTCCGCCGCCGCGAGTTGTAGGCGCTCTCGGCCGAGCTGCGGCCCCCAGTGGGCCAGCGCAGGCAGGCGATCGTTTGCGGTAGGCTTACGGTGTGACAGAGAAGAGGCCGGAGCCGGCCACCGCACCGACCGACCTGGCCCAGGGGGCCCCCGCACGGACGCCCGCGCAGAGCGCCGACCCCACGCGCGCGAAGCGCATCGTGGTCGTCATGCCCGCTTACAACGCCGCCAAGACGCTCGAACGGACCTATCACGACATTCCTCACGCGATCATCGACAAGATCATCCTCGTCGACGATGTGTCCAAGGACGACACCGTCGCCGTCGCTCGCCAGCTCGGCCTGGACGTGATCATCCACCGCCAGAACCTCGGTTACGGCGGCAACCAGAAGACCTGCTACGACGCCGCTCTCGAGGCCGGCGCCGATGCCGTGGTGATGCTCCACCCGGATTACCAGTACGACGCCACGCGCATCCCGGCGCTGGTCGGGCCGATCCTCGACGGAGAGAAGGACCTGATGCTGGGCAGCCGCTTTCTGGGCGACCCGCTGGCCGGCGGCATGCCGCGCTGGAAGTACGTCAGCAACCGCTTCCTGACCATCATGGAGAACCGTGCTTTCGGCCTCCACCTGTCGGAGTACCACACCGGCTTCCGCGCCTACAGCCGCGACCTGCTCGAGTCGATCCCCTACCGGCTCAACAGCGACGACTTCGTCTTCGACCAGGAGCTGGTGGCGCAGGCGGTCGCCTGCCACATGCGGGTCGGCGAGATCGCGGTGCCCACGCGCTACTTCGAGGAAGCCAGCTCGGTCGGCTTCCGGCGCAGCGTTGTATACGGGCTCTCGACCATGAAGGTCGTTCTGCGCTTCATGCTGCACCGGCTGCGGTTGCGCCGCAGCCGCAAGCTCGCCGATCGAAGCCAGCCCACCCGGTGAGCGGCGCCCGAACCGTCCGACCCAACGGACGCGTGTGTTCCTCGCGACCGGGCGGCCGCGCGTGATGCGGCGGCTGACGGGTCGCCTCGGCCGAGGTGCCATCGGCGTTCTCATCTCGGTGGCCTGCGTCTACCTGGTGGTGCGCGGCGTCGACCTTGGGAAGACGGCCGACCTGCTGGGCAGCGCCCGACCCACCTGGCTGGCACTGGCCGTCGCTGCCGTGGCCGGCGATCTGGTCTTCCGGGCGCTGCGCTGGCAGATCCTGATGCGGCCGATCCACCGGGTGCCCCTCCGCCGGCTGAGCGCCTACATGCTCGTCGGGTACCTCGCCAACAACGTCCTGCCGGCCCGTCTGGGCGAGCTGGTGCGCAGCCACTACCTGGGCGACCGCGAGGGCATCAGCCGCAGCGCGACGCTCGGTACCGTGGTGGTGGAGAGGGTCGTCGACACCGTGGTGCTCGTCGCCATCGGCGCCCTCGCCATCCTGGTCCTCAACGTCCGCGGCGTGGTCGTGAGCGCGATACTCGTCGGCGTGGCGATCTCGGGGCTGCTGTGCGTCGCGCTGGCGGTCGCGCTGGCGGCCCACCGGCTGCCCGGGGCGGCCAGGGCGGCCGCGTTCCTCGGACGCTGGCCGCGGTTCGTGGGCGTGGCCACGCGGCTCCGCGACGGCCTGCGCGTGGCGGCCATCCCCCGAACAGTCGCCGCGGCCGTGATCCTGAGCGTCGCCGCCTGGAGCTGCACGGTCGTGGCGGTCCTGGCCGTCGGCCAGGCGCTCGGCATCCAGCTGACTGTCGGTGAGGGCGCGCTGCTGGCCGCAGGCACGAACCTGGCTACGGCGATCCCGTCCGGGCCCGGCTACCTCGGCACCTTCGAGTACGCGGGCCAGACCATCGCCCTGGCATTCGGGCTGGGCGCGTCGGAGGGCCTCGCGCTGGCCCTCCTGATCCACGTGCTCACGCTGGCGGTCAGCTCGCTCGGCGGTGCGGTCGCCCTCGTCCGCCTGGGCTGGTCGCCCAGCCGGCGCCCTGCCGCCGCTACAGGAGCCTGACCCCGGCAGGAGCTCGAGCAGTTCCGCGCGACCCGGCTGCCGATGTGCAAGAGGGGCGAGACGACAGCGCTCCGGAGGGCTATGGTGGCGTCGCAATGACGATGGATCAACGCTCCAACCTCGGCGACGACAGCCGCTGGCTCGAGCAGGCCGGCCGCCGCCTCGCCAACCTCGGCTTCGAGCTCGTCGAGCCGGATCGAGCCGCCGGCAACGACACCAGCCATCTGCTGGCGGCCATCCGACCGGCAGCGACGCTGCGGCATTTCGATCCCGAAACGATCGATTGCTGGACCTGCGAGGCGGGGCGCGGGAAGGCGGCCAGGCTCGAGCGCGAGACGCACTACCCGATCTCGTCGGACTACTCGTGGGGCCTTATCTCACTCACCGACCGGCTGGGTGTCACCAACCAGTTCCTGAGCTTCGGGGGTGCGCTGCGAGCCCAGATGACGCCCGATGCGACGGTCCTGGTGGACTTCAGCTCGCACGCGCCGATCCTGCGCGGGAGCGGCCACAGCCAGAGCGTGGATCCGCTGGCGGCCGAGGTCGGCGCTTTCTTCGCCCGGATCAAGGTGCCAATCGATTTCGTGCCCGGTGCTGAGGCGCTCGTGGCGAAGGCGTCGCCGCTCACGCTCTACTGCGCCTTCATCCAGCACGTTCGGGAGAAGCTGGGGCAGGCCCGCGGTCTGCGCGAAGCCAACCGCTGGCTGGCCGACTGGAGCACGCGCGAGGCAGGTCGCATGGAGGCTTCCGCGACCGAGCACTGGCAGGCCGCCGCGGAGTTGCGCCGGCAGCTCGGCGCGATCGAGGCCATCGCCCGGGGATAGCCGCCCGGCCACCGCCAGACAGTGCGACGGCGCCCTTGCGGGCGCCGTCGATGCGTTTCTGCGAATGACTCCGCGCTGCCGCGGAGTCGCGACGTCAGGAGGGGCTGGCCGTGGGCGCCGTGGTGGCCGTCGGGGCGGCCGATGCGGAGGCGGCGGCCGAACCGGAGGCGGCTGCCGACCCAGACGGGCTCGGCGAGGGGTTGAGGGCCGCGTCGATGGCGGCGGAGACCGTGGCGTAGGTGTAGTCGGACGTCAGCGTGTTGTTGACGTAGATCGCCGGCGTGCCCGTGGCATCGGACGGCGCCGCAGTCTGCTCCGCCGCCACCTCGGCCAGGTGCGTCCCGTTTCTGACGCACGGTTCGAACGTGGTCATGTTCAGACCGGCGTCCTTGCCGATCAGAACCAGCCGATCCAGCGTGAAGGCGCCGGCAGCCTCGCGCGGCGACTGGTTGGTAAACAGCCAGTCATGGAAGGGCCAGAACTGGCCCTGGTCGTTGGCGCACAGCGCCGCGTTGGCCGCGTCGCGAGACTCGGTGCTGGGTGGCGTCGAATGCGAATCGATGGTCAGAAGATCGTGGAAAACTAGCTTGGCCTTGCCGGTCTTGATGTAATTGGTCACGAGCTGCGGCTCAACGGTCGTCGTGAAGTCGAAGCAAGCCGTGCACCGGAAGTCCTCATACGCATCGATGGTGACTTTGGCGTCGGCCGAGCCGAGCGTCCGCCCGTCGGAGGGAAGGCCGCTGGGCGTTACGACGAACGGAGGAATCGGGCTCCCCTCGGGGGAAACCGTCGCCGACTGGCTGGTGAGCAGGTACGCGCCGCCGATGACGACCGCGCCGATCACGACCGCGATGGCGGTCCAGATCATGAGCGTGCGGAATCCGGTGCCGGAGGATCCGGACGTGCCGGCACGCGCCAGCGCCCGGTTGGTCTCGCGATTGGCCAGGCGCTGCTGTCGGGCCGAGCGCCGGCTCGTAGGTGGGGCGCTCTTCCCGGTGGGGTTGGGTCGACCGTTCGGATGGCTTTGAGTCATCGAGGTATTCCCTCTTTCGAAATGGTGGAAGACTGCTCGTCAGGCCAGCTCTTCCGCCGAAACCGCCCCGGGCTTCGGCGTGCGGAGGTAGACCCACAGGGCGATCAGGAAACGAAGGATGAGCGAGATCCCGTACGACTCGCACCAGATGCAAACGGCGCCGATGAGGAAGATCTGGGCGAACTGGAACCAGCCCTCGAACAGGACGCCGACGAGTGACAAGCCGTAGTGCGCCAGCAGGATCCGGTAGTTGTTGGTGCGCCACCAGTAGATGGCCAGGCAGAAGAGCGTGATCGAGAGAAACACGCCGTAGACGGCGACCGGGACGTGGAAGAAGGGGCGCGAGTACGGGCTGTTCGCGACCGTCTGGCAACCGCCCAGGACCGTGCCCCTCGGACACACCAACTGGCCGCCGGTGAGCTCTTCGTACGAGAGGTACGAGGCGATCCCCAACCCGATCAAGTCCAGCGTGGCCAGAACCAGGCCCGGATGGATGTGCCGAATTTGGCGCCAGAGGCCGGCGAGCCCGGAGGGTTGGTTCGCCCGTGTCGTGTCCGTCATGCTCCTGCCTTCGAATTGCGCGTCTGGCGTCGCCGCCAGCCCCGGCGTTCGCATATGGTACCCGACTCGCGCTCGAACCTGCCCCGAACCGGCTCGATGGGGCCGGTCGCCCGGCCCCGCAGCGAAGCCGCCGAGCCGCGTCGCCGAGCCGCCGCGACTACCGCGCCGCGAGGAACTCCTCGAGCTCGAGGGCGGTGGGCATTCCCTCGCGGGCCCCCACGTGCGTGGTGGCAAGAGCACCCGCGGCCACGGCTCGGCGGACCGCTTCGGCGAGGGGCCTGCCCTCGGCGATCGCCGCGGCCAGGGCCCCGTTGAAGGCATCCCCGGCGCCGGTGGAGTCGACGGTCGAGACGCGCTCGGCGGGCACCTCCCAGATCCGCACGCCGTCCGACTCGTCGCCCACGTTGACGGCCGCTGCCGCGCCGACCGGTGCCGCCCCTGCGTCCGCGCCGGCCGGCGCAGTGCCGGGGACGTCTCCTCTCGACGTCGCGGGGCGGCCCAGCTCGGCCCCCGCCCGCTCCAGGACCATGACGCCGGCCGCGCCGAGCGTCACGATGACGGCTTTGCGCACCCCGGGACCTTCGGGGCCGGGATCGAGAAGGAGACGGGCCCGAGAGGGGATCTCCTGGCTCGCATCGGTCCTTCGGCCGGTTCGGCGGGCCTCGGTGTGGAGGAGCATCGAGAGCTCGCTGCGGTTGGGCGTGACGATGTCCGCCAGGGCGAAGACGGAGCGGTCGATCCCCGTCGCCGGGGCCGGATTCAGGATCGTCGTCGCCCCGGCGGCATGGGCGCATATGAGCGCCTCGCGAACCACGTTGAGCGGCACCTCGTTGCACAGGAGCACGACATCGCCGGTCAGCCGCCCAAGCCGGCTCAGGCAATCGCGGGCATAGCCCGTTTCGATCGCGCCGTTCGCCCCGGGAATGACCACGATCTGGTTCTCGCCGTCCGCGTCGTACAGGATCAGGGCCACTCCGGTGGCCTGGCCCGGCAGCGAGGCGACCATCGAGACGTCCACCCGCTCGGTTGCCAGGGCTCGACGCGCCTCGACCTCGAACGCGTCGTCGCCGAGGGCGCCGATGAACAGCGTGGGGCGCCGCAGGCGGGCGGCTGCCACGGCCTGGTTGCCGCCCTTGCCGCCGTGGTGCCGGTCATAGCTGCCGCCCGTGACCGTCTCGCCGGGGTGGGGCAGGTGGGGCACGCGCGCGACAAGGTCGATGTTGACCGAGCCGACCACGATCACGCGGCCGCTCATGGCATCGCGCCTCCACTCTCTGTGCCCCGGCTCCGGCCACGCACAATCAGGCCGCTCCTGCGGCCTGATTGTGCGTCAGCGCCGGGCACTTGGCACGGCGTTCTCGCCGGTCCTCTATCCCCTGGACAGAAAGAAGCCCCGTCCGGGCGGGGACGGGGCTGGAGAAATCGAAGGCGATGGCGGGCTCGACCGGATTCGAACCGGCGGTCTCCAGCGTGACAGGCTGGCATGTTAGGCCGCTACACCACGAGCCCAGCGCCGACGGTGGAGAATAGCATGTGGCGGCGGGCGTGTCCGAGCGCCGAGGCTCAGGGGACCGCCGCCTTAGCAGAATCCCCGAGACCGCCGGGGACCGCCGCCAGAGCCAGCCGACCTATACTCGACGCCATGACACTCGATGGCCGCGCCGGCTTCGTCGATCTGCGCAGCGACACCGTCACTCACCCTACGCCGGCGATGCGCAAGGCAATGAACGACGCGGAGCTCGGCGACGACGTCTTCGGCGACGACCCCACCGTCAACGCCCTCGAAGAACGAGCCGCGGAACTGCTGGGCAAGGACGCCGCCCTCTTCGTCGCCTCGGGCACGATGGGCAACCTGGTCGCGCAGCTGGGCCACCTGGGCCGCGGCCAGGAGACGATCGCCGGCGCATCGACCCACATCGTCTCGGACGAGCAGGCCGGCCACGCCGTCGTCGTCGGCACCTCGGTCAAGCAGATGCCGGAGCGGCCCGACGGAACCTGGGATCTGGCCGAGCTCAACGACGCCTTCCGCGACCCGCGCGACCCTCACGAGCCCATTACCGGTCTGGTCGCCATCGAGAACACTCACGCCCACTCGATGGGTCGGCCGCTCCCCCTGCAGTACGTCCGCCGGGTCGCCGACATCGCGCACGCGCACGGCGTGCCCCTCCACGTCGATGGGGCACGCTTCTTCAATGCCGCCATCGCCCTGGGCGTCGGGCCGCGCGAGCTTGCCCAACCCGCCGACTCGGTCATGTTCTGCCTGTCGAAGGGCCTGGCCTGCCCGATCGGCTCGCTCGTCGTCGGGCCCAGGGACTTCATCGCCCGGGCCCGCCGCGGTCGCAAGCTCGTCGGCGGCGGGATGCGCCAGGTTGGCGTCCTGGCGGCGCCCGGCCTCGTCGCCCTGAGAGACGGCCCGGCCGGGATGATCGAGCGCCTGGCCGAGGACCACGCCAACGCCCGCCGCCTGGCGGAGGGGCTGGCGACCCTCGAGGGCATCGAATCGGCGGGCGGGCTCGCCCAGCCGGCCCCCGGGCCCCTGGATCCGGGCCGCGTACAGACCAACTTCGTCGTCTTCCGTGTCCGCCGCGACAGGGCCGAATTCCTGGACGCACTCCGCGGCCGCGGCATCCTGATGGTCGAATACCCGCATAACACGATCCGAGCCGTGACCCACTACGGCGTCGACGCGACCGATGTCGAGCGCGTGCTGGCCGCCTGTGCCGCGGCCCTGCGCGAGACGTCGCCGGTCGAGGTCGCCGCGGCCACGACCGCGCCAGCCAGCTAGCCAGGTCACTACCCAGCATCCGGAGAGGCCTCACATGGCAGAGCTCGTTCTCCCCCGGCCCGTCTCCAAGCCGACCGCCGGCCACGCCGACGACCGCTTCTGGGGCATCGTCGAAGCCGACTTCCGGCGCATGGTGGAGCAGCACCCGATCCTGGCCACGTACGTCGGGCTGCACGCGGGAGACGACCGCCTCGACGACGCCACCCGAGACGCCGTGACGCAGGAAATCGACGACGCCCACCGCATCGAGCGCGAGCTGGAGGCGATCGACCCGAACGAGCTGTCCGACAGCGTCCGCTTCGAACGCGAGCTGGCCCTCCACAACGTCCGGCGCGAGCTCTTCGACATGGAGGTCCATCGCGTCTGGGAGCGCCGCTCCCTCGCCATGGACGCCGTCGGCGACGCTCTCTTCTCCATCTTCGCCCGTGACTTCGCTCCGCTGAAGGATCGGCTCGCGTCGCTGACCGCGCGCCTCGAGGCCGTGCCCGCGTTCCTGGATCAGCACAGGACCCGCGCCACGGCGCCCCAGGTCCGGCTCTGGCAGGAGCTCGAGATCGAGTCCGGCGGGGACATGCCGACCTTGTTCGAGGAGGTCAAGGCCGCCGGCCACGGCGTGCTGGACGAGCGTGCTCAGGCCCGCCTTGACAGGGCAGTGGAGAAGGCTTCGGCCTCCGTGGTCGCCTACGTCGAGACCCTCAAGGCGAAGATGGGCTCAACGGTCGAGAGCTGGGCGCTCGGCTCCGACGCATACAACCGGCTCGTGAGCCTGCGCGCCTTCGACGGCCTGGACGCCTCACAGATCCTCGAGATCGGCGAGCAGCAGCTGGCCCTCAACAAGGCCGCGCGCGTGGACGACGCCCGGCGCATCGACCCGAGCGTCGACGAGCGCACGGTCGTGGACCGCGTCAAGTCCAACCACCCCGACACCTTCGACGAGGCGCTGGCGGCCTACAAGGACGCCATGATGCGGGCCCGGGCCTACATCATCGAGCACGGCATCGCCACGATGCCCCCCGGCGAGCAGATCTCCGTCATCCCGACCCCGGAGTACCTGCGCACGGTCATCCCGTTCGCCGCCTACTTCGAGCCGCCCAAGTTCGACAAGCATCCGTCGGGCATCTACATCGTCACGCCGTCCGTGCGCGACGATCCCAACGGCATGCGCGAGCACTACTTCGCCTCCATCAGCAACACCAGCGTTCACGAGGCCTACCCGGGCCACCACCTCCAGCTCTCGGCCGCGGTGGCCCACCCATCGATCGTGCGGCTGCTCGTCGACGCCCCCGAGTTCGTCGAGGGCTGGGGCATGTATAGCGAGCAGATGATGCGCGAGCAGGGTTTCGACGACGGGCCCGAGTTCCTGCTGGCGATGCACACCGACGCCATCTGGCGGGCCTGCCGGATCATCCTGGATGTCCGAATGCACCGCGGCGAGCTGAGCGTCGATCAGGCGACGGCGATGCTCGTCGAGCACACCGCCTTCGAGCACGCCAACGCCCAGGCCGAAGTCTTCCGCTACACCTACACGCCCACGTACCAGCTCAGCTACCTGCTCGGCAAGGTGCTGCTGCTCCAGCTCCGCGGCGACGAGCAGCGCCGCCTGGGCGATCGCTTCAGCCTGAAGCACTTCCACGACACGCTGCTGAACAATGGCAGCCTGCCGATCAGCTTCCATCGCCGGCTGCTGGCGGCCGAGGCCAGTGGCGGCGCCAACGGCGCGGCGAACGGATAGAGCCCTCGTGTTGATCGTCCCGTCGATAGACGTCGAGAACGGCCGCTCTCGAATCGTCCACTGGCCGGGCGCGGCCACGGGCGCGGGGACGCCCTCCGACCGGCCGGATCGGATCGCGGAACTGTTCGTCGCGGCGGGCGCCGAGCTCATCCACGTCGTCGACATGGATGGGGCGCGGGCCGGGCGGCCGGTGAACCTGGAGGCGATCGGGCGGATCGCGGGCCGCGTGGCGGTGCCACTCCAGCTGGCCGGGGGCATGGAGGGAGCGGACAACATCCGCCTCGCGTTCGCCGCCGGAGCCACGCGCGTGGTGGTTTCCATGGCCATGGCGGATCGCCAGGAGACGCTGCGCGAGTGCGTGGCCGTGGCCGGCGACTGGCTGGCCGTCGGACTCGACCCACGCCCGGAGCGCATTGCCGCGTATCCTTGGCACCGACCCGCGCCGCCGAATCTGATCGATCTGGCCGGCGAGCTGGTGGACCTCGGCGTACACCGGCTCGTCCTGTCGCACGGCGGAGCGCGTCCGGACCTGACGTTCCTCGCCGAGATGGCGCGGACGACCCGCGCCGAGATCTTCGTCGCGGGCGTGTCCGTGGATCTCGATTCCATACGAGGCCTGCGCGATGCGTCGATCGCAGGCATCATCCTCGGAGAACCGCTCCTGTCGGGAGCCGTAGACTTCGCCAAAGCCCTGGAGGCCGCCGCATGATCCTCGCTTTTCTCTCGTCGTCGCCGCGCCGGCTCGCGACCGTCGGCCTGATCGCGCTGCTGGCAGCCGCCTGCGCCGTGCCCGTGAGCCCGCCCACGCCCTCGCCCACGCCCGAGCCGACGATCCCGCCCGCGGCGCCGGCCTACACCCTGGGTCCGACTCAGAGCAACTGCCCGACCTCGGCTCCGCCTCCGATGGCCGCCGGCGCGACCGCCACGGTCACGATGACCACCAACTTCGGCACGATCGTCATCAAGGTGGAGGCCTCGCTCGGGGCCAACGGCGCCGGCGCCTTCACCGCCCTGGCCAGCTGCGGTTACTACAACAACGTCATGTTCCACCGCGTCGTGCCGGGCTTCGTCATCCAGGCGGGCGACGGCGAGTACGCGCGCCTGCCCGACTTCAACCCGGACATGATGGGCCAGGGGGGCCCAAGCTGGACGATCCCGGACGACGCCGTGACCACGACCTACAAGCGGGGAACGGTGGCCATGGCCAACACGGGCACCGCCAACACCGGCAGCTCTCAGTTCTTCATCGTTCTCAGTGACAGTTCCTGGACGAGCACAACGCCGACGACCTATTCGATCATCGGCAACGTCACGTCCGGCATGGACGTGGTCGACAAGATCGCGCTGGTGCCGCTGGGCGGCGATCCGGACGCCACAGACGCTCCGCAGGACATGCCCACGGTCCCGGTTGTCATCACCGGCACGACGGTGACGACCCCCTGATCGACATCTGACCCGAGCCGACGCCGGCCCAGCCAGCACCGCTGACCGAGGAGAAACGGATGACCAAGGCGACAATCGAGACCGCCAAGGGCACGATCGAGATCGAGATCAACGACAAGGGCGCCCCCAAGGCGGCGGCCAACTTCATCGAGCTGGCGCGCAAGGGCTACTACGACGGCGTCATCTTCCACCGGCTGGTCCCGGGCTTCGTCATCCAGGGCGGCGACGGGCAGTACGGCAAGATCGACAAGCTCGACAACGGCAGCGTCGGCACCGGCGGTCCCGGCTACAAGTTCGCCGACGAGCCCTTCGAAGGTGACTACATCCGCGGCGCGGTGGCGATGGCGAACGCCGGCCCGAACACCAACGGCAGCCAGTTCTTCATCTGCCTGGCCGATCTGTCGGGCGGCCGGCTGCCCAAGCAGTACACGCTCTTCGGCCGGGTCACCAAAGGCATGGAGGTCGTCGATGCCATCGCGGCATCCAAGCGAGACGGCCGCGACCGACCGATCGAGCCGACCGCGATGCGCTCGGTGAAGATCGCGGGCTGACCGGCGGGCGTTCCGGCAGATGCCAGTAGGCGGCCCAGGGCCATCGGGCGGGGTCGCACAAGGCGGATCGGCAGAGGGTTGTGTGACGGCTTTACCGGGCCGTTCCACAGGATGCAACGAAGGCGTAACGTTACCCTCACAAAGTTGCGGGATATTAACCCGCTCGCACGCCAAAACCCTTGGTTTGTAGGCTGAAAGGGCTGTAGACTTTAGAAGCTGCCAGTCAGCCTGCTGCCCCAGTTACAAGGTCATGGGTAGGTCGGGTCAGGGTAGTCGGTGCAGCCGACGTGATAGATGCCTTTGTAGCGTGGCAGAAGACGATCCGCTTCGGCGGGTCGACCCTTCACCGGGACAGCAACGAAGCGGCTCCTTCGGGAGCCGCTTCGGATTCTCCGGCAGGTTTCTGGGCGGCCTCGGTTCCCGGACGGCCGCGTTCCGGAGGACGCATCGGCCCACGCGAGTGGTCGGCAGCGACCCCGCTCCCCCGGACCGCGCGCCGCTGCTATTCTTGGCTCCCGCGCGGCCGGTCGCCTTCGACCGGGCCCGGCGGCATCGCGCGCCTGTAGCTCAGCGGATAGAGCGTCGGCCTCCGGAGCCGAAGGTCGCAGGTTCGAATCCTGTCGGGCGCGCCATTGCAACCTGTTCTGGCAAGGCCAGAGCGAGGCCGTGGGCGTATGCGGCAGGCGTCAGGCGGGCTGACACGAATTCCCTCCCTGCAATGACGATCCGTTCGTAGATGGCGTGGAGCAGGTCTGCCCTGGCTTGGGGGACGTCGGCCTGTTGCCAGGTCTCCGCGAGGACGCGCAGCCATTGGACCGCACGATCCGCTGGCACCCCTACCTGCGCCGTCTCCTCGACCTCAGCCAGAGACGCCCGCAGCCTCTTCATTCGTTCGAGGTAGGTCTCGTCGCTGATGCCGCCTCCCACGTGTTCGAGGGCAAGCTCACGCATCTGGCGCTCGATCCGAGAGCGGTCGATGGCCACGGGTCGGACTGTGGAACCCAGCGCAGCCACGACTCTGGCGATTACCCCGTCGTCGAGCTCGATCCCACCCATCTGCGCGAGGATCGGCTCCTCCCAGGTCTCGGCCGGAAGTCGAGCTGCGGTACCCCACTCCTGGCACGGCTTGGTATGGAGCTTGCGATACCGTCTGTTCGCAGCCCAGCCGTCGCTTCGTATCCGCCGGCCGCAGACGCAGTAGAGCAGCCCAGCAAGAACATCGACTCGGTCATTACGGTGAGGACCACTACCTCGGCACTTGGCTCTGCGGACATCCTCGACCCGCGCCCACAGCTCGTCGGAAACAGGTGGGTTCGATCGCCACGGTGCTGGCTTTCGGGTCTCGTTGGGCCCGCGGTGTCTCCTGATCCAGCCGTTGTAGACGGGGTTCATCAGGATGCAGCGGATGCGGGTGGCCTCCAGACCAGTCTCGGCGGCAAGCTGCGCGGCGCTCACGGTTCCGAGGGCATAGCGCTCGAACAGATCCACTGCGGTACCGATGGTCTCCGGGTTGATCTGGAGCGTGTTGGGCGGCTCTGGAGATCGCCGGAACCCCAAGGGGGCATGGCCACCTGGGTCGTTCTCCTGGGCGAACTTGGCGGCGTAGCCCTCCGTGATCCGCTCTGAGAGCCGCCGGCTGTACTTCTCGGCTCCGGCCGACTCCGCCACCAACTCGTCCCAATCGCCCGGATCGGAGCTGATGATCCGCCGGTCGCACATGACCAGAGCGACACCCGACGGATGGAGATGGTCTTCGAGAAGTTCGAGCGTCCTGCGCAAGTTGCGCTGCCAGCGGTCGGAGTACCCCGCGAGGAGCAGGTCGAACCCTCCCGCCTTCGCTTCGGCCAGCATCTGGGTCATCGTCGCCGAGCGCCAGACGGTCGTGCCGCTGTGGGCCACCTGGAAGACCCGCCCGGTGTCCACCAGACCGTGGCGCTCGATGAAGCGGTCCTGCTGCTCACGCTGGCTGGCCGGCCCGAAGCGGTCGTACTGCCCCGTGGTCGACTCGCGGATCCAGCGTGCCGCCCGCAGGCCTCGGATGTCGTCAAGAGAGCGCGGCAGCCGCCTCATGCCGCCCTACCTCTTCCGCTCTTGCACATCCGAGGCATGTTCCCTCTGGCGTCAAGGCACTCGTTGCGCATCTGGTCGGGGCCTTCCGGATAGCGGGCATGGAGGGCTTCGACGTAGCGGGCCAGGGCCGCGACGAGCGCGTCACGCGCGACTCCTGGAGGCGAGGTGGTGGTCTGGATCGTCGGCGTCGTCACGGTTTCACCGGCCGATTCCATCCTGGATCGTGGGCTACGCGACGCGACAACTCGGCCCTTAAGGGCCGGAGTGTCTGTCGTGTCTGCGCTTGTATGCCGACGCGACAGGTACGGGACAGATCACGCGACAGCCTCAAAGTCACCCACGACAGGCAACGCGACAGATTGCGCGACAGAGTGTGAACGGACAACAACGGCCGACGCGACAGGTTCACGACAGCCCCCACCGATCGTCGGTCAGAGTGAAGCGGCCGGCTTTGAGCCCGCGTCGGAGTGCCGTCCGCACGCTATCGGTCTTGACCTCGCCCTCGGCTTCATCCACATTCAGCCGAGCCACGATCTCCGTGACGGTGAGCTGGTCGGTGGCGATCGCCTCGGCGATCCGGTCGGCCAGGACGACCGCGTACGGAGCTAGGGCCACCTCGCCGAGGCGTCCCTCAAACCAGGTGGTGGAGACGACGAAGCGGCCCAGGTGTGCGTAGTTGTTGGCCTTGCGGCACATCAGCTGGACGGTCTCGCCATCGCGTGTCAGGCTCCAGCTCATCCGGGCTAGGTTGTGCCAGAAGATCGAGCCGAACGGATAGACCGGGCTGTCTGCCTTCGTCACGTGGCCAAGGCTCAGGGTCGGGCGGCCGATCTGGACGAGGGCCGCGGCGTACTGACCGGCGGCTTCGGGCTTGAGTGGATCGGTGCCGCCACTGGCAGGCACGATCGAGTCCACCACCATGTACGTCGCGCCCCACTCCACGGCCAAGGTGTGGAGGTCCTGGGCCTGAGCCCAGATCGCCCCGCGATGGCCTTTCCAATCAGCCGACGAGGGCGAGACATGCAGGACGGCGGTAATGGCCTCCGACCCACCGAGCCCGTAGATTCGGCGAGCCCATTCTTCGGGGTGCCCTTCGTAGTCGACGAGCAGGACGCGATGGCCGCCCGCAATGAGATTGACGATCCACCACGCGGTGAGCGTGCCCTTACCGACCCCGCCCATGCCGTGGAGGATCGTGTGCCCTTGTGGGTCGAGATAGCCCAGGAGAGGCGCTGGGGGCGGTGCCGTCGAGACTTCGGCGAGGCAGCGCGCCCCGGTACGGGCCATGATGCCGGAGGCTGCTGGCGTCTTGCAGGTGTCGCCTGGAGGCGGGGGAAGCGGTGGCTCTTCGTCAACGGCCGCAGGTGTGTTGTCAGCCGACCCTTCGCGCAGACTGCCTTCTCGCGCACCGAGCCAGTCCAGCGACGGATCCGCTGCCGCTTGAGGCTCGAGGCGGTCAGCGTTCATGGTCGACGCTCGATCAACTGGGCGGCTGCTCCGGCCTGGCGCCGGCCCAACGGGCAGTCGTCGAAGGCGACATGATCGTGCAGCCGGCGGGCCAGGCTAGGTATGGCCTCGGGCCGGTCTGGGCCGTAAACGCTCCGGAACCGTTCGACCGCAGCGATGCTCCGGAGGTCCTCGGTGACGTGATCGAGCAGATAGGTCGCACCCACAAGGGGAGGGTAGATGCTGCCCAGTCCATTGCAAAGATGGTACGGCCTGCGCTACCATGCTATTTGCAACAGACCGCTGCTAATGAGAGGGTTGGGCATGACGGAAACAGGCTGGGCGGTCTTCTCAGTTGTGCCAGGTCTCAGCCTGGCCGGGGTGGATGAGACCGCAGTCGAGGTGACGTTCAAGCGAATCGATGGACGTGAGCCCCACAGTTGCCGCCTCTACTTCGTGACGATCGACGGACGTCTGGAGTGCGTGGGGTTCGCCTTCGGAAGCACACTCCAGCACACGAGCCTGCCCTTCCACCCGCTCGATCTGGCGTCGATCCGGGGCGTGCCGTGGGGCAAGCTCATAGCAGACGGCAAGGCGCAGGCGGCGAAGATGCCGGGGATGATCCGATCCGTCGTTGGTCGCGATCCTCTGCGTCCGCTCACGCCCTCTGAGGAAGAGGCGGCACGTGCCGCCGGCACCCCGCTCCTGCATTTCCAAGGTGGAACCTGGATGACCGATGCTGAGGCACAGACGGGCCTTCTTGCTGTCTTGCAATCGGGGTCGGCTGACATCCCCGAGACCGTGCCCAAACGTCCCGGCCGACCCGTGGCCCATGACGCCGAGTTCCATGCCCGGGTGGCACACATCTACCTCCGGGAATATGAGGCCGGGAACCGAAAGCCGACGCAGGCTGTCTTCAGTGAGATGTTCGCGCCATCGCCAGAAGCCGCGGCCCGCTGGGTGGGCGAGTGTCGAAGGCTTGTCGATCCGCGGACCGGATCTCCCTACCTGCCTTCGGCCCGTCGCGATGGCCGCGCTGGGTGAAAACAGACGTCCACCAGTCGGCTGTCGGCGAGCCTCCGTCCCTCCAAGGGTCAGACTCCAATCGCCTCGGCCACCTCCCGCCAGGCTCGATCCTCTTGGCCTTCAAGCCGGCGCAGGTAGACGGTCGTGACGGCCAAGCTCGAGTGGTCGAGGAACGCGCTGACATCCTCGATCGACTCGCCGGCATCTCTTCGGAGCTTTGCGGCCGTATGCCGCAGGACGTGGATCCCGGTCGGAGCCATGCCGGCAAGCCGCAGGTAGCGGCGGAAACGGGCGTAGAACGTCCCGCTCGTGACGCCCGTCGGTCGCGCTCCCGCCTGCCATAAGGACTCTTGTGGCGCCATTGCCGCAAGCTCCTGCCCGGCGTCGGCAAGGGTGGCGCAGATCGCCTCGAATGCCGGGCGTGGGAGCTCGCGTCGACCTCTCTTGCCGCCCTTGCCCCGGTAGGAGTAGTAGACGGTCTCGCCCTCCACGCTCAGGTCGCCTGCCCGTAGGCCGATCACCTCGGCCCGACGCCGGCCGGTCAGGACCAGGGTGAGGAGGATCGCCCGGTCGCGCCGACCCGCCACGGTGTCAGGGACGACTGCCAGGAGCCGGCGGACCTCGTCAGCTCCGTATCCTCGGGCGACTGACTGAGTGGCCCTCGGGCGCTCGACGGCATCGCACGGGTTGGAGACGACCAGGCCCATCCGGATCAGGAACCGGTAGAAGGAGGACAGGCAGGCGATCCTGGCCCCGACCGTCGTGGCTGAGGGAGTCCGTCCCGACTTGCCGATACCGTGGACCCAGGCGAGGACATCCGCGGGCTTGACTCTGTCAGGCGTCTTGCCGAGGTCGGCGAAGAAGGGCCAGAGCATCCGGCTGTAGGACTCGACGGTCCGCCGGGAGCCAGACGGTTGCCCTTCTCAACGAGGAAGGCGTACAGGGCCTGATCCCAGGCGGAGGGGTCTCCGCTGGTCAGGGCGGGGAGTGGTTGAGCGGTCATCGTGGCGCCTCACGTGCGGGCTGGACGCTCACATCCATCACTCAGTCGGCCGACGAAAGCAACACCATCGAATGCCATGAAAAGGCTATGAGGGGAGCCGCGCCGGTGACAACGTTGGGTTGTCATTGCAACCAGCATCGGGAGGCTCCACGCAATGTTGTAC
>PLOC01000014.1 GCA_003141955.1 Chloroflexota bacterium
ATCGGTGGATCCGGGCTAAGCTCTGGTAACAGAGGGCCAACGAGATGGTTTGGCAGACCGGGCGCCAAGGTCTACTTCCTTCGTGGGCTCGGCTCCGACTGCTGGCATCGTTACGGAAGTACCTCGCCCGGTCGTCCTAGGCCCATGCTAAGTGCCCTGCCGGCGCTCGGTTGATCTTCGCGATTGACAATCGCTGAGAAGAAGCGCACTCGCGAGAGCCCTTTCGAATGACCTGTCGGCTCGTCAGCGCGTGGCTTCCAGGGCGGCCTCTAGGCTGGCCAGCCAGGCCTTGTCGGCAGCCGAGGGCTCTTCCCTCACGTACACGGAGAAGGCGACGTTGTCGACCACGAGCCAGCGGTTCCAGAACGAAGCATCTCCCCAATCACGTTTCGCGGAAGGCAGCATCGCTCCGTCGGCCCCCGGCTGCACGTCGGGCAGGGCGCGGGTCATGGCTTCGGAAGAGGGCATGAGATACGCGCCCCTCACGGTCATGTCGCTGTTCGCGATGGCGCCGCAGGTGAGCGCTATGGCCCCCGGCAGAATCTCGTCCCCGTCGTCACCCCGGTTGCTTGCGTCCAGCAATTCGAGCGGGGTTTGGGGGCTCACGGCACCCGCGGCGGCGATAGCGTCCGCAACCGTGAAGGGCTTCGGGTCTGTGTACGAGTCGCCGGTCCAGACCGCGCTCTCGACGACGATCATGCTGTCGCAGACAGCTTTCTGGTTGCCGCAAAGGGTGGCTCGAGGGTCGTGGACGTGAACGCGGAGTATCGCCGGGCCGGTCGACACGTCGCCCTGGAGGAAATGGAAAGTGGCCTCACCACCCAGTTCATACGGCCCGCCAGCGTCGGCGCTGATCCCGTAAGGCCAGCCGTAGCAGGGATTCACGGCCCAGGAGTTGGGTGCGCTCGGATCCACCGGTTCGTTTGGGCACCCGAAGTTGAACCCCAACTCAACGTTCAGCCAGACACCTACGTAGAAGGGTGCGTCGTCCTTCGCCGTGGTGCGCATGGCCAGGGCGTCTGCCCACCGTAGAACGGGCTGCCCCTGCCAGGCCTTCGGTATCCCGTCGCTGTAGCGCGGGATCGAGGACGTCGCCGAGGGGGTGGCGGCACTCGGCGACGCGATCTCGGATGCGCTCGCGCTGGGCGATTGTGTCTCGGGCATCGCGGAATTCCATGGCCGGGCAACCATAAGGGTTGCAGCGGATGCCAGAATCACGACGGCCAGAACGGCCGCGATCCGTGCCGCGACCCCCAGAACCCGATTGCTTCGGCGCAGTTCCGGCCCGCCTGCCAGCCTGTAGCTCTTCCGCGAACTGACCTTCAGCGGGCTGAGTTCCAAGTCCGACTCGGCCTGGCGGAGCTCGGCAGCGAAGGCCGCCCGAACGCGCGCTTCGGTTTGATCGTCGTGACTATTCATTTCCAAGCTCCTCCCGGAGGCGCGCCAGGCCCGCCTTGAGGTGACCTTTGGTCGTGTTTTCGCTAATCGCCATGACCCGAGCGACCTCGGTCACGGGCAGGCCGACGAGGTAGTGGAGGGCTACTGCAGCGCGGGCCCGAGGCGGCAACCGTCTGAGCGCCGTTCGGAGAGCGATTATGTCGGGTTCGGGTCCGGGCGTAACACCAAGGTCGACGACGGCCGGATCGAAGTGAACGAACCAAGCAAGCCGTCGTCGAAGGCGAAGTGCTTCGCGGACCTGGATAGCCAGCAGCCACGAGCGGAGGGTCGTCGGGTCGCGAAGCTCGGTCGATCTGCGGGTCGCGATCTCAAGCGTCGTCTGAACCAGGTCGCGAGCGTCGGCCTCGTTGCGGACGAGCGCCCGAGCGGCGGCCAGCAGGATCGGCGTGTGCCGTTCCAGCGCTGCACCCAACCCTGCCGCATCGAGCCTTGCCGGGTTCTGTGGGAACGCGCTGGTCCCAGGGCCCGCATCCGTATTCGTCACCTGCAGGATCTCCCAGGCAAGCATCGTTCACAACCATGACGCATCGTCTACAACTATAAAGAGGCGCCGAACTCAGAAAACGGGTGGGTGCGCCGGCTCGATCTTGTAGAGGAAGTTGTAACCACGCAGCGGCAGCCGTGGCCTTGCATCGCTCCATCCGCGCGAATCGGCGGCCAGACGACCGCTCGACGCGCTGATACGGCGTAGCCACTCCCTGCTGGATCGATCCACCAGGAGCCTGGCCGGGGCGGAGGGCCGCACGGCGGGCCGGACAGGCGGAGCCGGGCGGAACTCCGCCCCCTTGTGCTCAACGCACCGGCTGGGATCCGCTGTCGAGCCAGGGTGGGAGATGCTGCGAGACGGACACTGTGATGTCCTCGAAGGCCGACTCGGTCGCCCTGATGCCGAACTCGTGCATGAGCGCGTGCATGATGGCCACGATGGCGAAGGCTGAGAAGGTTCGACTGCGATCGGCCATGAACCGAGCGACATCGACCGGCGAGAATGGGACGGCGTGTAGGTGCTTGGTCTCCCAGTTGTCCTTTGCCGCTCCCGTCGATCTGCGAGCGTCGATCCGGCCGGCGGTCCAGTTCGTGTCCACCCGCCCGATGAGTCCGTACTCGCACAGGTACGAGTTGGCCCCAAAGCTCAGCCAGGTCAGCTCGTCTGGTTCGATCTCGATGCCGAGCTCTTCAGCCATGCCGCGGATGGCGATGCGGTCGTGGTCGGGCGCTCCATTGGGAGCCGCATCGTGCACGCGTGAGGCGCCTTCGGCCATCGCCGGGAAGTAGACATAGGGATCCACAGCGGTGTTGCCGCGTTGCGCGATGAGCAGCTGCCGATCAGCCGTCACGACGGACAGCCCGACGCCCCAGTGGGTCGCAAGTTCGGGCACGGGGGCGACGCGAAGGTCGACGTTGGCAGCGTAACGCTCGCGCAACGTGTAGGTCCGGCCGCCCGCTGTCAGGGGGACGTCCAGGCGCTGATCGGTTACGAGCATACGGAAGTAGGTCGTGGGCTCGAAATGGAGAACGAGTCGGGGTTCCTCCGCGTCGCCCACGCGAGACGAGACTGAGAAGCGTGCGAGCTTGTAGCCCGCGCCTTCGTAGGGGACTTCCTCGCCCCGCTTGGCCCTGGTCTCGATGTCGGCGGTCAGGTGGGCCAGGTCTCGGTCGATCTCCGGTGGATAGGCCCCTTCCGGGGAGTGATAGAAGGATTCGATGTTGGCCGAGCGGTACGGGCCGTAGCCTGCTACGACCCACGGGAACCAGACGGCCCCGACCTGGGTTCCCCAGCGGGTGCTCATTCGCTCCACGCGGGCGCTGATCTTGCGCTCGCTCCGGAGACTCTTCCGCTTGATGGGGCTCGATGCAGCCGGCCACGAGCCCTCATGGAGCGCAAGCAGGTCGGCGATGTCCACGTCAAGAGCGTTGGCCAGGCCGGCCAGCCAGACGAGGGCGTCGTCGTGGTCACCCTTCTCGATGCCCGCGAGCGTGCGGGTCGAGATGCCCGCCAATCCTGCGAGCGTCTCCTGCGACTTGCCTTGGCCAGTCCGCAGGCGGCGGACGGTCTCACCGATGGGGAAGCTGGTCGGTCGCTGCTGCATGCCGAGAGCGTACGAGACCGACGGAGCTATGTCGTGGCGAGAGACCGCTCGTTCGACCTGCAGGAACTTGCCGATTCTCGACCTTCAGGAGTCCTGGCGGGCCTCCATGGCGACGAGGGCCGGCGCGCTCACGCTCAGTGACGGTCCGATCGGCAAAGTCACGTACCTGCACGCCGCTGCCGGGAATCGGCGCCTGGGCGGCCGAGAGTGGGGGCAGCGGTTCGAACGAAACCGCAGCCAACCACCAAGGAGCAGCCATGGCAATCAGAGGTCCAATCTCCGTTCCCTTCGAAGTCGCCTTTCCGGCCGGAGCGCTCGCGCGGGGCGCGATCGAAGCCGTTCCCGACTACGACGCGAGCACCAAAGAGCGCCCGGTTCAGCAGCGCGACAAGACCAGCGGCCTCCCGGTCTGGCGTCTGTCCCTGATCGACCAGGACCCCGATGCTCGTCGCGGTCAGGAGCTTGTTTCGGTCAAGTTCGCCGCCGCCGTGCCGCCAGCTCTGCCGGCCGACGTCGTGCCCGGCACCGAACTGCGCGCCGTCGAGCTGATCGGTCTCGCCGTGATTCCGTACGTCGAGAGCAAGGACCTGCGCGGCAGGCTTGCCTACTCGATGTGGGCCACCGGCCTGCGAGCGGCGGCCAAGCCCTCCGGTCGACCCAGCGCCCCGATCGGCCAGATCGGCCCGCGCGACCAGAGCGCCTAGCGAACCGACCCGGGGCGAGCGATGTGGCCCTGAGAACCCTGCGCTCGCCCCGGGTCATTCGCCAACCCCCTCAAGTGCGGACAGGAGCGGCTGTGATGAGCGCATCTGGCGGTGCCGGCGGGACTGCGCTGCTGGGACCTCTTGCGGCGCGTTGCTCGGCTCCGATCCGACTCGCGGGCGAGCGACTAGCCGTGTCAGCAGGCACCGGCGAGATCGTGGATCGGTTCGCCAGCGCCGACGTACCCGGCGGCGTCCTACTTGTCGCGTGCGGCAACCGACGCAGCTCGCGCTGCCCATCCTGCTCGACGATCTATCGCGGCGACGCCTACGCACTCGTCCGCGCCGGGCTTGTCGGAGACGAGGAGCGGGGTGTGTCGCCCGACGTGGCGGGCCATCCTCGGGTCTTTGCGACCTTCACCGCACCCTCGTTCGGCCGGGTACATCGTCGGGTCGTTCGCGGCGCTTCGACCCTGCCGTGTCGGGCGAGAGCCAACGAAGGCACTTGCTCGCATGGACGGCCGACCTCGTGCCGTATGCGCCATCAGGCCGAAGACGCAGCCGTCGGCCAGCCCCTGTGTCGCGACTGCTACGACTATGAAGCCGCTGTGCTCTGGAACGCCCACGTGACGGCTCTGTGGCGCCGGACGACCATCTACATGAGTCGCATCCTAGCCGCCCGGGCAGGAGTGTCACGAACAGCCGTCTCTGCGATTGCGCGCCTGAGCTTCGCCAAGGTCGCCGAGTTCCAGGTTCGGGGTCTCGTCCATATCCACGCCGTAGTCCGCATCGACGGCCCTGATCAAGGAAGCGCTGCGCCGTGCTGGGCGACATCGGAGCTGTTGGCGGAGATCGTGAGCCAAGCGGCGGCGCGAACATCGCTCCGGATCAAGGGTCCGGCCGGGGCGGACATCGAACTTGCCTGGGGTGTGCAACTCGACGTGCGAGCGATTCAGCCTGGCACCGATGGGAAGTGGTCCGACGCAAGAGTGGCCGGCTACCTCGCCAAGTACGCAACCAAGGCGGCCGAGAAGGCAGGCGGTGCAGATCGGCGCATGCGCTCGGGCTATGAGATCAGCCAGCAACCGGCCAGCGACCACGCCCGCGCCATGATGGCGACCGCCTGGAGACTCGGCGGCTTGGCGCAATACGCGTACCTTCGTCTTCGCGCCTGGGCCCACATGCTCGGCTTTCGCGGTCACTTCCTCACCAAGGCTCGGCGCTACTCGGTCACCTTCGGTGCCCTGCGGACCTCTCGTGTTCGCTTCCGGATGAAGCTGGCGTTCATCGCTCGTGCCCTCGCCGGTGAGAAGGTGTTCGATCCGGACTCCACCCTCGTCATCCGGCGTTTCGCCTTCGCTGGCGTCGGTCTGCCGAACCTCTGGGGGGTCGGAGCGGCCGGGGAAGGGTCGGCGCCGTGAGCGAGCTGCCGATCCAAGGCACTCCAAACGAGCCGTTCTCCGGCTCGCATGTCGAGCACGAGCGAACAGTCGTCATCGGGGACGTCGGCAGCTTAGATGCGCGCCCCTGCGCGT
Organism: Chloroflexota bacterium; assembly: GCA_003141955.1. GTDB lineage: Bacteria > Chloroflexota > Limnocylindria > Limnocylindrales > CSP1-4 > Fen-1039. The sequence continues at coordinate 5,785 of PLOC01000014.1, forward strand.
CCAGCACCGTTGCCGATGGCGTCCCGGCCACAAACACCGCAGCCCGAACCGACCCTACTACCGCCCACGTCGTGCACCCGCGGAAGCGCAAGCCATTCGCGGTGGTTGGCGTCGGTACACCGCCCAAGGCCAGTCCCCTACTGATCCGTCTCCTTGCCGCCGAGGTGTTGCGATCCCTGGATCAGCAATCAACCCAGGCTCATGCCGAGGCAGACAATCCGTCGGCCGAACAGGCCGCGTAGATTCACCCGGTTCAAGGCGTCGCGAACCTGGCCGCCACGGGGATAAGATCCACCAATGACTGTCGCTGTTCCTCCCGGCTCCCACGGCAAGATCTACGTCCGCGTCTCGACCATGCATCAGGCCGGCGATGAACTGCCGATCGAGAGCCAAATCTCGGAACTTCAGGCGGCTGT
>PLOC01000041.1 GCA_003141955.1 Chloroflexota bacterium
GGGCCCCGGGCGAGGTGCGAGTCGGCGATCGTATCGAGGTTCTATCGTTGGGAGACGGGACGTGCGACCGGACGCCGGCCTCGGCGATCGCGGAGTTCGAGGCGGAGAAGGCGGCCGAGGTCGCGCGTCAGAAGGCCCGGACGGAGCTCGACTCGCTCGAGGGCACGCGCCAGGCGGCGGCGGAGCGAGCCGCCTCGACGGCGAGCAGGGCGGCGAGCCTGCGCGGACGCCACGAGGCGGTCGGGGCACGCCTGGCCGAGGAGGAAACGCGCGGCATCGCCAAGGCAGCGAAGCGGCTCGGCGGGAAGCCGCTGGCGGATGGCCTCGAGGTCGAGGCTGGATTCCGGGTTGCCGTGGAGGCGGCCCTGGGCGAGGCAATGCGTGGGTACGTCATGGGGCGCGAAGGCGTGCTGGGCCTCGATGGGCAGCGTGGCACGCTGGTCCTAGAGAGTGGCGAGGGGACGGTGAGCGGCCCGGCAGGCGGCGGCGTTGCGGTCGGCGCGCACGAGAGCGCACGGGCGGCGGAACGGGCCGCGGAGAGGGCGGCCGAACGCCTGGCGGAGGCCGGTGAGGCGGTCATGAATGCTGCCGCGGCCCACGGCGGCGGCAGGCTCGTCGACGCGATCCGCGTCGACCCCAATGGGGTGGCTTCGCGGTTGCTGGCTCGGGCGGTGTGGCTGCCGGACCTGAGGGCGGGGCTGGCCGTGCAACCACGCCTGGCCGCGGGCTGGACCGCCGTGACGCGCGACGGCGCGGTAGTCACGGCGGCGGGCGTCGTTACGATGGGCCGCTCGGAGTCGCTGCTCGACCGGCGCGCGGAGATGGGCCGGCTCGGTGAGGAAGTCGCGCGCCTCGAGATCGATGCCCGGGCGGCGGCGGCAGAGGCAGCCACCGCCACGCAGAGCGCCGCCGCGGCGCGCGCCGCGCTGGATGCCGCGCGCGACGCGGAACGCAGCGCCGGAGCCGCTCGACGGGAGGCCGAGGAAGCGGAGAGACGCGCGGCGCGCGCCCTGGAGATCGTGGCCCGGGAAGCAGCCTGGCGAACGGCCCAGGCGGCGCGCACGGAAGCCGATCGGGAACGTCTGGCCGCCGCGGTCGCGCAGGCGGAGGCGGCCGACGCCACATCAGCTGGCGGCGGCGTCGGGGCCACGGCCGGCCCGGAGGCCGCGAACCCGGAGCAGGCCAACGCCCTGCGCGAGTGGGAGGCTCGCGCCGCCTCGCTGCGTGCCCGCCGCGACGACCTTGCCGGCGAAGAGGCCACGCTGGAGGCCGCTCGCCGCGAGTCCGAGGCGCGCCGTGCCCGAGCCGCCGCAGCCGCCGAGTTCAGTCAGAGCCGTATGACCCAGCTGGAGCGCCAGACCGCCGAGCTCGCCGAGCGCGAGCGTGCCGTCGCCGCCGAACGGGAAGGGCTGGGCGAGGATCTGGCTGCGGCCGCCCTGCGCGAGGCTGCCGTGCGGGCCGAGCTGGACGAGATTCGCAGCGCCGAGGCTGTGGCCCGCGCGCGGCTCGCCGAGGCCGAGAGCGCCGCGGCCCAGGCGCGTGAGCGCCTTCGGGCCTGCCAGGAGCGGGTCCGCAACGCGGAGGTGGCCGAGTTGGAGGCGCGCCTGGCCCTCGATGCCATCCGAGAGCAGGTATGCGTTGAGCTGGCCGGCCTGGGCGATCTGGGTCTACGTCTGCTGGCAGTCGAGGGCGATCTCGACGAGGATGTCGACGTGGCCGAGTCGACCGCCGACCGGCTCGGCGCCGCCGATGACGCCGACGACTCGACTGCCGACTCGCTCGAGGACGCCCTGCGTGCCGCCGCGGAGCGCTGGGTCGAAGGTCCGTCCGTGGAGCCGCCGGTCGCCAGCCGGCTCGCCGCCCTGCGACGCCGCTTCCACGAGCTCGGTGCGCCGAACCCGTTTGCGGCCGAGGAATACCAGACGGTCAGATCCCGCCTCGACGGCCTCGAAACGCAGCGCGCCGACCTGACCGACGCGATCGCGAAGACCCGAGCCCTGATCGAGCAGCTGAACGTGATGATTTCCACGCAGTTCCGGTCGACGTTCACGGCCCTGGAGACCGCCTTCGACGGCCAGTTCCGCCAGCTGTTTAGCGGCGGTTTCGCCCGCCTCAGCCTGACCGATCCCGAGGACCTCAGCGCGACCGGCATCGAGATCGTGGCCCGCCCGCCCGGCAAGAAGGCGCAGCCGCTGAGCATGCTCTCCGGCGGCGAGCGAGCACTGACGGCCGTCGCCCTGTTGTTCGCCATGCTCGAGGTCCACCCCGTCCCGTTCTGCGTCCTCGACGAGGTCGACGCGGCTCTGGACGAGGCCAACATCGGCCGGTTCGCGGAGGCTCTGCGCGGGCTGGCGGACCAGACGCAGATCATCGTGATCACGCACAATCGAGGCACCATCGAGAGCGCGGACGCCCTGTATGGCGTAACGGTCGGCGACGACGCCGTGAGTCGGGTCATCAGCTTGCGCCTGGAGGAGGCCCGGGAGATGGCGGATCAGGTGACGCGCAGGAACGCCGCGGCGACGGCCGGCTCAGGGAGCTGACCCGTGTTCCATTTCCGCAAGCCGAAGCAGCCCGAGGTCGGGGCCGAGGCCGAACAGGCCCCGGAAGCGCCCGCGCGCGAGCCGGCAGCCGAGCCGGCAGCCGAGTCCTTGTTCGAAGTCGAGGCGCACGCGGCACCAGCGACAGACGAGACGCCCGGCGACCTGGCCGAAGGCCTGCAGAAGAGCCGTGGCGGCTTCATGTCGCGCCTGCGCGGCCTGCTGAAGAGCGGTCCCGCCGAGGCCGACTGGGATTCAGTCGAGGAGCTGCTCATCGGCGGCGACGTGGGCGGCGCGCTCGCGGCCGAAGTCGTCGAGCGGGCCCGCGCCCGGAAGGACTCCCCCACGGCCGAGGCCGCCGTGCGGGAGGAGCTCGCGGCGCTGCTGATCCCGAGCGATCCCAGGTGGCGCCCAGCGCGCGCCACGCCCGACCAGCCTGCCGTCCTGCTGATGGTCGGCGTCAACGGCACTGGCAAGACCACCACCATCGGCAAGCTGGCCCATCTATACCGGGCCGAGGGGAGCAGCGTCCTCCTCGCCGCCGCCGACACCTTCCGCGCCGCCGCCATCGACCAGCTCCGTATCTGGTCCGATCGGTCGGGCTGCCAGTTCGTCTCGCACGCCCCCGGGGCCGATCCAGCCGCCGTCATCTACGACGCCATCGACGCCGCCGTCGCCCGCCACGTCGACATTGTCATCGCCGATACCGCCGGCCGTCTGCACACCAAATCCAACCTGATGGACGAGCTGGCCAAGATGCGCCGCGTCATCGACCGGCGCCTGCCCGGCGCCGCGCCCGAGGTGCTCTTCGTCCTCGACGCCACCACCGGCCAGAACGGCCTGGCCCAGGCCCGCGTCTTCCACGAGACCGTCGGTCTGACCGGCATCGTCCTGGCCAAGCTCGACTCGACGGCCAAGGGCGGCATCGTCTTCGCCATCGAGGACGCGCTGCACGTGCCTGTCCGCTTCGTCGGAGTGGGGGAGAAGCTCGGCGACCTGCTGCCCTTCGATCCAGCGGCTTTCGTCAGCGCCCTGTTCGCCTGAGGCCACGTAAGAGATGAGGGCCGGGGCTGGGCTCCAGTTGAGGACCGCCCGACAACAGGATTCTGCTCATCATCACCATGGGCGATGCTAAGGATGAAGAGGTGCTCTCCAGGCTCACAGGAGCCCAAGATAGCGTGGATTCCACGCTCGGGCAGGCCCCGGCAATGCGCCGCCCGCTTCGTGCGCGGGGCCGGAGGTTCCGTTGCATCACCCCAGGCGATATTGGGCAACTGTTGCTTGGCACGGACGCACGGGTGGTGACTCACCCGCCTCTGTCCGCCCCGGGCGCGATGCGGTAGACTGCGCGAGCTTTCGGTGCCGCCAGAATCCGCGGCCCAACGCCGGTCCAGGCTGCTTCGGATCGGCGGGACGGATCAGGAGTCCACGCCACAAATGTTCGACGCGCTGAGCGAGCGGCTGCGCAAGACCCTGGGAGCCCTGACGGGCCGCGGTCGCGTGAGCGAGGCCGACGTCGACGCCGCCATGCGCGAGGTGCGCCTGGCGCTGCTCGAGGCGGACGTCAACTTCAAGGTCGTCAAGGATTTCGTGGGGCGCGTGCGCGAGCGCGCGACCGGCGCCGAGATTCTCGACAGCCTGACCGCCGGCCAGCAGGTCGTGAAGATCGTCAACGAGGAGCTGGTTGCGCTCCTGTCGGCGGGCGATCGAACCTTCCACCTCACCGGATCGCCGGCAGTGATCGTGCTCGTCGGCTTGCAAGGCTCGGGCAAGACGACCAGCGCCGCCAAGCTCGCCCGATTCATGGTCAAGCAGGGCCGCCGGCCGATCATGGTCGCCGCGGACCCGTATCGGCCTGCCGCCGCCGACCAGCTCCAGACCCTGGGCAAGTCGCTGGACGTGCCCGTCTTCCGAGCCCAAACCGGGACCACCGTCCTCGCGATCGCCAAAGCCGGCATGGACGCCGCTCGCAAGCAGGTCCGCGACACCGTCATCATCGACACCGCCGGCCGCCTCACCGTCGACGAAGGTCTGATGAAGGAGATCGCCGACCTGACGGCCGCTCTCAAGCCGGCCGAGACGCTCCTCGTCATCGACGCGATGACCGGCCAGGAGGCGGTCCACGTGGCCGAGGCGTTCGCGGCCGCCGTGCCGGTCACGGGCCTGGTCCTGACCAAGATCGACGGCGACGCCCGCGGCGGCGCCGCCCTCTCCATCAGCGCCGTGACCGGCCTGCCGGTCAAGTTCCTGGGCACCGGCGAGAAGACCGACGCCCTGGAGCCGTTCTACCCCGATCGGCTGGCTGGTCGAATTCTGGGCATGGGCGACGTCCTGACCCTCATCGAGCGGGCCCAGGAAACCTACGACGAGAAGCAGGCCGCTCGGATGACCGAGAAGCTTCGCAAGAACAGCTTCACCCTGGAGGACATGCTCGAGCAGATGGAGCAGGTCCAGAAGATGGGCCCGATGGGTCAGCTGATCGAGATGATCCCGGGCCTTGGCGGGATGGCCAAGCAGGCCCAGGCCGCCGTCGACCGGGGCGACCTGCGGCGCCTCCAGGCGATCATTCGATCGATGACGCCGGAGGAGCGGCGTGACCCGAACGTCCTCAACGGTTCGCGCAGGCGCCGGATCGCGAATGGCTCGGGGACGCGCCTGCAGGACGTGAACCAGGTCGTCAAGCAATTCAGCGAGCTTCAGAAGATGATGAAGCAGATGTCCGGCGGGCGGTTCCCGCGGCGCATTCCTGGCATGCCCGGGCAGGGTTGAGAGGGAGGTTGCCCATCATGGATCAGCAGCAGTACCCCACGGGCTCACCGGAGTCCGGTCCCGAAACCGTGGCGCCGCAGGGCGCGCCGACGGCTCGCCTCGAGCCGATCGGCGAGACCTGGGCCTCGGGCGTGGGTCCGGTCAGGCTCGGGTCGGGGACCAGCCGGTTCCGCTGGGCCATCGCCCTCGGCGTCGTCCTGTGCGTCGCGCTCGTTACCGCTGGCGGGGCGTTCGTCCTATCAGGAGCGAGCGGGGCGGCCAAGTCGCTCACTGCCGGCAACGCGCCGAAGAACACAATCATGTTCGTCGACCTGCGGATGGACCTGCCGGGCGATCAGCACGAGAAGCTTGCCGACTTCATGAGCTACTTCCCGGGCTTCGCCGATCGGGCCCAGTTCGACAACGCCTACGATGAGATTCTCAACGAGATCACGAGCGCGATCTCGCCGGACCTGACCTACACGTCCGCGTTCCAGAGCTGGACGACCGGCGAGCTCTCGCTGGCGGTGACGAGCCTGGGCACGTACAGCATGCCGGACCTGAGCCAGAACCTGGGGGCCCTGCCGACCGATGCGGCGGGCCTGCCCGTGCTCCCGTCCGGAACGACCACTCCTCCCAGCGGAGCCGTGATCGTCGCGCTGAAGGACCGCTCAGCGGGCGAGGCCTGGGTCAGCTCGGAGGTCGCAAGGACCGGAGTGACGTTCTCATCGCAGAGCTACGCCGGCACCACGCTCTACGTGGCTCAGACGGCCACGGACGGGCTGACCGCCGCCTACGCCTTCACCGACGACGTCTTCGTGGCAGGCGACGTGACCGCCGTGAAGGCCGCGCTGGACGCCCCGGCCAAGGGCTCCCTGGCGGATAGCGCCAACTACCAGATGGCCATGCATTCGCTTTCGGGCGACAGCATCGCCACGTTCTATGCCGCCCCGGCGGCCCTGCTCCAGCAGGAGATGTCGTCGATCTCCGACGTGGCCGGAATGGCCGGAATGGCCGGAATGAACCTGAGCGCTTCGGACATGCCGGCGTGGATGATCGGCTCGGTGCGAGCCGAGTCGAGCTACATGACCGTCGAGGTGACGGTGCCCAAGACCAAGGGATCGCTCAGCCCCGGCAACGAGGTTTCGGTCCTGGCTCCGGAGCTGCCCGGCTCGACGGTTGCCGTGATGGAGGTTCATTCGGTCGGCCAGCTCGTGAACGGCGAGCTTGCGGCGCTGGCCGCGACACCGTCCACGGCGTCGCTAAGTGACGGGATCAAGCAGGTCCAGGACGCGCTGTCGCAGATCGGCGGCATTGACTGGGTTGGCGACGCCGACGTGGTTCTGACCAAGGATGGCCCTTCGTACGGCGGTGGGCTCGTCGTCAAGACTCCGGACAGCACCACCGCGACCACGAAGAAGGCGATGATCACCACCTTGATCACGCTCGCCAGCCTCGGCGGCAGCGGCATCACCCAGGCCGACGAGACCTATAAGGGCGCGACGATCACCGTCATCAGCGTGGCGGGCAGCGACGTCACTCCCGACTTGAGCATCGCCATCGCAACCAAGGGCGACCTGCTGGTGGCCGGCTACGGCGACGCGTTCGTCAAGGCGGTTCTTGACACCACGTCGGCAGACTCTCTGGCTTCCCAGTCGGACTACCAGACGGTGATGGCCGCCGTGGGCGCGTCCAATTCGGAATACGGGTACTTCGACATCTCGGCAGTCGCCGACCAGATCGGTCAGGCCTTCTTCCCCGCCGACCCCGGGTATTACAACCTGAACTACAAGCCCTACGTCGATCACGTCGGAGGCGCAGCCTACGCCAGCATCGACGGCAGCACGGTTACTCTGCGGCTCGTCTTCACGGCCAAGTAGGCCGGGCCCGAGTCGCCAGCACTTCAGGAGGAGCACGCTCGCACATGGCAGTTCGAATCCGCCTCACCCGCGTCGGGGCCACCAAGCAGCCCGCCTACCGCATCGTCGTCACCGACCGCCGAAGCGCCCGGGACAGCCGGGCCATCGAGACGATCGGCCACTACAACCCCCGGGTGCACCCGGTGGAGTTCGTCGTGGACGTCGACAAGGTCAAGAGCTGGCTGGCCAAGGGCGCCCAGCCTTCCGACACCGTGGCCCGCCTCCTCGAGGGCGCCGGCGTCCTTCCGAAGACGGAGCGAAAGGCAGTCCCCGCCGCCAAGTAGTCGGCCGGCCGGCGGCGCCAATGCCGCTCCGGCTCTTGCTCAGGCGGAAAGGGCACCAACAACAAGAGGTAGCCAATGGCAGCCCAGGATCTCGTCGAGTACGTCGCTCGCAACCTCGTGGACGACCCCGACGCTGTTCAGGTTGAAGTCCACACCGGCCCGGACGGGACCGTCATCGAGCTTCACGTCGCCGAAGACGACATGGGCAAGGTGATCGGCCGCAACGGCAGCGTCGCCAAGGCGCTACGGACGCTGCTCAAGGTCATGTCCGCGCGCGACGGTGAAATCGTGTCGCTGGAGATCAGCTGAGCATTCGGCCGTGACCGCCGGTGAGAGGCTCGTGGTGGCCCGGGTCCGGGGCTTCCACGGGCTGCGCGGGACCATGCGACTGGAGTCGCTCACGGACCGGGCAGAGAAGCGATTTGCCGTGGGCGAGTCGCTCTTCGTCGAGGGCAGCGACGGCCCATTGACGGTGGTCGAGTCGGAGCCCGACTCGCTCGGCTGGCGCGTGCGCTTCGCCGAGGTGACGGACCGGACCGCCGCCGAGGGCCTGCGCGACGCGTATCTCGAAGCGGTGGTCGCCCCGGGCGAGGAGCTACCGCGCGGCGAGTTCTACTGGCACCAGGTCGTCGGCGCTTCAGTAGCGGACGTCGATGGCAGCGTCCTCGGCGAGGTCGTCGATATCTACCGCGCCGGCGGCGCCGAGGTGATGGTTGTTTCAGGGCCCGCCGGGGAGCTGGACGTGCCCCTCGTCCGGTCGGTCGTACGGGTGTTTGCGCCGGCCCGCGGCGAGATCGTGATCGACGGTGAGGCGCTGGGGCTGCGCGGGGAAGACGCGGCCGAGGACGAGCCCACGGCCGGATCGACCAATGCCCCGCGAGAGCCCGACTCGTGACGACCGAGCCTTCGGCCACTGATGGCGACGTTGAAATGGCCGGCAAGCCGGTTCGGCCGCCGCTCGAGATCGAGCTGCTGACCCTCTTCCCGGCAATGCTGCAGGACCCGTTGGCCGAAAGCATCCCGGGGCGCGTTCAGGCTCGAGGCCTGGCCCAGATCCGCATCCACGACATGCGCCACTGGGGCCTGGGCCGCCATAAGTCGGTCGACGACTACACCTACGGCGGGGGAGCGGGCATGGTCCTGCGCCCGGAGCCGGTGGCCGCGGCGCTGGACGAGCTGCGCCGCCCCGACAGCACGGTCATCCTCCTGGACCCGGGTGGCGAAGTGTTCGGCCAGGCGCGCGCCCACGACCTGGCCGCCCGCACTCATCTCATCCTCATCTGCCCCCGCTACGAGGGCGCAGACGAGCGAATTCGCTCCCTCGTGGACGTGGAGTTGTCCATCGGCGACTACGTGCTCTCAGGTGGCGAGATTCCCGCGCTGGTGGTGGTGGACACGATCCTGCGGCTGCTACCCGGCGCCATCGACGCCGGATCGACGGCCGAGGAGTCGTTCGCCGCCGGCCTGCTCGAGTACCCGCAGTACACGCGTCCGCCCGTGTTTCGAGACCTGGCCGTGCCGGCGGTCCTGACGAGCGGACACCACGAGGCCGTCCGTAAGTGGCGCCTCAAGGAGTCGCTGCGGCGGACGTGGCGCCGGCGGCCGGAGCTGCTCGAGGACCGGCCGATGAGCCGCGAGGAGGCCAGGCTGCTGGCCGAGGTCAGTCACGAAGAGAGCGTCGCCGCGGCCGATGCGGCCGAGGCGGAGGCGGTGCAGGCGGCCGAGCAAGCTGACGTGGACCGTCCGTAGGCGGCCAGACGGCAGGTCGCGCCACGGCGCGCTTGTGGTATCCTTCGCCGTCGGCCGCTATGGCGGCCGCGTTTCATGTGTCTTCATCGCAGCCGGGCTGCGGGCAATATCGGCCACTGAGCGCAGCCGCGCCGCTGGCGCCGCCTGACGAAGAGTAGGGAACGCCGTGAACGTCCTCGACGAGATCACCCGGGAACAGATCCGGACAGACACCCCGGAGCTCAGTGCTGGCGACACCGTGCGAGTCGCCGCGCGCGTAGTCGAGGGCAACCGCGAGCGCATCCAGGTCTTCGAGGGGACCGTCATGCGCCTGCGCGGCGGCGGCATCCAGCGTTCGATCACCGTCCGCCGCATCGCCAGCGGCGTTGGCGTGGAGCGCACATTCAAGGTTAACAGCCCCCGCATCGACAAGATCGAAGTCGTGCGCCACGGCCAGGCACGCCGCGCTCAGCTGTACTTCCTGCGCAAGCGCGTCGGCAAGGCGGCCACACTGCGCGAGCGCCGCGTCAGCAGCTAGACGGGCTCGGGAGCCACATGCCCGGCGCCCGACGCTCCAGCTTCAGGATCGAGGACCCCGGCCGCTCGCCCTCGGCGACACGACGGGGTCCCACTGTATTCGCGCCGGGAGCCCCCGGCGGCCGGCTGGAGGTCGCGGCCTGGCACAGGGAGCGCCTCGACCCCGACTTCGCCGAAGAGCGAATCCTCTGGTCGCGCGGGTACCGCCACGTCGCCGGCATCGACGAGGTCGGCCGTGGCTGCCTGGCGGGCCCGGTGGCCGCGGCGGCCGTCATCCTTCCCCCCAACTGGAAGCCGCGTGGTCTTCGCGATTCCAAGCTGCTCAAGCCCGAGGACCGGCGGCGCCTGGATGTGGAGATCCGCGGCCGGGCAATCGCCTGGGCGATTGCGTTCGTCGGCCCAGAGCTGATCGATCGCATCAACATCCTTCAGGCGACGCTGCTGGCCAGCACCCTGGCCGCCGCCCGCCTCTCGATCCGGCCCGACGCCCTGCTGCTCGATGCCGTCTCGCTGCCGGAGGTGAGGGTCCACCAGCGCGTGCTCGTCTCCGCCGATCGGCTGTGCGCCTCGGTGGCCGCGGCCTCGGTGATCGCCAAGGTTGCCCGCGACAGGCTGATGGAGCAGATGGACGAGCGCTATCCAGGCTACGACCTGGCCCGCAACAAGGGCTACGCCGCTCCCGAGCATCGCGCAGGGCTGGCCGCCCTGGGCCTCTGCCCGATCCATCGCCTCTCGTTCGCGCCGTGCCGTGAGCGCGAGCAAATGGGCTTGTGGGACGATGCGCCGGCGGACGCCGCGGATGCCGACTCACTCGGCGAGCAAGCGGACGAGGCCGGCGCACTCGAGGAGGTCGAGCCGCTCGACTGACGGTCCGTCGGAGGAACCCATGGCCGAACGAACGGACCGACAGAAGGCCGGCGATGCGGCCGAAAGCCTTGTCAGCGAGCGCCTGGCGGCCCGGGGCTGGCAGATCCTGGCGCGCAACGTCCACTTCGGTCGCAGCGAGCTGGACATCGTCGCAATCGACCCCGGCCCGCCGGCAAGGCTCGTCGTGGTCGAGGTTCGCTGGCGGCGCTGGAAGGAGTTCGGGCTGGCGGAGGAAACCTTCGACCATCGAAAGCGAGCCCATCTGAAGGCCGGGATCGCACGCCTGCTCGAACTGGGGAGCCTCCCCGGCGGCGACGAGTTGCCGCGACTCCCGCTGGCGTTGGACCTGGCGATAGTCGAGCCCGGCGCCGGCGGGCGGCCTGCCGTGCGCCTCTACCGGAACGCACTGGCAGGCTGATCGCCGGTCGACCTGCCTTCGACCTACGAGGGGAGCCTCCTGGACGAGGCGAGTCGGATATCGACCTGGACTGGCCGGCCTCGTCGGCCGGCCGGAGTCGGGGGCTCCTGTGCTACACTCCCCGCCGGCCGTCGCGTCGCGAGGGCCCCCGCGCCGCGGCCGCGTTGTGGCGGACGGAGCGGAGATCACACGCAGCATTGCAGTGTCGGGGCGGTGCCGGAGCCGCGCTTGGCGGACCGGTTCCCGACAGGAGCGCTGCGGAGGAAGCAACCGCAGGAGGTCAGTTCATGCCGTCCGTCTCGATGCGACAGCTCCTGGAGGCCGGGATCCATTTCGGCCACCAGACTCGTCGCTGGAATCCCAAGATGCGCCCGTTCATCTTCGCGGAGCGCAACGGGATCCACATCATCGACCTGGCCCAGACCGTCAAGCGGCTGGACCTCGCTCTCGACGCCGCCCGCGACACGGTCGCCCGCGGTGATAGCGTCCTCTTCATCGGGACCAAGAAGCAGGCCCAGGAGCCGATCGTCCAGGAGGCGACCCGCGCCGGTCAGCCGTACGTCAACCGCCGCTGGCTTGGTGGCATGCTCACCAACTTCATCACGATCAAGAAGCGCATCGCGCTTCTGGATCAGCTCGAAGCACGCCAGGCAAGCGGCGACTTCGAGCGCCTGACGAAGAAGGAAGTAGCCAAGCTCGTCGAGGAGATGGACCACCTGCGGGACTCGTTCGGCGGCATCCGCAAGATGAAGCGACTGCCGGGCATGGTCTTCATCGTCGACCCGCACCGCGAGCGCATCGCGGTGACCGAGTCCCGCAAGCTCGAGATCCCGATCATCGGCACCGGCGACACCAACGTGGACCCGGACGAGCTCGACTACATCATTCCGGCCAACGACGACGCGATCCGGGCCATTCGGCTGCTCTGCTCGCTCGTGGCCGACGCCTGCGTGGAGGGCCAGCGTGAGCGCGGAGCCCGCGCCACGGCCGAACTCGAGGCGCCCGAAGTGCCGGCCGAGCCCGAGATCGAGGAGACTCCCTCGGACGAGCTCGTCGCGGCCCTGGCGGGCGGCGGCGCGCTCACGTTCGAGCCCGACGTGGATGAGGAGGAGGTCCTTCTGCCCGGGGTGCGAGTCGTGCCGTCTCACCCGCGCGACGCCGAGGGCGAAGAGACGCCCCGAAGTCGCGAAGAGACGCCCCGAAGTCGCGAAGAGACCCTGCGCTCTCACTGACCCTACCAACTCAAGCGGCTGGCGGCAGGGGCCGGCCGGCCGACCAGCCGCACAGCCGCAGACGACAGGAGAAACGAGAACACGATGGCGACCATCACTGCGGAGACCGTCAAGACCCTCCGCGAACAGAGCGGCGCAGGCGTCATGGAATGCAAGCGCGCTCTCGAGGAGACCGGCGGCGACATCGAGAAGGCAGCCGCTCTCCTGAAGGAGCGGGGCCAGGCAGCCGCCGCCAAGCGTGCCGGCCGGGAGGCCAACGAAGGCCAGATCGCCAGCTACATCCACACCGGTGGCAAGATCGGCGTGCTGATCGAGGTCAACTGCGAGACGGACTTCGTGGCTCGCACCGACGAGTTCCAGCGCCTGGTCCGCGACCTGGCGATCCAGGTCGCCGGCCTTCGCCCGATCTGGACGACAGTCGACGCGATCCCGGCGGCCGAGCTCGATGCCAAGCGGGCCGAGCTGATGGCCGCCGACATGGTCCAGGCGAAGCCCGAGGCCGTTCGCGCACAGATCGTCGACGGTCAGCTCAAGAAGTGGTTTAGTGAGGTCGTCCTCGTCGAGCAGCCGTTCCGAGATCAGGATCGGACCGTCGGCGAGCTCATCGTCGAGACCATCGCCAAGACCGGCGAGAACATCAAGGTGCGCCGGTTCGTTCGCTTCGAGCTGGGGGAGGAGATGTGAGCGAGGCCAAAGCGGCCAAAGCCACGTCCGCCGGCGCCGTCGCCGTCGAGTCGGTCGATGGCGACGCCACGCGGCCGCGCTATCGTCGGATCCTGCTGAAGCTGTCCGGAGAGGCCCTCCTTGGGTCTCGCCAGTACGGCGTCGATCCGAACTTCTGCGCATTCATCGCGGCCCAGGTCGCCGAGGTCCACCGGCTCGGTGTCGAGATCGGCATCGTCGTCGGCGGGGGGAACATCTTTCGCGGGCTCGCCGCCGCGGCCAAGGGAATGGACCGCGCCACCGGCGACTACATCGGCATGCTGGCCACCGTGATGAACGCCCTGGCCCTGCAGGACGCCCTGGAGAAGGCCGGTGTCCAGACGCGAGTCATGAGCGCCATCGGGATGAACGAGGTTGCCGAGCCGTACATTCGGCGCCGCGCCGTGCGCCATCTCGAAAAGGGGCGAGTGATCATCCTCGCCGCCGGCACGGGAAATCCGTACTTCACGACCGACACGGCCGCGGCGCTCCGGGCGGTCGAAATCGGGGCCGAGATCATTCTCAAGGCCACCAAGGTCGACGGCGTGTACGACTCGGACCCGGTCACGAACCCGAGCGCCAAGCGCTTCGATCGGCTCTCCTACTCACAAGTCCTCGCACTTCGACTGGGCGTCCTCGACGCCACGGCCGTGTCACTGTGCATGGAAAACGACACTCCGATCGTCGTGTTCGACCTCAACAAGCCCCAGAACATCACGCGGGTGGCCGTGGGCGAAACCGTCGGCACCCTGATCAACGGAGGCAGCCCCGCATGAGCAGCGAGACGTTGACCGGCAGCGAACACAAGATGATGCGGGCGGTGGAGGTTCTCGAGCGCGACCTGCAGGGCGTTCGCACGGGTCGCGCCTCCACGTCAATCGTCGAGCGGATCGTGGTCGAGTACTACGGCGCGCCTACGCCCATGAATCAGCTGGCCGGGATCAGCGTGCCCGAATCGCACCAGATCGTCATCGCACCCTGGGATCGCAACGCCCTCCAGACGATCGAGAAGGCGATCCTCAAGAGCGATATCGGCCTGGTGCCCAACAGCGACGGCACCGTCATTCGGCTGAACATTCCGCAACTCACCGAGGAGCGGAGGCGGGACCTCGTCAGGCAGGTCCACAAGCGCATGGAGGAGGCCCGCGTCGAGATCCGCAATCTGCGCCGGGAGGCGGCCGATCAGCTCAAGAAGGAAGAGCACGACGGCACGATCGGGGCGGACGAGGGACGGCGCGAGCACGAGAACCTGCAGCGCGTCACCGACAAGCACATCGCCGACGTGGATCGCATCGGCGCGGCCAAGGAGCAGGAGATCCTGGAGGTCTAGTGGCCCGTCCGATCGACCGGCCGATCGACTCTCCGTCGATCGTTCACCGGGAGCGCCAGGCTCCGGCCGAGCCGGCCGGCGGTTCGCCGGCGCCGGAGGCGGCCGTATCGCCCGCGCCGTCGCAGGCGCCCGACGTGCCCAAGATGCCCGCGCTCCGGGCCGGCGAGCCTTTCGCGGTCGCGGCCGAGGAGATGCCGCGCCACGTGGCGATCATCATGGACGGCAACCGGCGGTGGGCTCGCGCCCGGGGTCTGACCGAGATGGAGGGTCACGCCGCCGGCGTCGAGGGGATCCGGGAGATCATCCGCCACGCCGTCCGGCGCGGGATCGAGGTTCTCTCGCTGTACGCGTTCAGCCGGGAGAACTGGGCGCGTTCCGATGAAGAGGTGAGCGGCCTGTTCATGCTCCTCGAGAGGGTGATTCGCAACGAGACTGCCGAGCTTGTCGCCCAGGGCGCGCGCGTTCGCCTCCTGGGGAGGATGGAGGAGCTTCCGCCCGAGACGCAGGCCTCGCTCAAGGAGGCACTGGATGCCACCATCGGCGGACAGCGGCTCCAGCTCAACATCGCCTTCAACTACTCGGGCCGAACGGAGCTGGTAGACGCGGCCCGCAAAGTGGTTGCGCAGGGCCTGCGACCCGAGGAGATCGACGAGGATGTCATGGCCGCGGCGATGTACACAGCCGGCCTGCCGGACCCGGACGTGGTCATTCGCACCGGCGGCGACGAACGTCTCTCCAACTTCCTGATCTGGCAGTCTGCCTACGCCGAGATCGTGTTCACTCCCACGCTGTGGCCGGATTTCGGGCCGGCTGAGCTCGACGCAGCCCTTGTCGAGTTCGCCAGCCGGCAGCGCCGGTTCGGGCGGTAAGGGACAGGGATGCGGCAGCGGGCGCTGAGCGCGCTGGTCTTCGTGCCGCCGCTCCTGATCGTGCTGGCCCTGGGCGAGCCGTGGTTCGGGGCGCTGATCGCGGCCTTCGTCGCCATCGCGGCCTGGGAGGCCGGCCGGTTGCTGCGCGGGGCCGGATACGGCGCGGTGCCGTGGCTGATCGTGGCCGGCGCGCTCGCCGTGGCCGCGGACGTGGCCGCCCCGGCGTGGCTGGCGGGGTACGGCGATCTGCTCATCGCGGGGGTGGTCGTCGCCGCGGGGATCGTCGCTTTCACGAAGACGGACACGAAGATCGGCCTCGCGGCGTGGATGGCGACTGCGTTCGGCGCCGTATACGTCGGGCTCCTGGCCGCGCTGGTTCGTCTGGGTCTGGCCGCCCCGGCCGTCCCCTCGTCCGCGCTGGCCGCTCAACTCGGCGGCGAGCGGGGCTGGATCCTTCTGGTGATCCTGCTGGTCTGGTCATACGACACCGGGGCGTACCTGGTAGGCATCGCCCTGGGCAAACGCAAGTTCCTGGTTCACATCTCGCCCTCGAAGAGCTACTGGGGCCTCTTCGGTGGGCTCGTTGCCTGCACGGCGGTGGCTGCGGGCGGGTTTTGGGCCCTGGGCCAGCCGCCGGTGCTGGGGCTCGTCATGGGGCCGCTGATGGGGCTCGCGGCGCAGGCCGGCGACCTGGCTGAGTCGATGTTGAAGCGCGCAGCGGGCGCCAAGGAATCGAGCGGGCTGATTCCGGGTCACGGCGGGATACTTGACCGCGTGGACTCGTTCATCTTCGCGGCGCCAGTCGCCGCGCTCTATGTCGCCGCGCTTGTTCGCTGAGTCCGGCCTCGGGCCGGCGGGGGAGGAGAGCGGCGGCGTCCCCGGCGCGCAGGGTCCGGTCGCGCCGGCCGTGCCTCGATGACCGGCTCCTCGGGCACCGGCGCCTCGCCGATCGTGCGCGTCGCGCTGCTCGGCTCGGGCGGTTCGATCGGTCGCCAGGCGATCGACGTGCTCGGCGAGATGTCCGACGCCTTCCGTATCGTGGCCCTCGCCACCGGCTCTCAGGCGCATTTGCTCGAGGAGCAGGCACGCCGGTTCCGCCCGCAGGTCGTGGCGCTGGCAGACGCAAGTGCCGCGGGCCGGCTCGATCTCCCCTCGGGGGTGGCCCGGACCCGGGGAGCGGATGCCCTGGAGCAGATCGTGGCGCGGCCCGACGTGGATCTGGTGCTGGTGGCGACCGGGGGCCTGGTCGCGCTGCGTTCCGTGCTGGCGGCGCTCGAGGCCGGCAAGATCGTCGCCACGGCCAACAAGGAGACCCTCGTGGCTGGCGGGCATCTGGTGATGCCGCTGGCGCGTGCTCTGGCCGCGCGGGCATCGGCCCCGGCCGGGGGCGCTTCAGGCCGGGCCCTCGCGAGCCCACTCGGCTGGCTGCGCCCCATCGACTCGGAGCATTCGGCCATCTGGCAGTGCCTGGCCGGCGAGGATCACAGCGCCATCGCCCGACTGCTGCTCACCGCTTCCGGGGGGCCGTTCTTGGATTCCAGTGTCGCGGACCTCGCGACAGTCACCCCCGAACGCGCCCTGCGCCACCCGACCTGGCGGATGGGCGCCAAGATCACCATTGACTCCGCGACCCTCGCCAATAAGGGCCTCGAGATCATCGAAGCACACTGGCTGTACGATGTGCCTCTCTCGGCCATCTCGGTCGTCATCCACCCTCAGAGCGTCGTCCACTCCGCCGTGGAGTTCGTGGACGGCTCGATCAAGGCCCAGCTTGGGACCCCGGACATGCGACTTCCCATTCAGTACGCGCTGACGTACCCGGCCCGCCGGCCATCGCGGGCCGCCTCGGCGGATCTGATGGCCGGCGGGAAGCTGGAATTCCGGGCCCCCAATGAGGAGCGTTTCCCGGCGCTGCGGATCGCTCGGGGGGCCGGCCTGGCCGGGCCTCGGGCGAGCACCGCCCTGATTTCGGCCGACGAAGTTGCGGTCGCCCGCTTCCTTGGCGGAACGCTCGACTTCCAGGGAATCCCGCGATTGCTCGAGGCTGCCGTCGAACGCTTCAGCGTTGGCGAGCCGCGCGATCCTTCGCTCGAGGAGCTGGTCGCGCTCGACACGGAGGTTCGTTCCTTCGCGGAGGCCTATCGATGACGCTGCAAGGGCTGCTCTTTGCCGTGGTCGCGATCCCCCTCACGCTCTTGATCCTGACGGTGCTCGTGGTTGTCCATGAGTTCGGCCATTTCCTGACGGCCCGTCTGGCAGGGATCCGCGTGCTGGAATTCGGGATCGGTTTCCCACCCAAGGCGAAGGTGATCGGTCATGACCACGGCACCGAGTACACCCTCAACTACCTCCCGATCGGCGGCTTCGTCCGCCTGGAAGGTGAGGACACGGACTCCGACGACCCGCGAGCCTTCACCAACGCCTCGCTGTCGCGGCAGCTCGTCGTCATGGTTGCCGGCGTGACGATGAACCTCCTGACTGCCGTGCTGCTGTTCTTCATCGTGGCCTGCGTCTTCAGCCCGGGCCAGGCGATCAAGTTCGGCCAGGTCAGTCCAGGCTCGGCCGCTGCGCGCGCCGGGCTCGTGGGTGGTGAGATCGTCGAGTCGGTCAACGGTCAGCGCTTCGGCTTCATGACCAGCACCGGTCTGGTGGACGCTATAGCCGCCGACGCGGGGAAGACGGTGACGATCGGCTATATCGACCTGCAGGGCAATCACGAGTCAGTCGTGGTCACGCTCGGAACCGACAAGTCAAAGGGAATCCTCGGGATCGCGGGACCCCTTGAAGCCGACGGTACGACTGGGCCCCTCGTTTCCGTCGTGACCTTCACGCAGTCCGACCCCGTGACTGCGATGGAAACGGCGATCGACAACACAAGGACGGCCCTGGGCCTCGTCTTCGCAGGCCTCGGCCAGCTTGGATCGTCCATCGTCAACCACCCGACCTCGGCACCCGCCGGGATCCAGGGGCCGGTCGGCATCACTCGCGATGTCGGCCTGGTGCTGACCGACTACGGCCCTCCTGTGGTCATCCTGCTGGCGGCGATTCTCTCGGCGAACCTGGCCCTGATCAATATCCTGCCTTTCCCGCCGCTCGACGGCGGCAAGGTCGTGGTGCTGGTCGTCAAGCGGATTTTCGGGGCGCGCGGCGTCAGCGCGGTGGAGGCGGCGGCGTATGTCGTCGGGATGGCCTGCCTGCTCACCTTCATAGCCTGGATCAGCTACTTCGACATCATCCGCGGCGGCGCTCCGTAGAGATGGAGAGCCCTGGGTTCGGGGCGCGGCGGCGCTCCGTGGCCGTGAGCGTCGAGGGTGTGATCGTCGGCGGCGGCCATCCGATCGTGGTCCAGTCGATGACGAACACCGATACGGCCGACGCGGACGCCACGGCGCTGCAGGTCGCGCGGCTGGCGCATGCCGGCTCGGAGCTGGTCCGGATCACGGTCAATACCGAGGCCGCGGCGGCCGCCGTACCGGAGATCGTCCGCAAGGTGCGAGGTCTGGGCGCCGCCGTCCCGATCGTCGGCGACTTCCACTACAACGGCCACAAGCTGCTTTCCGACTACCCGGAGGCGGCCCGGGCCCTCGCCAAGTACCGCATCAACCCCGGCAACGTCGGGCCGGGCCGTCATCACGACGACCACTTCTCGGCCATCGTCCGGGTGGCGATCGAGAATGGCAAGCCGGTCCGGATCGGCGTCAACTGGGGCTCGCTCGACCAGGCGGTCCTGGCTGAGCTGATGGACGCGAACGGACGCCGGGCTGAGCCCAGGGACGCCCGGGACGTCATGATCGAGGCGATGGTCGAGAGCGCCATCCGATCGGCGGAGCTGGCGGAGGCCACCGGCCTGGCCCACGACCGAATCGTCCTTTCCGCCAAGGTGTCGGGCGTCCGCGACCTCATCGACGTCTACCGTCGCCTGGCGGCCCGCTGCGACTATCCGCTCCACCTGGGTCTGACCGAGGCGGGGATGGGCATGAAGGGAATAGTGGCCTCGTCGGCCGGTCTCTCGCTGCTCCTGGCTGAGGGCATCGGCGACACGATCCGGGTTTCGATCACGCCAGAGCCCGGCGGCGACCGGACCGAGGAGGTGGCCGTCGCACAGCAGGTCCTGCAATCACTCGGGATCCGGTCGTTCATGCCGCAGGTCTCCTCGTGCCCGGGTTGCGGCCGGACCACGAGCGTCTACTTCCAGGAGCTTGCCCGCGACGTCCAGACTTACTTGCGCGATCAGATGCCGCTGTGGCGGGAGCGGCACCCCGGTGTGGAGGAGCTGCGCGTGGCGGTGATGGGCTGCGTGGTCAACGGCCCCGGTGAGTCCAAGCACGCCGATGTCGGCATCAGCCTGCCGGGCACGTTCGAAGACCCGGTGGCTCCGGTCTTCATCGACGGCGCCCTGGACCGCACCCTTCGCGGCGACCACATCGCCGAGGAGTTCAAGGCGATCCTCGACTCCTACGTGGAGCGGCGGTTTCCGGCGGTGGGGGCAGCAAGGTAAGGAGGGCCGGGTCGACGCCGGGACGGCATCGGTGTGCCGTTTATGCAGGAGGCGACTGCAATCCACGCCTGGGTCGGATCGGAGGCCGATCTCATGGGCCGGCGAAGCGATTTCACGCTTGTGCGCACAGCCAGGCAGCTCTTCTCCGGCGTTCAGGTCCTCCGCGTGCCTTGATAGCAGTCACCCGGCGGACAAACTAGACTCCCTGAGGCCCGGGTGCCTCTGGTCGGCAGCTCAGGTGAGGCCACATCGTCACGGGCGCGCGCCCCGGCGGTCAGGTTCGGACCCTCATCCACCGCACCGGCCCAGGCGGTACGATTGCGCGAATTCAGCGCGGTAGGATCGCCCGGAGGAGCAAGAGTGCCCAGCGAGGGTTTCGTCACCAGCATCACCCGCCAGTCCGACAACTTCCCGGAGTGGTACAACGACGTCGTTCTGAAGGCGGAGCTGGCCGACTACTCCCCGGTTCGCGGCTGCATGATCATCCGGCCCTACGGCTACGCCATCTGGGAGTCGATGCAGGCCGAGCTGGACGGCCACATCAAGCGCACGGGCCACAGCAACGTCTACTTCCCACTCTTCGTGCCTAAGTCGCTCCTGGAGAAGGAAGCGGAGCACGTCGAGGGCTTCAACCCGCAGGTCGCCTGGGTGACCCATGCGGGCGGTAAGGCCCTCGACGAGTGGCTTGCCATTCGGCCCACGAGCGAAGCGATCATCGCCGACAGCGTGAAGGACTGGATCCAGTCCTACCGCGACCTGCCGCTGCTGATGAACCTCTGGAACAACGTCGTCCGCTGGGAGCTGCGGACCCGGCTCTTCCTGCGCACCGCGGAGTTCCTGTGGCAGGAAGCGCACACGTTCCACGCCACCCGCGAGGAGGCCGAAGCCGAGGTCGCGACCGGCCTCGACTGCTACGACAGGGTGTCCGAGGAGTGGCTGGCGATCCCGGTCATCAAGGGTCGCAAGACCGACAGCGAGAAGTTTCCCGGCGCTGAATTCACGTGGTGCATCGAAGCGATGATGCGCGACAAGAAGGCGCTCCAGGCGGGCACCAGCCATATGCTCGGCCAGAACTTCGCGCGGGCCGCGGGAATCGAGTTTCTGGACCGGGACAACGTCCGGAAGAACCCGTACGGAACCTCGTGGGGGTTCTCCACGCGCATGGTGGGGGCGACGGTGATGGCCCACGGCGACGACTCCGGGCTGGTGCTTCCGCCCAACGTGGCGCCGGTCCAAGCTGTGATCGTACCGATCTTCCGCAAGGACGAGGAGCGTGCCGCCGTTGCTGAGGCCATAGATCGGCTGCAGGCGGCGCTGGCCGAAACGCCCGAGGGCAAGGCCGTCCGGGTCAAGGTCGACTGGCGCGACGACTCGCCCGGCTTCAAGTACAACCATTGGGAGCTCCGCGGCGTGCCATTCCGCGTCGAGATCGGTCCTCGCGACGTTGCAGCCCGGCAGGCCATGCTCGTCAAGCGCGTCGATCGCTCGAAGGAGGCCGTCCCGCTCGATCGACTGGCGGCCGAGCTGCCCGCTCGACTGCGGGCCTATCAGGCCGAGCTGCTGCAGCGAGCCCGCGAGTTCCGCGACTCGAATACGCATCAGGTGGACTCGTACCAGCAGCTCAAGGACGGGCTCGACGGCGAAGGCGGCTTCTTCCTTGCGCCGTGGTGCGGCGAGGCTCAATGCGAGCGCCAGGTCAACGAGGAAACCGGCGCCACCATCCGATGCATACCGTTCGACTCCCCGGACGACCCCGGCAAGTGCATCGCGTGCGGGGCGGCGTCGCCGCGGCGGGTGCTCTTCGCGCGTGCCTACTGAGGCACGTTCGGGACGGGGCCGGAGGGTTTCTCGAGGGACGGACGCCAGACGCCCGGTTCAGGCGTGCCAGGCGATGCCCCAGAGGACGCCGAAATAGACGGAGCCGATGCTCGCCACGACGAGGAGCCGCTCCGGCCAGCCGACCCAGCGCCGCGACCCGATTGCCATGAGCGCCACAAGGAACGGCGTGAAGTCCAGGGAGTAGCGGAAGCCATACTGGACGAA
The DNA here is from genome assembly GCA_003141955.1 of Chloroflexota bacterium. Taxonomy (GTDB): domain Bacteria; phylum Chloroflexota; class Limnocylindria; order Limnocylindrales; family CSP1-4; genus Fen-1039. Next base: position 21,716 of record PLOC01000041.1, read on the forward strand.
GCCGCCGCCGTAGTAGAGGAAGACCGGCACGGCAACCAGGGCGGCCGCAATCCATAACAGCTGCGCAGTTCGGTCGCGGAAGCCGGCCCAGGCGGACGTGAGCAACGCCGGCGAGACCAGCAGCATCGACATTCCCCACCTGCTGGGCACGAAGAACGGGAAGTTGTCCATCGTGCCGGGGAGGGCCAGTAGCGCCAGGCGCAGGTTCTCCGGTACCTGGCGGATCGAGAAGAGGCCGATCGCCCTGCGATCGACCAGGCTCGGTTGGCTGATGTAGGAGATGGAGTAGCCGGACTCGAGCGGCGACCCGAAGCGAACCCAGTTGAACCAGCAATACACGGCGATGGAGCCCGCGATCGGGAGGCCGAAGGCCAGGGCGCTGCGCAAGGCCGCCCGCAGCTCGTGTCGCTGCCTCCAGAGAAGCGCCACTCCAAATGGCGCAGCCGCGACCAGGGTCGTGGGCCGGGCCAGAAAGGAGACGGCCAGCATCGCGCCCATAACAACGGGTCGGCGGCGGCCGGACCATTCCAGCAGGAAGACCGTCAGCGCCAGGAAGGCCTCGGCGTGGGCCAGGTAGTACATGTCGCCGACGACGGAGACGTAGAAGAGAAGCGATCCGAAGGCGGTGAAGGCGGCGATCCAGAAGGCGTCCGCCCCTTTCGCCCCGAACGCGCGGGCAAGCGGCAGTGACAGCCACGCGGCCGGAATGCCGAACAGCAGGCAAGCGACATAGCGGCCGATCCCCTGCAGGGCCGGCACGGCGGCGAACGGCAGATAGGGGAGCAGCTGCAGTGGGCCCAGGGCCAGGTAGTAGCGCCCGCCGAGGTCTACGGTGTCAACGCCGCCCTTCAGGGCAGGAGAGTCCAGGTGACCGCCCAGGGCCCGTTCGGCGACCACCATCATCATGTCCGGCTTGAGCGAGTCGAGACCGGTGGCCAGGGCCGTAGCCGCCACGTACGCGAAGAGCACGGCGACCCCAAAGAGGAGATCGGCCCTGGTGATGCGAGAGCGGGGTGCTGGCGGATCGCTGGGAGGAGTGGTAACGGTCATAGTGTTTGGCCAAGTTACGCCAAGGATGCCTGGTGTCGCAACGTCGCCGCACCCGGCGCGGGGATCTGGCCTGATGGGGCGCGTCACCACGGCGTGGAATCGTAGAATCCCACAGGCGGCCCGCCGCTGTACACAGCGATCGGCGCCGTCGATGGACCGACCTTCCCAACGTTTGGGCCTTTGCGGGAATTGATCAAGAGCCAATGCCGTCGCGCCGCGGGGTTCGGCGGTAGTAGCCGAATCGGCCTTCCAGAGGAGCGTGAGTAGCCTTGAAGTGGGTCCTGCGAGCGGCGCCCTCGTTCTCGTTGGTCGCCGCCGCCGCGCTGCTGCTCTCGCCTGGGCTGTGGCTCGGGCCGGGGTTCGACGCATCCGTCTACACCTTGGCCGGGCTTCGGATTCGCGATGGCTACATGCCGTACACGGGTCTGTTCGACAACAAGCCGCCCGGCCTGTACCTCCTCAACGCATTCGGCCAGATGCTCCTGCCGTGGCTCGACCCATGGCTCGTCGCCTGGATGCTGAGCCTGGTGTTCACGGCCTGCGCCATTCTCGTCGTCGACCGTTTGTTGTGCAGGCGACTGTCGCCGCTCGCCGCTTTCCTTGTGAGCCTGGTATGCCTGGTAGGGATGGCTTCCTATCCGATCGCCCTGGGCGGCGGCCTGACGGAAACGTTCGCGATCCTGCCTCTCATCCTGGCTCTGTGGGCCGTGTCGACTCTCCGATCCAGCTGGCGAGCCGCGGCTCTCGTCGCGGGTCTGGGGAGCCTCGCCTGCCTGATCTCCGTGCAAGCTCTCCCGGCGGCGATGGTCCTTGCCGGGGCGGCGGTGCTGCTCGGCTCGAGGCCGGCGGAGGCGGCCGGCCGCGGTGCGGCCGCGGTGGTGGGCGGCAGCTTAGTGCCGCTGGCGGTCGCCGGCTGGCTGGCCGCTCGCGGGGCGATCGGTGACGCCTTCGACCAGGTGGTCGTCTACAACGGTTCATATCGCGACTCGAGCACGGGCCTGGGCCACATGCTGCCGGTGACTTTCGCCATCCTGGCCTGCCTCGCCGTTCCGGCCGCGATTGCCATCGTCCGCATGTACCGGAATCCGCGCGAGTTCGGTCGTGTGTCGTGGTTGTGCCTTGGGTGGATCCTGGCCGAGGTTGCGATCATCGACTACGAGAATCGCGTTTTCCTTCACTACCTGATCCTGGTGGTTCCCCCGATCATCCTGCTGGCGGCGCCGGGCTTCGAGTGGCTCATGTCTGCAGTCCGGTCGTCGCCGAGTCGCAAGTGGAGAAACCTACGGCTCGGAATCGTGGGCGCAACCTTGTGCATGTTCTACGTGTCGACCTTGACGATTATCGGCCTGGTCGGCATAACGACCTCGGCCTCGGCGAAGGTGCAAGCTGTCACGGACAGCACCGCGGACTGGATCAAGGCACACACGCCGGCATCGACCACGGTCTTCCTCTGGGGCAACGACACGGACTTGTATCTGGCCGCCGACAGGCCTCCGTACGACAGCCACGTGTACCAGTTTCCGATGGTCACGGCCGGATACTGGTCTCCTGCAAAGACGGCCGCCATCCTCTCGGCATGGATCTCCTCGCCGCCGCCGGTGATCGTCGAAAGCCCGGCAAACGTCCCCATGTTCCAGCCGCAGCCCGAGCCTGCCCAGCCACCCGACTATGACACCCTGGCGCCGCTTCGGAGCTACGTTCGGGCCCACTATCGCCTGGCGGCGTCGTTCGGGGGGTCGGACGACTTCGCCGACGTCTACGTCTACGTGCCGTCGAGCTGAACGCAGGAGTCGGGTCCCGCCAGGTCGATACTCAGCGTGGGCGGGGGGCCGGGCCCCTTGGATGGCCCGGGGGCGCCGTGTATACTCTGCGCAATCTACCGGCCGCTCGTGACGTGGGTGACCCCCACGTCTTTTGTTGAGTGGCTGGAGGGCCGGGCAACCGGCTGGCGGCCGAAATCATGAAACGGGAGGCGCGAAATGAGTCGAGATTTCGTCGGCGCCCTCCTGCAGCTCAACGCTGAGAAGGGGGTCTCACGCGAGCAGCTGATTCGGACCGTCGAGGAGGCGATCCAGTCGGCGTATCGCCGGACGCCGGGCGACGAGGACATCCACGTCCGCATCGATGCCGAGTCGGGCAAGGTGCGTGTGTTCCGGGCGCGTTTCGTGGCCGAGGAGATCGAGGATCCGACGACTCAGATCAGCGTGGCGGACGCCCAGGCATTCCAGCCGGGCGCCGAGCCGGGCGACCTTGTCGAGACGGAACAGCTCGACCAGGAAGCCTTCGGCCGAATCCACGCCCAGACGGCCAAGCAGGTCGTGCTGCAGCGGCTCCACGAGGCCGAGCGCAACGTCGTCTTCGACCACTACGCCAGCAGCGAGGGCGAGCTCATGACGGGCACCGTCTCCCGCATCGAGCCGCGCGCCATCATCCTCGACGTCGGCAAGGCCGAGGCGATCCTCGCCACCACGGAGCAGTCTCCGCTCGAGCACTATCGGATCGGCCAGAACGTCAAGGCCTTCGTCCTGGAAGTGCGCCGCAGCGCCAAGGGGCCGCAGATCTACGTCAGCCGGACCCACAAGGGTTTCCTGCGCCGCCTCTTCGAGTTGGAAGTGCCGGAGATCCACGGCGGCACCGTCGAGATCAAGGCCATCGCTCGCGAGGCGGGCAGCCGCTCCAAGGTGGCCGTGGCGTCGCGCCAGCCGGGGCTCGATCCGGTCGGAGCGACCGTCGGCCAGCGTGGCGCGCGGGTCCAGGCCGTCGTGGCCGAGCTGGGCGGGGAGAAGATCGACGTCATCGAATGGTCCGAGGACGCCTCGACTTTCGTGGCCAAGGCACTGAGCCCGGCCCAGGTGATCGAGGTCCGGATAGACGAAGAGCACCGCATCGCCAACGTCGTCGTGCCCGAGCGGATGCTCTCGCTGGCTATCGGCCGTGAGGGCCAGAACGCGCGACTGGCGGCCAAGCTGACAGGCTGGCGGATCGACATCCGGAGCGACGTCTCCGTGGCCGAGGCCGCCAGGGTCGAGGCTGCCCACACGGCTGAAGCTGCGGCAGCGGAGTCGGTCGAGGAAATCGAGACGGCAGCCGTTGCCACGGCCCAAGCGCCGGCAGAGGCGGCGGCCCCGGTCGCGGCCGCAGACGAGCCGGTCGTGGCGAAGCCCAAGCGGCGAAAGGCGGCCGCGAAGACTGGCAAGACCGAGCCTGCCGTCGAACCGGCGGTTACCGAGGAGGTGCCGTCGTAGCCCGGGGCGCGCCACCACGGCGCTATCCGACCCGGTCATGCGTCGTCTGCCGCCAGCCCAGGCAGAAGCGTGAGCTGACGCGTGTGGTTCGGACGCCCGATGGACGCGTCGTCCTGGACCCGACGGGCAAGATGCCGGGTCGCGGTGCATACCTGTGTGGATCGCAAGAGTGCCGCACGGCGGCGGTGGACAAAGGATCGCTCCAGCGTGCGCTGGAAGTGCCCATCCCGGTGGAGCTCCGGGCCGAGCTGACAGGGGAGGCGAGCAGGATCGAAGCAGGAGGTAGTCGTGGCCAAGAGTAGGAGCGGTACGCGGGGCCGTCGTGGTCCGCGCAAGCCGATGCGCCGCGACGCCGTTGCGCAGGGCGCCGCAGCAGTTCTCGAGCCGCGAGATCGCGGCGCGATCGACCTGCCGTCCAGCATCACCGTCAAGGACCTGGCCGATCTCCTGGGCGTGAACCCCGCGGACGTGATCCGCGAGCTGATCAAGAGCGGCATCTTCGCCAACATCAACCAGGGCATCGATCGCGAGACCGCGTCGCTGGTGGCCGAGGAGCTGGGTTACGAAGTCGCCGAAACGGCTGCGCCGGGTGTCACGGTCAACGCCGACGGTTCCGCGGCCGAGACGGCCCCGGTCAGCGCCGCCACCAAGGAGCAGCTGTACGAGGAGGACGAAGAGTCGCTCCTGCAGCCGCGCGCCCCGATCGTGACCGTCATGGGCCACGTCGACCACGGCAAGACGTCACTCCTCGACGCCATAAGGACCACCAAGGTCGCGGCCGGCGAGCGCGGTGGCATCACTCAGCACATCGGCGCCAGCGAGGTCGTCAAGGACGGCCGCCACATCGTCTTCCTCGACACGCCCGGCCACGAGGCCTTCACGGCGATGCGCGCCCGCGGCGCCAAGGTCACCGACATCGCCGTCGTGGTCGTGGCCGCGGACGACGGCGTCATGCCTCAGACGCTTGAGGCGATCGACCACGCCCGCGCGGCCAAGGTCCCGATCATCATCGCCCTCAACAAGATCGACAAGCCCGACGCCAACGCGGACCGCGTCAAGAACGGCCTGGCGGAAGCCGGGGTCGTCGTCGAGGAGTACGGCGGCGACGTGCCGATGGTGCCTGTCTCCGCGAAGGCCCGACTCGGCCTCGACGAGCTGCTCGAGATGATCAATCTCGTGGCGGATCTGCAGGAGCTCAAGGCTAATCCCAAGCGCCCCGCCGTCGGGACGATAGTCGAGGCGGAGCTGGACAAGGGACGCGGCCCGGTGGCGACGGCCCTGGTCCAGACCGGGACCCTGCGAGTCGGCGACGTCATCGTCGTCGGCGAAACGTACGGCAAGGTTCGTGCCCTCGAGAACGCCCTGGGCAAGCGCATCACCAAGGCCGGTCCTTCGAGCCCGGCGGTCGTGCTGGGCCTGGCTGATGTGCCCGAGGCCGGAGACATCCTGCGCGTGGTGGCCGACGAGAAGACGGCCCGCGCCATGGTCGAGGAGCGAAAAGCCGCCTCCGCCGCCCGTTCGGAGGGGAGTGGCCGCGCCACCCTCGAGGATCTGTACGCGCAGATCCAGGCCGGCCAGACCAAGGAGTTGCGGATCATCCTCAAGACGGACGTGTCGGGCTCACTCGGCGCGATCACGCACGCCCTCCAGCAGCTGTCGACTGACGAGGTGCGGATCAACGTCCTGCACGAGGCCGCCGGCGACGTGACCGACAACGACATCATGCTCGCGGCGGCATCCGACGCGATCGTGGTCGCCTTCAGCACGAAAGTGACGGACACCGCCCGGCGCGCGGCAGAGTCCGAGAAGGTCGACGTCCGCCTGTACGACATCATCTACAAGCTCACGGACGACATCTCGGCGGCCCTCCGGGGCATGCTCGAGCCGGAGCAGGTGGAGACCGTCGAAGGTCGGGCCGAAGTTCGCCAGATCTTCAAGGTGGGCAAGGTCGCGGTTATCGCGGGCTGCTACGTCACCGACGGACGGATCGTCCGCGCCGGCGGCGCGCGCGTTTGGCGTGGCGGCAAGGTGATCACCACGGACCGGATCGAGTCGCTGCGCCGCTTCCGCGATGACGTCCGCGAGGTCGCCACCAACTTCGAGTGCGGCATCGGCCTGGCGGGCTCGAACGATCTGGTCGAAGGTGACGTCATCGAGTGCTTTACCCAGCAAATGGTGAGCCGGGCGGCGGGTTGACCCGGCGCCGCGACTGCTGCCGGAGTCGGAGTAGCCGAGCCCGATGAGCCAGCGAACCGAACGAATCGACGAGCTTCTCCGCCAGGAGATCGGCCAGGCGCTCGAGCGCGAGGTGGCGGATCCGGGCATCGGCTTCGTCACCGTGACTCATGTCGAGACCAGCCCGGATCTGGCGCATGCGCGAGTCTGGGTCAGCGTGATCGGGACGGAGGAGCAGCGCAAAGAGACGCTGGCCGCCCTGCGTCGGGCGATGCCGTACGTCCGCCACGGCCTCAATTCCAAGATCCGGCTGCGCCGCATCCCCGAGCTGGAGGTCAGGCTGGACGAGTCGATCGAACGGGGGACGCGGGTCCTGCATCTGATCAACGAGCTGGAGGCGGGACGCGATCCGGAGGAGGCCGCGGCCCCGCTCGAATCGCTTCCGACGCCGGTTCCACGCCTGCCCCATGAGGGTGACGTGCCCGAGCCGGATTCGGCCACGCTGCCGGTGCCGAAGCCCAGGGCGAAGCCGGGGCGCAGGCCGGCGACGGGCCGCAGCGCGAAGCCCGGATCGAAGGCCGGATCGAAGTCCGGCCGCGGAGACGGCCGGCGAGGAAGCCGATGAGGTTCGCCGAGCCTCGGGTGGATCTGTCCGATTACGCGGCCGCGGTGCCCCAGGAAGTGGTTGACCGGCTCCGTGCGGGGCGGCGCGTCCTCACGATCTGCCACGAGAACCCCGAGGCCGACGCGCTCGGTTCGGCGCTGGCGATCGCGCTGCTGGTCGAGGCGGGTGGGGGAGTGGCCACGCCCGTGTGCGCGGACCCGATGCCGGCGATGTACGACTTCCTGCCGGGCATGGACCGCTTCCGCCAGGAGCCGGCCGCCGATCTCGACTACGACCTTCTAGTCGTGGGCGACTGCGGCGAGCTGGAGCGGATCGGTCCCGTGCTGGAGTCGCACCGCGCGCTCTTCGGTCGCGTGCCGATACTCGACATCGACCACCACGTGTCCAACCGCCGTTTCGGCGCCTCAGACTGGGTCGATTCTCACAGCTCGGCGACCTGCGAGATGGTGACGCTGCTGGCCTGGCGGATGGGCGTGCCGCTGACCGCCGTGGACGGGATGCTCGCTTCGGCACTGGCTGCGGGCGTTGTCATGGACACCGCCAACTTCCAGCACCCCAACACGACGCCGCGCACGCTGGTCGTGGCGGCGGCCCTGCGCGAGGCGGGCGCGCCACTCAGCGAGATCGCCCGCCGGATCTACCGCACCAAGGCCAGCAGCCAGCTCATTCTCTTCGGCCGCGTGCTGTCGCGTCTCGAGTCCGACTGCGATGGCCGGATCGTCTGGTCCACGCTCGAGCTGGGCGATCTGGCCGCCGCCGGAGCCGGACCGGACGAGTCCGAGGGCCTCGTCGACATGCTCGCCCAGGCCCGTGACGCCGACGTCGCCATTCTCTTCAAGGAGGCGGACGGGGAGACCCGAATCAGCGTTCGAACGCGCGACGGCGTGGACGCGACGGTGCTGACCGGCACGTTCGGTGGGGGCGGGCATGCTCGTGCCGCCGGAGCGACCGTGTGTCTCCCGCCGGCGGAGGCACGCCGCGCGGTTCTGGCCCGAGCGGTCGAGCTGGTAGAGGCGGGCGGGACGAAGGCGCAATGAGCGGCTCCGGCCCCGCCAGGGCAGGCGGCGTTGACGGCGTGCTCGTCCTGGCGAAGCCTGCCGGTCCGACTTCTCACGACATGGTTGGCCTGATCCGTCGCCTGAGCGGCACTCGTCGTGTGGGGCACGGTGGCACGCTCGATCCCTTCGCGTCCGGCGTGCTGCCCGTCTTTCTGGGACTCGGGACGCGCATCGTCGAGTACCACATGGGCGACGACAAGGCTTACCGGGCCACGATCTGCTTCGGCGCAAGCTCGCCCACCGACGATCGGGACGGCGAGCTGATCCCCGGTGCCGGGCCGGCGCCCACTCGCGAGGCCGTTCTGGAGGCGCTGGGGGCCTTCCGCGGTGCCATAGACCAGCGCCCGCCGGCGTTCAGCGCCATGAAGGTCGGGGGGCGTCGGGCCTACCAG
>PLOC01000012.1 GCA_003141955.1 Chloroflexota bacterium
CTATCACCTCGATCACCGAGTAAGCCGCCATGGCCAAAGTAGACGCCCGTCCGATCATCCAGCTGGCCTGCACGGAGTGCAAGGTCCGGACCTACACGACGCGCAAGAACAAGAAGAACGATCCCGGCCGACTCGAGCTTCGCAAGTACTGCCCTCGCGAGCGCCGGCATACCCTGCACCGCGAGGCAAAGTAAGCGGATATCGCAGGCGCCTAGCTCAATTGGCAGAGCACTGGTCTCCAAAACCAGGGGTTGTGGGTTCGAGTCCCGCGGCGCCTGCCAGCTTCGTCAGTCACACCAGTTAGAGAGCAGCCCGTGTCACGGATCCGCCGCTTCTTCGTCGAGGCGTACCAAGAACTGAAAAAGGTGAACTGGCCGACGCCCGAGCAGGCTCGCAACCTCACCGTGCTGGTGTTGGCCGTGAGCTTCGTCGTCGGTCTGTACATCGCCTTCTTCGATGTCATCTTTGGCGCGATTGCCACGCGCATCAGCGGCGGGTGATTTCAGGCATGAAGACGGAGCAGGCTGGCGAGGCCGTTCGGCCGCCGGAAAAGCGCTGGTACGTCATCCACACCTATTCGGGCTACGAGAACAAGGTCAAGGCGAACCTCGAGCATCGCATCGAATCGATGGGCATGGACGACAGGATCTTCCAGGTCCTCGTGCCGATGGAAGATGAGATCGAGATCCGCCAGGGCCAGCGCCACACCGTCCAGAAGAAGGTGTATCCAGGCTACGTCCTCGTCGAGATGATCCTCGACCCGGATTCCTGGTACGTCGTGCGCAACACGCCCGGCGTCACCAGCTTCGTGGGTGGCGGCAACATCCCGGGCGTCCGGAGCGAGCCGATCCCGCTAGACGAGCAGGAGGTCAAGCAGATCCTCCGGCAGATGGGCGTGGAGACACCGCGCTACCGTGTCGCCTTCACCAAGGGTCAGAACGTTCGGGTCACCGACGGTCCGTTCGCCGAGTTCATCGGCACGGTGGACGAGGTCAACCCGGAGCGCAACAAAGTCAAGGTGCTGGTCAGCATCTTCGGCCGCGAAACCCCGGTCGAGCTCGACTTCCTCCAGGTCGAGAAGCTGTAAGCGAAAGGAAGCCGAAGGTCCGTGGCCAAGAAGATCCGCATCGTCCTCACGCTCCAGCTCAACGCCGGCAAGGCGACACCGGCGCCGCCCGTCGGCACGGCGCTCGGCCCGCACGGCATCAACATCGTCGAGTTCACTAAGTCGTACAACGAGAAGACCGCCGACAAGGTCGGCCAGGTGATCCCGGCCCAGATAACAATCTTCGAGGATCGCTCGTTCACCTTCGTCCTCAAGACCCCGCCGGCCGCGGATCTCCTCCGCAAGGCCGCCGGTATCCAGAAGGGGACCGGTACCGCCGGCCGTGAAACCGTCGGCCAGGTGACCCGCGACCAGATCCGAGAGATCGCCACGATCAAGATGCCGGACCTCAACGCCACGGACATGGACGGCGCCATGGCTCAGGTCGAAGGGACCGCCCGCAGCATGGGCATCGAGGTCGTCGGCTAGCACACTAAGGGCCAGCCCCAGGGCAGCCCCAGGGCGATCGACCGCACGTCGAAAGCCACGCGCTCCGGCCGCGACGCAGCCGGACGTCAACCCCGCGCCAGGGGAAGGTCGAAACCCGGGAGACCGGGCCGGACCGCCGCAAGGAGACCGAAATGGCAGACCACGGCAAGAAGTACCAGGACGCGGCGAAGCTCGTCGACCGCACCAAGCTCTACGCCCCGCCCGAGGCCGCCGAGCTTGCCCGCAAGACCAGCTACGTGTCGTTCGACGCCAGCATCGAGGCGCATCTCCGCCTAGGCGTCGACCCCCGTCACGCCGACCAGATGGTCCGCGGCACCGTCGTTCTGCCCCACGGCACCGGCAAGAAGATTCGCGTCGTGGTCTTCGCCCAGGGCGAGAAGGCCCTGGAGGCGCTGCGCGCCGGTGCGGACGAGGTCGGCGCCGATGATCTGGTGAAGAAGATCGAGGCTGGCTGGACGGACTTCGACGTCGCCCTGGCCGCCCCCGACGTGATGGGCATGGTCGGCAAGCTCGGCCGGATCCTCGGCCGCAAGGGCCTCATGCCGAACCCCAAGTCCGGCACGATCACCTTCGACCTCGAGCGCGCCATCAAGGAAGTCAAGGCCGGCCGCGTCGAGTTCAAGGTCGACAAGGGCGGCATCATCCACGTCCCCTTCGGCAAGGCGAGCTTCGAGAGCCAGCAACTGGTCGACAACCTGGCGACCCTGGTGGATGCGATCAACCGCGCGCGCCCGAGCGGCGCCAAGGGTCAGTACCTGCGGACTCTCACGATCGTCCCGACCATGGGCCCCGGCATCCGGATCGACATCCCGGCTCTGCTCGCGATCGCCGCGGCCTCCTAGGCCACCGCCGCACCCGCGGCCGGCCCGAAGGGTCGAGCCGCCAACATATGAGGCGAGGCCACGGCGACGTGGACCCCGCCAGGCGACGAAGCGCCGCGCAGGCGCCAGCCGCCACGAACCGAATACGACGGACCGCCGCAGACAGCATGCGTCGGCGCGCCGTGGCACCGCCCGAGGAACCGGCCGAGGTCGCGGCTCCCGACTCAATTCGCCGGCCGAGACGCCGGCGGGCACGCCGAGGCAGGGACCAGGCCTCCATCCGCGTGGGTGGGAGCGCCCCTGTGGCGATGAGCCGTCGCAGGGGCGTTTTGGTCGGTGCCGCAAACGCGGACCCGATCGGCCCACCGCCGCGCGCCGGCTGCGCGCAGCAGCCCAAGGAGGTTGGCAATGCCTACCGAGGCCAAGCGCGAGACCGTCGCGGGGCTGACCGAGGAAGCTCGGGGCAGCACGGCGATGATCGTCTCCGAATATCGCGGCCTCAGGGTTTCCGAGCTCGGCGAGATCCGTCGATCCCTGCGCAAGCAGAACGTCACGTACCGCGTCGTCAAGAACCGGCTGATGAAAATCGCCGCCCGCGACGCCGGGGCGGAGACCCTGGGTCTCCTCCTCGAGGGTCCCACGGCGGTGGCCTTCGCTCGTGGCGACGAGGCCGCTGCCGCCAGGGCAGTCCTCGACGCAGTGCGACCGTACCGCCTGGTCAAGATCACGGGCGCCGTTCTCGGGACCCGCGTCATCGACGCCGGCGGAGTCGTGCGGCTCTCGCAGCTGCCCAGCCGGGACGTCGTCCTGGCCCAGGTCGCCGGCGCGATCTCCGCGCCACTGGCCACGATGGCCGGCCTGTTCGACGCCCCGTTGCGCGAGATCGCTGGCCTGGTGCAAGCCCTCGCCGACAGGCAAGGCGCCTGATCCGCGCCGTTTCGAGTCAAATTCGCCCGGAGCCCTGCGGCCCCAGGCCCACGAGGAGTAACTGAACAAATGGCAAAGCTGACTCAGGACCAGATGCTCGAGGCCTTCGCCTCGATGACCGTTCTCGAGCTCGCCGACTTCAAGAAGGCGTTCGAGGACAAGTTCGGCGTCGTCGCCGCCGCCCCGGTTGCCGCCGGCGCCGTCGCCGTCGCCGCCCCGGCTGCTGCTGCCGTCGCCGAAGTCGAGGAGCAGACGGAGTTCACCGCGATCCTCATGGAAATCGGCCCGAACAAGATCCCGGTCATCAAGGTCGTGCGCGAGCTGACCGGCCTCGGCCTCAAGGAGGCCAAGGACCTTGTTGACAGCTTCCCGAAGCCGGTGAAGGAAGGCGTCAACAAGGACGAGGCCGCAAAGATCAAGGCCGCCCTCGAGGAGCAGGGCGCGAAGGTCGAGATCAAGTAGTCTGTACTCGGACGGTGGGGCGGACGACCGCCCCGTCGGGCCGAATCCGCGATGGCCGTTGCGTCGGCCGGGTCGGGGCCTGGGGTTCTTCTGGCGCGCCCGTTTGACACCGGCGGAAATCGCGGTATCCTACTCCTTCTGTGAGCGCGGCCCTTCCCTTTCTCCTCCGTCAAGGAGCGGTTCATGCTGTCTGTCGCTGAGTCCTCCCGCGCTTCCGCGATCACGCCGCGACGGCGATACGCGCGGATCCCCGAAGTCCTGGAAATCCCCAACCTGATCGAGCTGCAGCTGACTTCGTTCGACTGGTTCGTGGACAAGGGGCTCCGGGAGCTGTTCGACGAGATCAGCCCGATCAAGGACTTCACCGGTAAGGTGATGGAACTCCATTTCCTGGACTATGAATTCGGCGCGCCCAAGTACGCCGAGCTCGAGTGCCGGACCAAGGACCTCACCTTCGGCCGGCCCCTGTACGTCAACGTCGAGCTCCTGATCAAGGAGACCGGCGAGATCCAGCGCCAGCGGGTCTACATGGGCGACTTCCCGTTCATGACAGACCAGGGAACCTTCATCATCAACGGCGCCGAGCGCGTTGTCGTCAGCCAGCTGGTCCGCTCGCCCGGCGTCTACTACAGCGCCGCCGACGACCCGACGAGCGGCCGCACGCTCTACTCGGCCAAGGTGATCCCGAACCGCGGCGCCTGGCTCGAGTTCGAGACGAGCAACAAGGACCTCCTTTCGGTCAAAGTGGATCGCAAGCGCAAGATCGCCGCGACCACGCTGCTGCGCGCCGTCGGCTACGAGAGCAACGACGAGATCGGCGCCCTGTTCGCGACCGTCGACACGGACCCTGAGCATCAGTACATCGCCTCGACGCTGGATAAGGATCTGACCAAGACCCAGCAGGATGCCCTGATCGAGGTCTATAAGAAGCTGCGCCCGGGCGACCCGCCCACCGGCGACAACGCCCGCCAGCTCGTCGAGAGCCTCTTCTTCAACTTCCGCCGCTACGACCTCGGTCGCGTCGGCCGCTACAAGTTCAACAAGAAGCTGACGCCGGTCGTCGATCGAATGGGGATCGAGTTGGATCGCGAGCAGCGGATCATCACCCGCGAGGACATCGCCGCGATCGTCGGGCATCTGATCGAGCTCAACCGCGGCACGGGCATCGCCGACGACATCGACCACCTGGGCAACCGCCGCATCCGAGCCAACGGCGAGCTCATCCAGAACGCCTTCCGGGTCGGCCTGCTCCGCATGGAGCGCGTCGTCCGCGAGCGCATGACGATCCAGGAGATCGACAAGGCCACGCCGAACGCGCTCATCAACATCCGCCCGGTAGTGGCGGCGATGAAGGAGTTCTTCGGCGGCAGCCAGCTGAGCCAGTTCATGGACCAGACCAACCCTCTGGCCGAGCTGACAAGCAAGCGCCGCCTCTCGGCCCTGGGCCCCGGTGGCCTCTCGCGGGAGCGCGCCGGCTTCGACGTTCGCGACGTCCACCACAGCCACTACGGCCGCATCTGCCCGATCGAGACGCCCGAAGGCCCGAACATCGGCCTGATCGGCTCGCTCGCCACCTTTGGCCGGATCAACCCATATGGCTTCATCGAGACGCCTTACCGCAAGGTGAAGCGCACGGTCGCCTGGGACGATCCGGACATCGCCCGCCGCGAGGCCGGCGCCGACGTGATCGGCAAGGACGGCAAGGTCATCCTCAAAGCCGGGCAGCGTTTCAACGACGCGGCCATCGCCGAGCTGAAGCGCGTCAAGGCCGGGGCCTTCCAGATCCGCCCCATCGTCACCAGCGAGATCGAGTACCTGGCGGCCGATGAGGAAGAAGAGCACTTCGTCGCCCAGGCCAACGCCGAACTGGATGCCGAGGGACATTTCGTCCACGACCGCATCCCGTGCCGCTTCCGCGATCAGTTCCCCGAGGCTCGACCCAGCCAGATCGAGTACATGGACGTGTCGCCCAAGCAGGTCGTCTCGGTGGCCACGGCCCTGATCCCGTTCCTCGAGCACGACGACGCCAACCGCGCCCTGATGGGCTCGAACATGCAGCGCCAGGCCGTGCCACTCCTGGAGCCGGAGGCGCCGATCGTCGGCACCGGCATGGAGTGGCGCTCGGCCCTGGACTCGGGCCAGGTCGTCGTGTCGCGCCGTCCGGGCGTTGTCACGAGCGTGACCGCCGACCGGATCCAGATCGAGACCGATGCCGGCGAGCTCGACGAGTACCTGCTCCAGAAGTACGTCCGCTCCAACCAGGGGACGTGCATAAACCAGCGCCCGATCGTCGACGTCGGCCAGCGCCTCGAGGCCGGCTTCCCGATCGCCGACTCGAGTTCCACGGACCACGGCGAGCTGGCCCTGGGCCGCAACGTGCTGGTCGCGTTCATGAGCTGGGAGGGCTGCAACTACGAGGACGCCATCGTCATCAGCGAGCGCCTCGTCAAGGAAGACTTCTTCACCAGCATCCACATCGAGAAGCACGAGCTGGAGTCGCGCGACACCAAGCTCGGGCCCGAGGAGATCACCCGCGACATCCCCAACGTCGGCGAGGAATCCCTCAAGGACCTCGACGAGGAGGGCATCGTCTACATCGGCGCCGAGGTCCAGCCGGGCGACATCCTGGTGGGCAAGATCACGCCCAAGGGCGAGACGGAGCTGACCGCGGAGGAGCGCCTCCTGCGCGCCATCTTCGGCGAGAAGGCCCGCGAGGTCAAAGACTCGTCGTTGCGCCTGCCCCACGGCGAGCGCGGCAAGGTTGTCGATGTCCGGATCTTCTCCCGCGAGGAAGGCGACGAGCTGATGCCGGGCGTGAACCGCCTGGTCCGCGTCTCGGTCGCCCAGAAGCGCAAGGTCAGCGTCGGCGACAAGATGGCCGGCCGCCACGGCAACAAGGGCGTCATCGCCAAGGTCCTGCCGGCGGAAGATATGCCGTTCCTGCCGGACGGCACTCCGGTCGACATCGTCCTCAACCCGCTCGGCGTGCCGAGCCGAATGAACATCGGTCAGATCCTAGAGACGCACCTTGGCTGGGCGCTCCACGAGCGCGGGCTCAAGGCCGCCACGGCCGTCTTCGACGGCGCCACCGAAGAGCAGATCCGCGACGAGCTGCGCGAAGCCGGCCTGCCCGAGGACGGTAAGATCACACTCCGCGACGGACGATCGGGGGAGCCGTTCGATCGGCCGATCACCGTCGGCTACATCTACATGCTCAAGCTCCACCACCTGGTGGAGGACAAGATCCACGCTCGGTCCACCGGGCCCTACAGCCTCATCACGCAGCAGCCCCTGGGCGGCAAGGCCCAGTTCGGCGGCCAGCGCTTCGGTGAGATGGAGGTCTGGGCCCTCGAGGCCTACGGCGCGGCGAACATTCTGCAGGAGCTGCTCACCGTCAAATCGGACGACGTCATGGGTCGAGTCCAAACCTACGAGGCGATCGTCAAGGGTGAGGAGATCCAGGCGCCGGGAGTTCCGGAGTCGTTCAAGGTCCTCATCAAGGAGCTCCAGAGCCTGGGGCTCAACGTGGAGATCCTCAACGAGAACGACGAAGAGATCCGCTTCGCCGAGGACTCCGGTACCTATCCGATGCCGGATCTCGGCGGCATCAACCTCGCTGGGTTCGAAGACTGATCCAACTGCACGCATGACGCGGCGCCTGTGCCCGGCCAGCCAGGCATCGCCGGTCCACGGTTCGAACTACGCCACCGAGCCAGGCGGCGGCGTGGAGGAGAGGAATGCTCGAAGTCAACAACTTCAACGCGATCCGGATTTCGCTCGCCAGTCCAGAGCAGATCCGGGATTGGTCCTCGGGTGAGGTCACCAAGCCCGAGACGATCAACTACCGCACGCTCAAGCCGGAGAAGGACGGTCTCTTCGACGAGCGCATCTTCGGTCCCACCAAGGATTGGGAGTGCTACTGCGGCAAGTACAAGCGGATTCGGTACAAGGGCATCATCTGCGACAAGTGCGGCGTGGAGGTCACTCGCTCCAAGGTTCGTCGCGAGCGCATGGGCCACATCCAGCTTGCCAGCCCGGTCAGCCACATCTGGTATTTCAAGGGCACGCCGAGCCGCCTTGGCATCCTGCTGGACATCAGCCCCCGCAACCTGGAGCGGATTCTCTACTTCGCCCTGTACATCGTCACCCACGTGGACGAGGAAGCTCGCCGCCGAGCCCTGGCTGCGCTCGAGGACGAGGCCGAGGGTAGGGGAGGCAAGGGCGGCCGCGCCCTGAGCGATCTCGAGGACGAGCTCAAGTCGCGCTTCCATCGCCAGAAGGACGAGCTCAACGCCCAGCTTGCCGCCACCAAGAGCGAGCTCGAGCAGCAGCGGACCACCCGCACCGAGGAGATCGTCGAGGCCGCGCAGAAGGTCGAGAAGCTCCTGTCCGGCCTCGGCAAGGGAGCCGCGCCCGAGGCGATCGCCTTCCCCGTTACGGGCGAGGTGGTGGTCGCGGCCGGCGCCACTGCCGGCAAGGAAGCGACGGCCGCTCTCCGCAAGATCGTGGCCGCCGAGAGCGAGCGCGTCACCTCGGAGATCCAGCAGCGCGAGGCCGACGAGGAGCGCAGCGCCGGCCAGAAGATCACCGACCTGCAGCTGCAGAACGACGCCGAGCTCGAGGCCGAGCATGAGCGTCTGCGCCGCGACGCCGAGGGCGCCAAGGACGAGATCCGCAAGCAGCGCGACGAGATCGAATCGATCAAGCCGCTCATGACGCTTTCGGAGAACGACTTCCGCTACCTGGACGAGCGCTACGGCTCAGGCAGCCGCGGCGGTCGGATCTTCCACGCCGCCATGGGCGCCGAAGCGGTCCGCGACATCATCGTCCGGATGGATCTCGAGGAGCTGGCTCGCGCCCTCCACATCGAGGTCCGGACCACGTCGGGCCAGCGCCGCAAGAAGGCCATCAAGCGGCTGCGCCTGATCGAGGCATTCCGCCGCTCCGGCACGCGGCCGGAGTGGATGATCCTGTCGGTCATCCCGGTCATTCCGCCGGATCTGCGCCCGATGGTCCAGCTCGACGGCGGCCGCTTCGCGACCTCCGACCTGAACGACCTCTACCGGCGCGTGATCAACCGCAACAACCGGCTCAAGAGGCTTCTTGAGCTGGGCGCGCCGGAGATCATCATCCGCAACGAGAAGCGCATGCTCCAGGAAGCCTGCGACGCCCTGATCGACAACGGGCGCCGCGGTCGCGCGATCGCCGGCACCGGCAACCATCGCCTCAAGAGCCTCTCGGACATGCTCAAGGGCAAGCAGGGACGGTTCCGCCAGAACCTGCTCGGCAAGCGCGTGGACTACTCCGGNNATGGCGCTCGAGCTGTTCAAGCCGTTCGTCATGCGCCTGCTGGTCGAGAAGGGCCACGCCCACAACATCAAGAGCGCCAAGCGCATCGTCGAGCGTGTCCGGCCCGAGGTCTGGGACGTTCTCGAGGAAGTCATCAAGGACCACCCGGTCCTGCTGAACCGCGCCCCCACTCTTCACCGACTGGGCATCCAGGCCTTCATGCCGATTCTGGTCGAAGGTTCGGCCATTCAGATCCACCCGCTCGTCTGCACCGCCTTCAACGCGGACTTCGACGGCGACCAGATGGCAGTCCACGTCCCGCTCTCGACGGCCGCCCAGGAGGAGGCGCGGACGATGATGCTGTCGACCGCCAACCTGCTCTCCCCGGCGGACGGCAGCCCGGTCGTGGCGCCGACCCAGGACATGGTTCTGGGCTGCTTCTACCTGACCATGGAGAAGCCCCTGGCAGAGGGCAAGAAGGTCCGCCTCTTCTCGAGTGAGGGCGAGGCGATCCTCACCTACCAGCTCCGCGAGGTCACCCTGCACGAGCCGGTCGAGGCGATGGTCAAGGCCTGGGACGAGACTGCTGGGGCGGTCGTCGACACTCGCGCCCGGACGACCGTCGGGCGAATCATCTTCAACCAGATAGTCCCCGATCGGCTCCGCTTCAAGAACGTGAACATGAAGCGAACCGAGCTGCGCAAGCTGGTCGACGAGTGCTACCGCATTCTCGGCCCGGAGGAGACGGCCGTCGTCGTCGACGGCGTCAAGAGCGTCGGCTTCAAATACGCGACCCGCGGTGGGATGACCATCGCCGTCACGGACATCGTGATCCCGCCCGACAAGGGCCGCCGCCTGGTCGAGGCCGACGCCTCCGTCGACCAGATCGACCGCCAGTTCCAGCGCGGCCTGATCACCGACGACGAGCGCTACGAGCAGGTCGTCGACGTCTGGCAGAAGACCACCAACGATCTCTCCACCGCGATGATGGACGGCCTCGATCCGTTCGGCTCCGTCCGCATGATGGCGGACTCGGGTGCCCGCGGTAACAAGGGCCAGATCAGCCAGCTCGGCGGCATGCGCGGCCTCATGGCCGACCCGTCGGGCCGCATCATCGACGTGCCGGTGCGGAGCAACTTCCGCGAGGGCATGACGGTCCTCGAGTACTTCATCTCGACACACGGCGCCCGCAAGGGTCTCGCCGACACGGCCCTCCGCACCGCCGACTCGGGCTACCTGACCCGGCGTCTGGTGGACGTGGCCCAGGACGTCATCACCCGCGAGGAAGACTGCGGCACCCAGGAAGGCAGCTGGATCACCCGGGCCGAGTCCGCGGAGATCACCAGCAACGAAAAGGGCGCCTACCAGAAGCGGATGGTCGGTCGCCTTTCCGCGGCTTCGCTCTTCCACCCCGAAACGGGCGCTCTGATCGTCGAGCGCAACCAGGAGCTGACCGAGGCCGTCGCGGCGGCCATCGACGAGTCGGGGATCGACGAAGTCCTCGTCCGCTCACCGCTCTCCTGCGAGGCTCGCCAGGGCGTCTGCCGCCTGTGCTACGGCCGGAACCTCGCGACCGGCTTCCTCGTCGGCATCGGCGAGGCCGTCGGCATCATCGCCGCCCAGTCGATCGGCGAGCCGGGCACGCAGCTGACCATGCGCACGTTCCACACCGGCGGCGTCGCCGGCCTGGACATCACCGCCGGTCTCCCGCGAGTCGAGGAGCTCTTCGAAGGCCGCGTTCCCAAGGGCAAGGCCGAGATCAGCCACATCGACGGCATCGTCGAGATCGTCCGCGGCGACCTGGGCACGCGCGTCAAGGTCACCAGCCGCGAGCAGTACGACACCCACATCGCCCTGCCCGCCGGAGTGGAGCTGCTGGCTGCCGCAGGCGACATCGTCGAGTCCGGCCAGGTCATCGCCCGCTTGGAGAGCGGTGACAAGTCCGCCGACTTGACGGCTCCGGCTAGGGGCTTCCTTGTCCGCGAGGGCGACGACATCGTCGTCCGCTCCGAGGACACGGTCGAGCGCGAGTACGTGATCCCGCACAACGCCAAGCTCATGGTCGAGAACGGCGTGGAGATCCGTGCCGGCGACGCGATCACGGACGGCCCGATCAACCCGCAGGAATACCTCGAGACGCGCGGCAAGGACTCCGTCCAGCGCTACCTGGTCAAGGAAGTTCAGAAGGTCTACCGCAGCCAGGGCGTCACGATCAACGACAAGCACATCGAGATCATCGTTCGCCAGATGCTGCGCAAGGTGCGCATCGACCAGCCGGGCGACACCGAACTCCTGCCGACCGAGCTGATCGATCGGCTCGACTTCGAGGAAGTCAACAACCGCGTCCTGGCCGAGGGCGGCGAGCCCGCCACGGCCCAGACGGTTCTGCTCGGCGTAACCAAGGCCTCGCTCAACACCTCGTCCTTCCTCGCCGCCGCCTCCTTCCAGGAGACGACCCGGGTGCTCACCGAGGCGGCCATCAACGGCGCCAAGGATCACCTGATCGGCCTCAAGGAGAACGTGATAATCGGCAAGCTCATCCCGGCTGGGACGGGCGCGCCGGCCAACATCGCCGCCGCTCGCGAGCGGGCCCGCCGGGCCGCCGAAGAGGCTCTTGCCGGTGAGTCGCTCGAGAGGCTGCGCGGACCGGAGTACGAGTACAACCCGTTCCTCGAGGAGGCCGGACAGATGCCCTCCGACGAGACGACGGATCTGGCCTCGCTTCTGGTCTCGACCACGGGCGGGGCGCGCGACGACGAGGACTTCGTCAACCCGTTCCTGGGCGCTCTTGGCGCCCAGGGCGACGAGGCCGGCTCCACCGACGACGTGGACCTGGCGGCGCTCCTGGGTGGTGACACAGAGAAGGAAGAGAAGTAGCCGCCGGACCCTCGGCGACTGCCCTCGGAATAGGGGAGCGGAGCGAGCCCGGGGCGCCTCCGGAGGTTTGACACTCCCGGTCGGCTGCTGATAGACTCCGCGCTCGTGGCTCCACGGGAGGCTGCGGTCGGCGTGCGCCGATCGCGAGTTCCGAGAAGGCCAACCGGAAGGCGGAGAACGCGCTGCCAGGCCTGCCCAGGCCGGGGAGTGGCGGCTCGCCAGAACATCGAAGCGATCCGCGCCTGACAGATCGCCTCCATGTCGCGACGGGTGCCGCTGCGGCGGCCCATCGGACGCTGGAGGCCACCGCGGCAGCGCAGAATCCCGTCGATCGGACCCGAGCCCGGGCTAAGCCCGGCCTCGAAAGCCCGCATCGGCGTCGGGATCGTGGGAAACCATCGTCAACACCAACTGCCAGAAACGAAAGGAGCAGCGTCTCCGTGCCGACCATCAGCCAGCTCGTGCGGCATGGCCGCCAGCCGAAGATCGGGAAGATCAAGGCCCCGGCCATGCGCAAGAACTGGAACAGCCTGCGCCAGCGCCAGGTGCCCATCCCCGGTGCACCGCAGAAGCGCGGCGTCTGCCTGCAAGTGCGCACGATGACGCCGAAGAAGCCGAACTCGGCCCTTCGAAAGATCGCCCGCGTCCGGCTGACGAACCAGATGGAGGTCACGGCCTACATCCCCGGGATCGGCCATAACCTCCAGGAGCACTCGGTCGTGCTGGTCCGCGGTGGCCGCGTGAAGGACCTGCCGTCGGTCAAGTACCACATCATCCGTGGCACCCTCGACGCTGCCGGGGTCCGCGACCGCAAGCAAGGCCGCTCCAAGTACGGCGCGAAGGCTCCCCAGCAGAAGGGCAAGAAGTAGCGATGCCGCGTCGTCATACCACCGCCCGCAAGACCAAGTATCAGGGCGCCCCGACGACCCGACTCAGCGGCCGCTTCGCGACCAAGCTGATGACGGACGGCAAGCGTCACCTCTCCGAACGAATCCTGCGCGAGGCCCTGGCCCGCGCGGAGGCACAGGCGCGTCGGCCCGGCATCGAAGTGCTCGAGTCGGCGATGCGCAACGCCACTCCGATCATCGAAGTCAAGCCCCGCCGCGTCGGTGGCGCCACCTACCAGGTCCCGGTCGAGATCCGGGGCGATCGTCGCATTTCGCTCGGCGTCCGCTGGCTCGTCCAGGCAGCCCGCAAGCGCAGCGGCAAGAGCATGTCGGAAAAGCTTGCCGCGGAGCTCGTCGATGCCATGAACGGCCTCGGCGCTGCGGTCAAGCGTAAGGACGATACCCACAAGATGGCCGAGGCCAACCGGGCCTTCACCCATTTCAAGTGGTAGTCGGTTCCCAGCAGGAGAGATAGACCTTCGTGGCACGTCAGGTTCCGCTAGGCAAGACGCGGAACATCGGAATCATCGCCCATATCGACGCTGGGAAGACCACTGTCACCGAGCGCGTGCTCTTCTATACCAAGAAGATCTACAAGCTCGGTGAAGTCCATGAGGGCGCGGCCACCATGGACTGGATGCCCCAGGAGCAGGAGCGCGGCATCACGATCACTGCCGCGGCTACCACGTGCTTCTGGAACGACTATCGAATCAACATCATCGATACGCCCGGGCACGTGGACTTCACGGTCGAGGTCGAGCGCAGCCTGCGAGTGCTCGATGGCGCGGTCGTGGTCTTCGACGGCGTGGCCGGTGTGGAGCCCCAGTCCGAAACCGTCTGGCGCCAGGCGGACCGGTACCGCGTGCCGCGCATCTGCTTCATCAACAAGCTGGACCGCACCGGCGCCGACTTCTGGCGCTGCGTGGACATGATCCGCGAGCGCCTCGGGGCGCGGCCCGTGCCGATCCAGCTCCCGATCGGGAACGAGGAGAAGTTCCGCGGCGTCGTGGACCTGATCTCCATGAAGGCGATCGTCTATCGGGCCGAGGACCTGGGCGCCGAGTCGGAGACGATCGAGATCCCGGCTGATCTGGTCGAGGCCGCCCGCACGCAGCGCGAGAAGATGGTCGAGACCGTCGCCGAAATGGACGACGAGCTGACCCACAAGTACCTCGAAGGCCACACCTTGAGCCCCGCGGACATCAAGCGGGGCCTGCGCCTGGGCACCCTCGAGTACCGCATAGTTCCGGTCCTGGCAGGGTCCGCCCTGAAAAACAAGGGCGTGCAGCCGGTCCTGGACGCGGTCGTGGATTACCTCCCTTCGCCCCTGGACGTGCCGCCGGTGATCGGCGAGCACCCGGTCACGCACAAGGAAGTCCTCCGCACCGCCGACGACAAAGAGCCCTTCAGCGCCCTTGTCTTCAAGATCGCGGCGGATCCCTACGTCGGCAAGCTGGCCTACTTCCGGGTCTACTCGGGGACTCTCAACGCCGGGTCCTACGTCCTGAACGCGACGAAGGGCAAGAAGGAGCGGATCGGTCGCATCCTCCAGATGCACGCTAATCACCGCGAGGAGATCGAAACCGTCTATGCGGGAGACATCGCCGCCGCGGTCGGCCTCAAGGAGAGCTATACCGGCGACACGCTGAGCGACCCGGACCATCCGGTTGTCCTCGAGTCGATCGTCTTCCCCGAGCCGGTCATCGAAGTCGCCATCGAGCCCAAGACCAAGGCCGATCAGGACAAGCTGGCTCTCGCCCTTCAGCGCCTGGCCGATGAAGACCCCACCTTCCGCGTCCACACGGACGAGGAGAGCGGCCAGACCCGCATCGCCGGCATGGGCGAGCTGCATCTCGACGTTCTCGTGGATCGCATGGTCCGCGAGTTCAAGGTCGCGGCCAATGTCGGCCGGCCGCGCGTCTCCTACCGGGAGACGATCCGCCGCGCCTCAGAGGGCAACGGCCGCCACGTCAAGCAGACCGGCGGCAAGGGCCAGTACGGCCACGCCGTCATCAAGGCGGAACCGAACGAGCCCGGTAAGGGCTACGAGTTCATCGACAAGATCGTCGGCGGGATCATCCCGCGTGAGTACATCAAGCCGATCGACCAGGGCATCCGTGAGGCGCTCGAAACCGGCCCCTACGCCGGCTACCCGATGGTCGACGTGAAAGTGACCCTCTTCGACGGGTCCTTCCACGAGGTCGACTCCAGCGAAATGGCGTTCAAGATCGCTGGCTCGCTGGCGATCAAGGATGCCGTCTCCAGGGCTCATCCGGTGATCCTCGAGCCACTCATGCGGGTCGAGGTGACGATGCCGGAAGCGTTCCTCGGCGACGTCATAGGCGATCTCAATGCCCGGCGGGGTCACATCGAGGCAATGGAGGCGCGCGGATCGACGCAGGTCGTCCGGGCGCGAGTCCCTCTGGCCACGATGTTCGGCTACGCCACCGACCTGCGGTCGATGACGCAGGGCCGCGCAAGCTACTCAATGGAGCTGTCCCACTACGCCGAGGTCCCCGCCAGCGTGGCGGCCGAGCTCGTAGCCAAGTCAAGAGTCTGACCAATCCACCCAGCCCGAAAGTAGGAGCGAGGGAGCCACAGCGATGGCGAAGAAGAAGTTCGA
>PLOC01000066.1 GCA_003141955.1 Chloroflexota bacterium
TCCGGCGGCGCGGGCCTCTACGCAGCTACCGGCACGCTGCGTCGCGGTCACGTGCCTCCGGTTCATCCAGCTCACCGACCGGGTCCAAGGATTCATCGAGGACGGTCAGCATCTGGGCGCGATTGATCACGGCGAACGGGAACCGGGTCACCAGCGCCGCATCGGGCCCCCACTGGACCGTCAGGTCGGTGATGGGCAAGAAGCGCGGATCGGACATGTCGAGGAAGTGGCTCATCGATCCGTCGGTGTGGACGTGGACGTTGCCCCGCACGTTGTAGTCTGCTGTGACGATCTGGACCTTGCATCGCTGCTTCTGGACGGCTGGCGCTCCGGGACGGTTCAGGACGACAGGCGACCGTTGGGCAACCATGACTATCTGGTCCAGGCGTACCCAGAGCGTGGCCTTCGCCGGATCGGAGTCGGGAGCGTCGGTCTCACGAGGGTGGACGTGCCAGGCATCGCGGACCGTGATGAAGCCGGACTGCATGTTGATCCAGTCCGACAGGCGGTCGAACGCGCCGGTCCGGATCTGACCGGAGGACGTGGAAACCATCGCCGAAGATCTCGACCTCGACGGCCAGGCTTTCGCCCTCTTGCCCACCGCGGGCGAGCCAGCCGTCACCGCCCTGCGAAGTCGGTGCGTCGAGCGTTCCCCAGACTGGATCGAATACCGGCGTGATGATCGAGCCGGCCCCGGAGCGCTTGTCGTTCGGGGCGCCCTGGGAGAAGAGGGACGGGGGGCTCGATCAGGGTCTCGGTGGCGAGTCCGGCGTCGGCGTCGCGCTCTGGCGCCTCGCTCCCGAGGATGCACCCGAAGAACCCGGGGTGTCCGGTCACCTCTGTTCGCACGGAGTTCTGCCGTCGTCAATCGAGCCGACCTTGAAGACGCTCATTGCGACGTACCCACCCCACTGGAGGCCTTTCGCGGGGTTTCCGCCAGGTCCGGCACGAGTTCCCACTGACCGCACCGGAGACACCGTTGCCAGTCGCGTGAAATTCGGAGCCCGCGACCGCGGTTGCGCGGCCACACGCCGTTCCGCATCCAGTCGTGACCGATGAGTGAACAGGTGAAACGAGTCATAGCCAACGAGTCATAGCTGCGGAATATCGAGCGACTTCAGTGCTGACGTGACAACCGCCGACGGCAACTCGATCGTCGAGTCGAATTCGTTGCCGTCATGATCGATTATCATGGCTTCCGCCTTCGCCCTTGGCATCCGGGGAAGCGGTGAACCAAGTCCACCGCCGGGAGACGCTCCGGCCACTGCTGCAATTGCAGTGAACCACTCAATGGTGCTATTGTCCATAGTAGTTACGGCTCCTCTACTGTAGGACAGGAGTCGGGATGACCCCTTCACTCGGAACCGTGCTCAAACAGGCACGCGAGGTTCGCGGACTGTCGGCCGTCGACGCGGCCCGGGCAGCGGGCATCTCCGCGGCTTACTTGAGCAAGCTCGAGAACGACGCCGTCAAGAAGCCCTCGCCGCAGGTTCTGCACGCGCTCAGCGAGGCCCTCACAGTGCCATATGCCGAGCTCATGCGCCTGAGCGGCTATCGCGTGCCCGGCGAGTCGGAGCCGAATACCGCGAACGCGGTGAGCGCGGCCCTCTTCGCCAATTTGGCGGACGACGAGCGGGACGAGCTGCTGGAGTATCTCGCCTGGTATCGCGCCCGCCGGCGATCGAGACGTAGCACCCGCGGCGCCAGTAGCACCCGCGGCGCCAGCTGAGATGCGCGGCGGGAGCGCGCCAACTCGGCCCGCCTGCGCAACTCCGCATACCGGCAAGCTCGCGTAGCGCAGCGAAACCGGGGATCTCATGTTCCGTGAAGTGAGATAATGTTGTCAATTGTGGCTGTACATGGCAGGGTTGCATGACGAACTGGCCTGAGCCGCCATAGTCAGGCGTCCCGGAAGGTCGCCCTCATGGAAGATTCGGAGCCCAAGGACGGGGCGCACGTCGACCCGCCCAGGCTGCGCCGCCAGACATCCAGGCGCGGACTACCACGCCGGGCGCAGGTTTCGGCGTCGCCCCAGGAGGTTGTGGACCCGACCCTCTCCATCCCCTTCACGCTGCTCAGCGATCTGACGGAAGCGCCCCCGGTGACCGGCGACTCAGGCATCGGAGTGGGTGGCATCGGCATTGACGTCTCCGAACCTACGAAGACGGAGGCGGAGCACGATCGGCTCGTCGGCGCAATCGAGCAGGTGGCCGAGTCGGTCGTGATCGCCGACCGTGAGGCACGGATCACCTACGTCAATCCCGCCTTTGAGAAAGTAACCGGGTACAGTCGCCACGAGGTCATCGGCCAGAACCTGAGCCTACTGCAAAGCGGCCTCCAGCCGCCCTCGTTCTACGAGGCGTTGTGGGCCGTCCTCACGAGCGGCGAGCCGTGGACGGGAGACCTTGTCAGCCGGCGCAAGGACGGTTCGCTCTTCACCGAGGAGGCCGTCATGTCGCCAATCCGCGACCCCTCGGGCGCGATCAACAGCTACGTGGCCGTCAAGCGCGACGTGACGCGTGAGCGGGCACTCCAGGAGCGTTCCGTTCAGCTCGCGAGGGAGCGTGCGCTCATCGCCGACACGATCCGAGGCCGGCGCGCAGGCGACACGCCGGAGGCGACCGCGCAGGCGATCTGCCGCCGAGTCGTGGGCCTCCCCGACGTCATGGCCGCGCAGCTCGCCATCTTCGGACTCGATGAGCGTGCATGGCCGATCGGCCTCTTCGTCGAGGGCCAGCCCGACCCGCCGCTGAAACGGCTGCCGGAGCAGCTGAGTCGGCACCTTCGCGACCGGGCAGCCGAAGGCCCCTGGATCGAGCGGTGGGTGAACCGGCACTCGAACCCGTACAACCACATCCTGAGGGGCCTCGGCGTCCACGCGCTCGCGTGCGCGCCCGTGCGCCACGACGAGGCAGTCATCGGGCTGCTCGTCCTCTACGCTAAAGGATCCGTCGGAGAGGTCGCCGTCACCGAGGTGCTGCCGGCCCTCGCCGAGTTCGCGGACCTGGCCGGGGCACTCATCGGCCGAGACGTGGCGGATCGCACTGAGGTGGGTCGGAGTCGCGACTACATCTTGGACATCATCGGCCACCGAGCCTTCCAGCCGGTCTTCCAACCGATCGTCGAGTTCGGGCGCAATCCGATCGTCGGCTACGAGGCGCTCACGCGCTTCAACGACGGCACCGAACCCGAGATCGTGTTCGCCAGGGCGGCCGCGATCGGCCTCGGGGCCGAGCTAGAGACCATCACGCTCCAGGTTGCTCTTGCGGCCGCGGAGACGCTGCCACGGTCGGCATGGCTCAATCTGAACGCGTCCCCCGAACTCATTCTTGCGAGGGAGCCCCTGCGCACGCTCCTGCATGGAAGCCGCCGACGCCTGGTGCTGGAGGTGACCGAACACACGGCCATCGCCGACTATCCGGCGTTCCGCGCGGCGATGGCCGCGCTGGGACGGAACGTGGAACTTGCAGTGGATGATGCGGGTGCCGGGTTCGCCAGCCTGCGCCACATCCTGGAGCTGCGCCCGGCGTTCGTAAAGCTCGATCGTTCTCTCGTCGCCGGCCTCGAGTCCGACTATGCCCGTCACGCCATGATCGCCGGCCTGCGTCACTTCGCTCGCGCGACCGGCTTCCACCTGATCGCCGAGGGTATCGAGACCGACCAGGAGCTCGCCGTCTTGCGCGCCCTCGACATCCGACTGGGCCAGGGCTTCCTGCTCGGTCGACCCCTTCTAGTCGACGCCGCCAGCAAACAGGTCCCGCTCGCTTTAGACAGCGACGCCGGTCAGG